>NZ_JBITVZ010000007.1:0-191909 GCF_044543385.1 Stenotrophomonas sp. NPDC077420
GCTCCACCACTACAACTGGCACCGACCCCACATGGGGATCGGCAACCAGCCGCCTATTTCAAGAATCCCGCTGAACAACGTACTGGGTTTACACAACTAACAGTCGGCGCTACCCCGGGCTGCGCCGGCCATCATTCGGCGTCACCCCGCTCTGCCACGGCGGCGTCCGTTACCGGGCCCAGTTCGTGCAGGACGGCGGTGGCGTAGCAGCCCGGCGGCAATGCGAAGGTCAGCTCCAGTACGTCCGCTTCCAGCCAGCGGTGCTGCAGGTTGGCCGGGCGCAGGCGCAACGCGCGGCGCTCCTGCTTCAGGCGGGCGCCTTCCAGGCCGGCGCGCAGCTGCAGGGATTGTTCGTCGCTGATCGCAGCCAGCTCCAGCGCCGCTGCCGCACCCGTGCTGCGCAGCTCGCCCTCGCCCCACAACGGGCCACTGGGGTGGATGTCGAAACGCCCCAGCCGGTCGGCCAGCAGGTCGGTCCACGGCTCGGGGCCGAACACGCTGCGGCTGCCGTCCAGCATCCACACCTCGCCGTCCAGCGGGCTGTCCCAGTTGCCCTGCGCCACGCGCTCGGCCAGCACCTGGTTGAACAGCGCCGAGCGTGCCGCCGAAAGCAGCAGCGAGCGCTGGTCCGGACGCACCCGGCGGCCACCAAACATCGCCAGCGCGGCCGGCACGTTGCCACCATCGCGCCCGAAACGCTGCTCGCCGAACCAGTTGGGCAGGCCGCGCGCGGCGATCAGCGACAACCGCTCGTCGATCGCCTTCGCCTCGCCCTCCACCTTCCGCAGCACCAGCCGGAAGCGGTTGCCGGCCAGCGCACCACGCTGCAGCTTGCGGTTGTGCCAGGTGGACGCGATGACCTCGACCTCATCCGACGCCAGCAGCGCGATGTCCGGCGCAACGCGCTTGGGCAGGTGCACGCTGAAGCGCTGGGTGGTGACGGCATGGCGATCCTTCATGCCGGCGTAGCTCACCGCCATGTCCGGCAGCCCGGCCCACCGGGCCAGCAGCTTCGCCACATGCACGGTGTTGGCGCCGCGCTTGCGGATCGTCAGCAGCAGGTGCTCGCCTTCCCCGCTCGGCTCGAACGCCGGCAGTTCGTCGACCTGGAAATCCTCGGGCGCGGTGCGGATGTCGGCGCGCAGCAAGGGCGCGCCGAACGCCAGCGGCAACGGAATCACAGCGCCACCAGCAGCACGACGGCCTGCGCGGCGATGCCTTCCCCGCGTCCGGTGAACCCCAGCTTCTCCGAGGTGGTCGCCTTGACGCTCACCGCGTCCAGCGCGATCCCCAGCAGCGCGGCAATGCGTTCGCGCATGGCCAGCGCATGCGGGCCGACCTTGGGACGCTCGCAGATCACGGTGACGTCGGTGTTGCCGACCTGCCAGCCGCGCTCGCGCAGCAGCTGGTTGCAGTGTTCAAGGAAGCGGCTGCTGTCGGCGCCCTTCCAGCGCATGTCCGACGGGGGGAAATGCTGGCCGATGTCGCCCAGCGCCAACGCGCCGAGCATGGCGTCGCACAGCGCGTGCAGGATCACGTCGCCGTCGCTGTGCGCAAGCACGCCGCAGCTGTGCTCGACCCGGACCCCGCCCAGCATGATGTGGTCACCCTCGCCAAAAGCGTGGACGTCGTAGCCCTGGCCGATGCGGACGGGCGGGAAAGCAGGCGTGTTCATGGTGGAAACCCAACGGTAGGGCCGGGCACGGCCCGGCCGGGTGACAGGGGCGCAACGCGCGGACTCAGGTCCCGCGGCGCGACAGCTCGAATTCGAATCGCGACAGATCGGCCGGGGTGGTGACCTTGAAGTTGTCCTCGCTGCCCTCGACCAGCAACGGGCGCAGCCCCTGCCGCTCCATTGCCATGGCGTCGTCGGTCACCTCCACGCCCGCCGCTGCCGCATCCTGCAGCGCACGCGCCAACTGGTGGCGGCGGAACAACTGCGGGGTCAACGCACGCCACAGCCGTGCGCGCGGCTGGGTGCCGTCGATGCCGCCGTCGTCGCCGGCCCGCTTGAGGGTGTCGCGCACGGGTGCGGCCAGGATCGCCCCGACCGGGTCGTTGCGGCCGACCTCGAGCAGGCGCCCGAGGTCGGCAGCGGCCAGGTTCGGGCGTGCCGCATCGTGGACCAGGACGAAATCGTCCGCGCGCACGCTGTCCGGCAGCGCCTGCAGCCCGGCCAGCACCGACGCGGCGCGGGTCGCGCCGCCGGTGCAGGTCAGGATCGGCTTGTCGGCCAGCGACTGCCAGCCCGGCCAGTCGGCGTCGTGGTCGGCAATCACCACCATCACCCCGGCCACGACCGGATGCGAGAGCAGCGCTTCCAGGGTGTGTGCGAGCAGCACCCGGTCGCCCGCGAGCAGATACTGCTTGGGCACCGGACCACCGAATCGGGCACCCCGACCCGCGGCCGGGACCACCGCCCAGACACTGCCCATCAGGGCACTTCCTGGTGCGGCGCGTCCGGGTCGGCCAGCACCGCCGGCGCACGCGGCGGCGCCACCGGGGCGTTCTCCACCACGCGGTAGAACTTCTCGCCGGGCTTGATCATGCCCAGCTCGCTGCGCGCACGTTCCTCGATGGCGGCCTCGCCTTCCTTGAGGTCCTTGACCTCGGCCGCCAGCGCATCGTTGCGCTGCTGCAGGCCGGCGTTGTCGCGTTTCTGGGCTTCGACCTGGGCTTCGAGCATCATCACTTCTCCCGAATTGCCCGGGCCGAACCAGAAGCGGTACTGCAGCCATGCCAGCAGTACCGCCAGCACCAGCAGCAGCCAGCGCCAGGTGCGCATGCGGGTCAGCGCTTCAGCGAAACGAACGCGTCACGCCCGGCGTAACGCGCACCGGCACCGAGCGCTTCCTCGATGCGCAGCAGCTGGTTGTACTTGGCCACGCGATCGCTGCGGCACAGCGAGCCGGTCTTGATCTGGGTGGCGGTGGTGGCCACGGCGATGTCGGCGATGGTGGTGTCTTCGGTTTCGCCCGAACGGTGCGAGACCACGGCCGCGTAGTTGGCCTTGTGCGCCATCGCGATCGCTTCCAGGGTTTCGGTCAGGGTGCCGATCTGGTTGACCTTGATCAGGATGGCGTTGGCGGTGCCGGACTCGATGCCTTCCTTGAAGATCTTCGGGTTGGTCACGAACAGGTCGTCGCCGACCAGCTGCACCTGCTTGCCGATGCGGTCGGTGAGCAGCTTCCAGCCCGCCCAGTCGTTCTCGGCCAGGCCATCTTCGATCGTGATGATCGGGTACTGCGCGGCCCAGTCGGCCAGGAAGTCGACGAACTGCTCCGAGCCCAGGCGCTTGTTCTCGCCGACCAGGTTGTACTTGCCGTTCTCGTAGAACTCGCTGGAGGCCACGTCCAGGCCCAGCAGCACGTCTTCACCCGCGGTGTAACCGGCCTTGCCGATCGCTTCGAGGATGGTGTCGAGCGCTTCGACGTTGCTGCGGAAGTCCGGCGCGAAGCCGCCTTCGTCACCCACTGCGGTGCTCAGGCCATGGCCCTTGAGCACCGACTTGAGCGAATGGAAGATTTCGGTGCCGGCGCGCAGCGCTTCGGAGAACGAGGTGAAGCCGACCGGCAGCACCATGAATTCCTGGAAGTCGACGTTGTTGTCGGCATGCGCGCCGCCGTTGATGATGTTCATCATCGGCACCGGCAGGGTGACATCGCGGCCCTGCGCCAGGTACTGCCACAGCGCCTGCTTCTTCGAGGCCGCCACGGCATGCGCGTTGGCCATCGACACCCCGAGCAGCGCGTTGGCGCCCAGGCGGCCCTTGTTCTCGGTGCCGTCCAGGTCGATCAGGCGACGGTCCAGGCCTTCCTGGTCGGCGGCGTCGAAGCCCTTCAGGGCCGAGGCGATGGTGGTGTTGACGTTGTTGACCGCGTTGCGCACGCCCTTGCCCAGGTAGCGGGTCTTGTCGCCATCACGCAGCTCGACCGCTTCCTTGGTGCCGGTGGAGGCACCCGACGGCACGGCGGCGCGGCCGAACGAGCCGTCCTCCAGGGTGACTTCGGCTTCCAGCGTGGGATTGCCACGGCTGTCGAGGATTTCACGGGCGTGGATGCTGCGGATCGCGGTCATGGCGGGCCAATTTCCAGTCGGTAAGGGGAAGGCGCCGCCCTGTGGCGGCGCGTGAAACATGCGTCGTGATTATGCAGCAGAACGCGCGGCTTTTCGCTCGCGGGCGGCGCTGATGAAGCCGATGAACAGCGGGTGGCCATCGCGCGGGGTGGACAGGAATTCCGGGTGGGCCTGGCAGGCCAGGAACCACGGGTGCTGGTCGCGCGACAGTTCGATCACTTCCACCAGCGTGTCGTCCATCGACTTGCCGGCGATCACCAGCCCGGCATCTTCGAGCTGGGTGCGGTAGCGGTTGTTGAACTCGTAGCGGTGGCGGTGACGCTCGGACACCACGTCCTTGCCGTACAGCTCACGGGCCAGCGTGCCCGGCTTCAGGCGCTGCTCCTGCAGGCCCAGGCGCATGGTGCCGCCGAGGTCGCTCTTGTCGTCGCGCTTTTCGACATCGCCGGTGGCGGTGCGCCATTCGGTGATCAGCCCGATCACCGGATTCGGCGACTGGCGGTCGTTCTCGGTGCTGTTGGCGCCGTCCAGGCCGACCACGTTGCGGGCGAAGTCGACCACGGCGGCCTGCATGCCGTAGCAGATGCCGAAGTACGGCATCTGCTGCTCACGGGCGAACTGCGAGGTCAGCACCTTGCCTTCGAAGCCACGGTCGCCGAAGCCACCCGGCACCAGGATGCCGTCGACGTCCCTGAGCGCGGCCATGTCAGTGCCTTCCAGGTCCTGCGCTTCCAGCCACTTCAGGTTGACCCTGGTGCGCTGGCGCAGGCCGCCGTGCTTGAGCGCCTCGCCCACCGACTTGTAGGCGTCCTGGTGGTCGACGTACTTGCCGACCACGGCGATGGTGACTTCGTCCACCGGGTGCAGGGTCGCATCCAGCGCGGCTTCCCATTCGTGCAGGTCGGCCGGACCGGCCTTGTCGCCGAGCTTGAGCTGGTTGATGACGATCTCGTCCAGGCCCTGCGCGTGCAGGCCCATCGGAATGCGGTAGAGCACGTCGACGTCGGGCACGCTGATCACGGCACGTTCGGAGACGTTGGTGAACTGGGCGATCTTGCGGCGCTCGGAGTCGGGCACCGGCTGCTCGGAACGGCACAGCAGCACGTCGGGCTGGATGCCGATCGAACGCAGCTCCTTGACCGAGTGCTGGGTCGGCTTGGTCTTGAGCTCGCCGGCGGCGGCGATGTACGGCACCAGGGTGAGGTGCATGAACAGCGCCTTTTCCGGGCCGCGCTCGGTCCGCACCTGGCGGATGGCTTCCAGGAACGGCAGCGATTCGATGTCGCCCACGGTGCCGCCGATCTCGACCAGCGCCACGTCGAAGCCTTCGGTGGCTTCGTCCATGCAGCGGCGGATTTCATCGGTGATGTGCGGAATGACCTGCACGGTGGCGCCGAGGTAGTCGCCGCGACGTTCCTTGCGGATCACGTTTTCGTAGATGCGGCCGGTGGTGACCGAGTTCTTGCGGCTCAGGCGGGTGCGCACGAAACGCTCGTAGTGGCCCAGGTCCAGGTCGGTCTCGGCGCCGTCGTCGGTGACGTAGACCTCGCCGTGCTGGAACGGGCTCATGGTGCCCGGATCGACGTTGATGTACGGGTCGAGCTTCATCATCGTGACCTTCAGGCCACGGGCTTCGAGGATGGACGCCAGCGAGGCGGCGGCGATGCCTTTGCCAAGCGAGGAAACCACGCCGCCGGTTACGAAGATCAAGGGAGTCATGGCTGGAGGTGTCCTGTCAGGAAGGGGAAAACGGCGCCGGCGCGGGGGGCGACGGACGACGTGAAGGGGAAATCGGGACGGGAGCGGTCGGCAGCGGAATGGTCACGCACCGGGGCATCCTGCGAGGTCGGGGGGGCCGTGCCGGTCGCCGATGGGACCGTCACCTCCTGCCTACCCTGCTGGCGGTCGCGCACGACCAGACCAGTCCATTCGCTGATGGATGACACGCACTGCTCCCGGAAAGCGATAGTTTACAGAGTGGAGCGCCCAAGCCCAAGGGGCAGGAACGAAGACGCCCCGGCAAGCCGGGGCGTCGGGGCAGCCTGGAAGCGCGGTCAGCGCTTCTTCCGGGCCTCTTCTTCCTCTTCCTGCTGCGGCACCTGCTGGCCCTTGGCCTTCATTTCGGCAGTGGCGGCAGCACGGCGCTTGGCCTTGGCGTCGGCTTCGGACTGGGCCCGGGCCTCGGCCTGTTCGCCCTGCTGCGCGGTGGACTGGCCCTGTCCGGCGTTCTGGGCCATGGCCAGCGGCACGGCCACGACGGCGGCGGCAATGGCAACGATGGTCAGCAACTTCTTCATGGGGTCTCCTCGCTATGGCTGGGGATGGCGTGGCCGGGGGACCGGCTTTCACCACCGGAACCATTCTATCGCGGGCTGGTCGGCCGCCCCCTGAACGTGCGGCGTGCAAAAAAGCCGCCCAGACCGCAAACTTCGCCGTCGCTTTGCGCTTTATGAAGACCGATGAACACCCGCTATAACGCCGCCGATATTGAAGTCCTGTCTGGCCTGGACCCGGTCAAGCGCCGCCCCGGCATGTACACCGACACCGCCCGCCCGAACCATCTGGCCCAGGAAGTGATCGACAACGCCGTGGACGAGGCCCTGGCCGGGCATGCCCGGACGGTCGAGGTCACGCTGTACAAGGACGGCAGCTGCGAGGTCAGCGATGACGGCCGCGGCATGCCGGTAGACATCCACCCGGAAGAAAAAATCCCCGGCGTGGAGCTGATCCTGACCCGCCTGCATGCAGGCGGCAAATTCAGCAACAAGAACTACACCTTCTCCGGCGGCCTGCACGGCGTGGGCGTGAGCGTGGTCAATGCGCTGTCGACCCTGGTGGAAGTGCACATCAAGCGCGAAGGCAGCGAGCACCGCATCACCTTCCGCAACGGCGACCGCGCCACCCCGCTGGAGGTGGTGGGGACGGTGGGCAGGAAGAACACCGGCACCCGGGTGCGCTTCTGGGCCGATCCGAAGTACTTCGACACGCCCAAGTACAACCTGCGGGCGCTGCGCCACCTGCTGCGCGCCAAGGCCGTGCTGTGCCCCGGCCTGACCGTGAAGCTGCGCGACGAGGCCACCGACGAGCAGGACACCTGGTACTTCGAGGACGGCCTGAGCGACTACCTGAAGGCCGAGCTGGGCGAGCGCGAGATGCTGCCGGCGGAGCTGTTCGTGGGTTCGCTGAAGAAGGACACCGAGGTGGTGGACTGGGCGGTGGCGTGGCTGCCGGAAGGTGAACTGGTCCAGGAAAGCTATGTCAACCTGATCCCGACGGCGCAGCACGGCACCCATGCCAACGGGCTGCGCACGGGCCTGACCGAGGCCCTGCGCGAGTTCTGCGACTTCCGCAACCTGCTGCCGCGCGGGGTGAAGCTGGCGCCGGAAGATGTGTGGGACCGGGTGTCGTTCGTGCTGTCGCTGAAGATGACCGACCCGCAGTTCAGTGGCCAGACCAAGGAACGGCTGTCGTCGCGACAGGCGGCGGGCTTCGTCGAGGGCGCTGCGCACGACGCTTTCAGCCTGTTGTTGAACCAGAATGTCACCCTGGGCGAGGCGATCGCGCAGCTGGCGATCGAGCGCGCCAGTGCGCGCCTGAAAACCGAGAAGCTGGTGGTGCGCAAGAAGGTCACCCAGGGTCCCGCCCTGCCCGGCAAGCTGGCCGACTGCATCAGCCAGGACCTGTCACGTACCGAGCTGTTCCTGGTGGAAGGCGATTCGGCCGGCGGCAGTGCCAAGCAGGCGCGCGACAAGGACTTCCAGGCGATCATGCCGCTGCGCGGCAAGATCCTGAACACCTGGGAGGTGGCGTCGGGCAGTGTGCTGGCGTCGGAGGAAGTCCACAACCTGGCGATCGCGATCGGCTGCGATCCGGGCAAGGACGACATCACCGGGCTGCGCTACGGCAAGGTGGTGATCCTGGCCGACGCCGACTCGGACGGCCTGCACATCGCGACGTTGTTGACGGCGCTGTTCCTCAAGCACTTCCCGGCGCTGGTGGATGCCGGCCACGTGTTCGTGGCGATGCCGCCGCTGTTCCGCGTGGACGTGGGCAAGCAGGTGTTCTACGCGCTGGACGAGGAAGAAAAGCGTTCGCTGCTGGACAAGATCGAGCGCGAGAAGATCAAGGGCCAGGTCAATGTGACCCGCTTCAAGGGTCTGGGCGAGATGAATCCGATGCAGCTGCGCGAGTCGACGATCCATCCCGACACGCGCCGCCTGGTGCAGCTGACCGTCGACGACGGTGAGCAGACCAGCGCGCTGATGGACATGCTGCTGGCCAAGAAGCGCGCCGGCGATCGCAAGCAGTGGCTTGAGAACAAGGGCGACCTGGCTTCGCTTGAGGTCTGATTGCTGATGAAAAATCCCGCTTCGGCGGGATTTTTTTTGCTCTCGCGGGTGGCAGGCAATTCCGTAGTGCCGGGCCCTGCCCGGCAGCTTCATGCATCTGGGCGAACAGCCGGTGACCGTCGCTTGGCCTGAGCTTGGCCGGCGGGGCTGCCCGTCGGCCGCCCCGGCTCGGAAGAACAAAAACGCTGCTCTCAGCGACCAGCCAGCAGACACAAAAAACCCGGCCGAAGCCGGGTTTTTCACGTTTCAAACCAACCCGATCAGGCCCAGCCGAACAGCTCGAACAGCTTCAGGATCAGGTAGGCGCAGCCGCCGGCGGCCGGGATGGTGAGGATCCACGCCCAGACGATGCGTTCGATCACGCCGAAGCGCAGCGAGCGCGGGTTCTTGGCGTAGCCCACGCCCATGATCGCGGTGGAAATGCTGTGCGTGGTCGAGACCGGCATGCCGAAGTGCGCGGCCAGGGTCAGGATCGTCGCCGAGCTGGTTTCCGCCGCGAAACCGTGGATCGGGTGCAGCTTGACCATCTTGTGGCCCAGCGTCTTGATGATCTTCCAGCCGCCCGAGGCCGTACCCGCAGCCATCACCACCGCGCAGGTCAGCACGATCCACATCGCGATACCGTCACCGGCGTGTGCGTCCGGGTGCATGAAGGCCAGCCAGGACGGCAGGTCGTTCAGTGCGCCGGTCGCCTCGGCGCCGATCAGGGTCATGGCGATGATGCCCATGGTCTTCTGCGCGTCGTTGTGGCCGTGGGCGAAGCCCATGTAGGCCGCCGAGACGATCTGCGCCTTGCCGAAGAACGCGTTGACGATGCGCGGGCGGGCCAGGCGGCCCAGCCAGCCACCGGCCTTGGCCATGCCCGCGATGATCGCCCACAGCAGCAGCATCACCACGATGCCGAGCAGGAAGCCGGCGATCGGCGAGGTGATCATCGGCAGGAACACCTTCCACAGCAGGCCCTTGTTCTGCGCCCAGGTGCCGATGCGCTCGGACCAGATCAGCGCGTCCCAGTTGTTGTGGGCGGCGGCCAGGCCGGCGCCGCACAGGCCGCCGATCAGCGCGTGCGACGACGACGAGGGAAGGCCCTTCCACCAGGTGATCAGGTTCCAGATGATGCCGCCAAGCAGCGCGCACAGGATCACCTGCGGGGTGACGTCGACCACGCCGGTGTTGAGCAGGCCCGAGGCGATGGTCAGCGCCACCGCGGTGCCGGTCAGCGCGCCGATGAGGTTCATGAAGGCGGCCAGCATCACCGCCCAGCCGGGCGAGAGCACCTTGGTCGCCACCACGGTGGCGATGGAATTGGCGGTGTCGTGGAAGCCGTTGATGAACTCGAAGACGAGCGCGGCCAGGATCACCACCAGAACGAGGGTCAGCATGCTGTGGCGTCCGTCAGCTGTTCTTCAGGACGATCTGGTACGCCACCACGCCGGCCTCGCGGCAACGGTCGATGGCCTTTTCCAGGATCTCGAAGAATTCCTTGAGCAGGAACATCTGCAGGTTGTCCAGGCGACCGGAATAGATGTCGCGGTACAGCTCGAGCATCAGGCGGTCGGCTTCGTTCTCCAGCGCGCGCAGCTTCTCGTTGAGCGCGGTCATCCGGTCCAGGTTCATGTGGCGCAGGTCGTTGACCATCTCCACCACCACGCTGGCGGCCTGCTCGAGCATCGCCGCGCGCGGCGCGAAGTCGATGTGCTCCAGGTGCTTGGTCGCCAGCGAGTAGCGGTCGGCGAACTTCTCGACCTGCTTGGGGATCTTGTACAGGGCCGACCCCAGCGCTTCGATGTCTTCGCGCTCGATGGGGGTCATGAAGCTGTCCACCAGCGCCTGGCTGATCTTGTCCGAGGCCGCGCGTTCGCGCAGGCGGGCCAGCTTGAAGGCATCCAGCGCCGGCTGGCGGTCGGCGTCGCGCAGCATCGAATGCAGCGCCTTGGCGCTGTCCTGGGCGGCCTGGGCAGCCTCGTCCAGCAGGGTGTAGAACTGTTTGCCGGAGCCGAAAATGGTCTGCAGAGAGAACATTGAGAAACCTATTCGCCGTCGAGGAAGGACGGCACCGGGCGGAATTATGACGGTTTGATGTCCAATCCGGGTACTCCCCATCGTCTTCACATCGTCGAGGGGCCACCTGAACGACCCTGTTTGCTTCCTTCCCCCCGGCTTTTGTTAAGATGCGCGGGCACCTTCGGGTGCACTCTATGGACGACGACCCTTACCCCCCGCCGCGCCCCCCAGGCCTGACCTGGCCAGGCAGCCGCCGCCATCGCCTGAACACGCCCTCCCTGCCACCAACCGGGGACGACGCCCGTGTTTGAACTGATTCTGCTTGTTTTCGCCCTGATCCTGCTCAACGGGTTCTTCGCCATGTCCGAGATGTCGGTCATGACCTCGCGCAAGAGCCGCCTGAAGCAGATGGCCGGTTCCTCCAAGCGTGCCGCCAAGGCGCTTGAACTGTCCGAAAAGCCCGAAAGCTTCCTCTCCACGGTGCAGATCGGCATCACCGTGATCGGCGTGCTGACCGGTCTGCTGGGCGGCGACGCCATCGGCGAGGCCATCGCCGGCTGGATCAAGGGCCTGATGCCCGGGTTCGGCCACGCCGAGCTGGTCGGCAAGGGCCTGGCCGTCACCTTGATCACCTTCGTCACGCTGATCTTCGGCGAACTGGTGCCCAAACGCCTTGCCCTGACCCGGTCGGAAGACATTGCCGGGCTGGTCGCCCTGCCGATGAGCTGGCTGGCCAAGCTGGCCTTCCCCTTCGTCTGGCTGCTGTCCAGGACCACCCGGCTGGTGCTTCGCCTGTTGGGCCTCGGCAACGACGAAGCCGCCACGGTGACCGAAGAGGAGATCCGCATGCTGGTGGCCGAAAGCCACGAGGCCGGCGTGATCGACGCGCATGAGCGCGACATGATGAACCGGGTGATGCGCCTGGGCGACCGCACCGCCGACAGCCTGATGACCCCGCGCAACCGGATCGCATGGCTGGATGTCCAGGCCGATGCGGACAAGAATTTCGCTGCCATGCGCGAGCATGAGTTCTCGCGCTATCCGGTCTACCGGGGCAACGACCAGGACATCGTCGGCGTGCTCGAAGTGAAGAGCCTGGTCACCCGCCTGGTGCGCGACGATCATTCGCTGTTCCAGCAGCTGCGCGATCCGCTCTACGTCTCCGATTCCACCCATGCGATGAAGCTGCTGGAGATCTTCCGCGAGGAACAGCAGTCGATGGCGCTGGTGGTGGACGAGTACGGCGAGATCCAGGGCCTGGTGACCATCAGCGATCTGATGGGCGCCGTGGTGGGCCGCATGCAGTCGGTGGAAAACGTCGACGAGGACGCGCTGGTGGTGACCCGTGAGGACGGCTCGCTGCTGGTGGACGGTTCGCTGTCGATCGAAGACCTGCGCGAACTGATGGGCAATGCCGAACTGCCCGATGCCGAAGACGGCGACTACTACACGCTGGCCGGCATGTGCATCCATTACTTCGGCCGCATCCCGCACGCCGGCGAGTACTTCGACTGGGCCGGCTGGCGCATCGAGATCGTCGACCTGGACGGGGCGCGCGTGGACAAGCTGCTGATGCGCGCGCTGGCCGAAGAGGAGAGCGATGAACTCACCGGCTGATCCGCCCCCCGCGCCGGAACAGAGCCGGCCGGAATACCAGAACGAAGGCATCCGCACGCTGCTGGCGATGTTCGACCACGGCGATCCCGACGAACGCCTGCGCCTGGGGCAGATCCTGCAGGGCCTGCAGCAGAGCGCGTTCGGGGTGTTCCTGTTCGTGGCGATCCTGCCCTCCTTCATCCCGATCCCGGGGTTGGGCGGCGCGGTCAGCGGACCGCTGGTGATCCTGATCGGTGCACAGATGCTGTGCGGGTTGCGCCGCCCGTGGCTGCCGGGGTTCATCGCCAACCGCGGCCCCCGTCGTGGCACGATGCACCGCTTCCTTGCCCGTATCGACAGGCCGTTGCGGCGCCTTGATCGCATGCTGAAACCGCGGCGGCCGGTGCTGCTGGTTCCGGTGGCCGCGCACGCCTTCACCGGGCTGCTGCTGGTACTGATCGGGCTGCTGCTGTCGCTGCCCATTCCCTTCACCAACTACCTGTTCGGTTTCCAGCTGCTGCTGTTCTCGCTGGCGCTGCTGGAGCGCGACGGCACGTTGATGCTGATCAACTGGATCGGCGCGATCGCCGCGGTGGTGTTCTTCAGCTTCAGCTCCGGGCAGCTGGTGGAGTACCTGAGCGAGCTGGTGCAGCGCTGGTTCTGAGCGCAGGAGCGTCCCGACCAACGGTCGGGACCTACCGGCATGGGCGGCGCGCGGATGGCCTCCAACAATCACCGGTGGGTCGGGTGACCATCACGGGTAGCACCCGACCGTTGGTCGGGTGACCATCACAGGTTGCTCGGGTGACCATCACAGGTAGCACCCGACCGTTGGTCGGGTGACCATCACAGGTAGCACCCGACCGTTGGTCGGGTGACCATCACGGGTAGCACCCGACCGTTGGTCGGGTGACCATCACGGGTAGCACCCGACCGTTGGTCGGGTGCGGATCGGCCACGATCAGCGCAGATCGACCACGCCGTTGTCCGACATCGCGGACGGGTCGTCGGACACCGCCGACAGCACGAAGCTCAGGGCCTTGCCCAACAGCGTGCCCGGGCCGTCCCAGTATTCGGCTGATTCGGCGCTGACGTGGATCAGGCGCAGGTTCGGATCGTCCTTGCCGCCCGGGAAGAACAGCTTCATCGGCGGCGACCACAGTTCGTCGATCTTGGCGCGGTCATCGACGATCCGCGCGATCCCCGCAACCGAGACGTAGGTGTTCTTCGACTGCGAGGCGTAGGACACGTTGACACGCGGGTTCAGCGCGATCTCGGCCACCTTCGGGCTGTCGGCGGCAACCGCGAACCACAGGTCGCCGTCGAACTCGACTTCCTGGGTACCCAGCGGACGACTGTACAGCCGCCCGTCGACGCCCGTGGTGGTGAACATGGCGATGTCCACGCCACGGATCAGTTCGGCCAATTGTCTGATGTGCTGCTGGCGATCGGTATCGGCCATGGGATGACTCCTGCAAATGGAGGCCCATCACACCAAGGTGGCGGCCATGGCGACGTGAACCGGACGGTCACGCCGCCTTCGCGATCCGTTGCGCGCGCGACCGCCGCCGTCAGACGCGTCGGTGCCTCCTTGCCGGGACGCGTGGCGACGCGTTCGTCATCACGACCGGTGCGGGTTGGCCTGGTGCGCCTGCATGGCGAGGCCGAACGAGCGCTTGCGGGCGGCGTGGTCGTAGATGTTGGCGGTGAGCAGCAGCTCGTCCGGCGTGTGGCGCGCGACGAACGCGGCCATGCCCTCGCTCACCTGGCGCAGGTCGCCGACCACCGCGCAGGCCAGCGCATTCTGGACGCCCAGCTTCTCGTGCGGCTGCCAGAACGCTTCGATGTCGTCGATCGGCGGCGGAATCAAGCCCGGCTTGCCGCGGCGCAGGTTGACGAAGCTCTGCTGCTGGGTGGTGAACAGGCGCTTGGCCTCGGCCTCCGTTTCGGCCGCGACCACGTTCAGGCCCAACACCGCGTAGGGCGCGGCGAGGTACTGCGAGGGACGGAACTCGCGGCGATAGACCGCCAGCGCTTCGTCCATCGCGTCGGGCGCGAAGTGCGAGGCGAACGCGAACGGCAGGCCCATGGCTGCGGCCAGGCGCGCACTGAACAGGCTGGAGCCGAGCAGCCACACCGGGACCGGAATGCCGGCACCGGGCACCGCGCGGACCGCCTGCCCCGGCTGCGCCGGCTCGAAATAATGCAGCAGTTCGCGCACGTCCTGCGGGAACTGGTCGGCGCTGTCGAAGTAGCGGCGCAGCGCCCGTGCAGTGGGCTGGTCGGTACCCGGCGCGCGGCCCAGGCCCAGGTCGATGCGGTCCGGGTACAGCGAGGCCAGCGTGCCGAACTGCTCGGCCACCTGCAGCGGCGAATGGTTGGGCAGCATGATCCCGCCGGCACCGACCCGGATGCGCTGGGTGCCACCGGCTACATGCCCGATCAGGACCGCCGTGGCGGCGCTGGCGATGCCGGGCATGTTGTGGTGTTCGGCCAGCCAGTAGCGGTGGTAGCCCCAGCCTTCGGCGTGCTGGGCAAGGTCCAGCATGTTGGCGAAGGCCGCCGTGGTATTGCTGCCTTCACAGACCGGGGCCAGATCAAGGATCGAAAGTTGCATGCGCGCGTTCCATCAAAGGGTATTGCCCAGGGATGGGGGCGCAGCCGCCGGATACCATGGGCGCTGGCGGAATGGTGATTCCTGCGGGATGGCCAGGGCCGGCCACCCCGCGCGATCAGCCGGGGGTGAGGTCCACCAGCGGCTTCAGCTCCGGATCCAGCGCCACGCGCTCGTCGAATACGAAACACCGCCCCTCATACCCTTCGCCGCCGACCGCTTCGAAATAGCCGAGGATGCCGCCCTCGAGCTGCAGCACGTTGTCCATGCCGTCGTTGCGCATCCACAGCGCGGCCTTCTCGCAGCGGATGCCGCCGGTGCAGAAGCTCACCACGGTGCTGTCGCGCAGCGCCTCGCGATGCGGCGCCAGCGCCTCGGGCAGGTCGGTGAACTTGGTGATCGGCAGCACCAGCGCGTCCTGGAAGGTGCCGTATTCGATTTCCTGGGTGTTGCGGGTATCGAGCATCACCACCGGCTTGCCGGCGTCATCGTGGCCCTGCCGCAGCCAGCGCTGCACCGTCGCCGGGTCCACCGAGGGCGCGCGCGGGTAGGCCAGGGGCTGGCCGTCGTCGATGCGGAAGCTGATGATCTCTGCTTTCACCTTCGCCTTGAGCCGGGCAAACGGCTGCATCTGGCTGTAGCTGGTCTTGATCCGCAGGCCCGCGAACCTCGGGTCGGCGCGCAGTTCGGCGTAGAACCCGTCGATGCCGGCTTCCGGACCCGCCAGGAACAGATTGATGCCCTCCCCCGCCACCAGCACCGTGCCGCGCAGCGCGGCCGCCTCGGCGCGCGCCAGCAGCGTGGCGCACAGCGCGTCGGGGTCGGCGATGGGGGTGAAGTGGTAGGCGGCAGTGTTGGCGATCATCGGACGATTTTACCGCGCGGTCAGCGCAGCAGCACGAACGGCAGCAGCACCAGCGCCGCCGCCACCAGCATGCCGGCCAGCACCGCCACCACGAAGAGCGGACGGCGCCGCAGCAGCGTGCCGAAGGTTTCCGCAGTGCCGTCGGCCAGCGCGGCCTGGCGCTCCGCGCGCACCCGCTCGCCGCGCGCCTGCTGGTAGTCGCCCATCAGCGCCCTGGCCCGGGGCTGGTCGGCGTCGTCCCGGATCCATATGCCACCAAAGGAAATCCCCCAGGGGCTGGGCTCGGTGCGGTAATGGGCGATGCCGGCCCGGTCCAGCAGGGCGGTCACCTCCTGGATTTCATCGTCCGCGACGTTGCGCAGGTTGAGCAGCAGTTTCGACATGGGCCCATGATAGCGCCCGACGATGCGCTACCCTTGCGTCCCCGTTTTCCACCGGTGCCGCCCATGGCTCGTCTGCCCAAGTTCCTGCTTGTTCCCGCGCTGCTGTCGCTGCTGGCCGCCTGCACCCCGCCCGGTCCGCCGCCGGGGGGCAGCATCGCCACCTTCGAGAAGATCGACACGCAGCCCGGCACCGGCGCCGAGGCCACCCCCGGCAGCACGGTGGTGGTCCACTACACCGGCTGGGTGTACGACGAGAAGGCGGCCGACAAGCACGGTGAAAAGTTCGACAGTTCGGTCGATCGGGGCGAGCCGTTCAGCTTCGGACTCGGCCAGGGCCAGGTGATCCGCGGTTGGGACGAAGGCTTCGCCGGCATGAGGGTCGGCGGCAAGCGCACCCTGATGATTCCCGCCGCGTATGGCTACGGCGCCTCCGGCGCCGGCCCGATTCCGCCGAATGCCTCGTTGGTGTTCGACGTCGAACTGCTCGACGTCAAGCCGCGTTGAGCCGCCGATGAGCATCGACGTACGCGCGCCGGGTCGGGTCGCGATCATCGGGGGCGGTCCGGCCGGCCTGATGGCGGCCGAAACCGTGCGCGCCGCCGGCCATGCCGTGGACCTTTACGAGGCCAAGGGCTCGCCCGGGCGCAAGTTCCTGATCGCCGGCAAGGGTGGCCTGAACCTGACCCACTCCGATCCGTACGACGTGTTCGTGGCGCGCTACCGCGAGCGCGCGACGGACGTGGGTGCGTGGCTGGCCGATTTCGACGGTCCGGCGCTCCGGGCGTGGGCGCTCGGGTTCGGCGTGGAGACCTACGTCGGCACCTCCGGCCGGGTGTTTCCGGTCGACCGCAAGGCCGCGCCACTGCTGCGTGGCTGGGTGCGTCGGCTGAAGGAACAGGGCGTGCGCTTCCATGTGCAGCACCGCTGGCGCGGCTGGCAGGACGACGGCGCGCTGTGCTTCGACACGCCGGACGGTATCGCCACGGTGCAGGCCGATGCGGTGGTGCTGGCCCTGGGCGGCGGCAGCTGGCCCGAGCTGGGCTCGGACGGGGCCTGGGTGGCGCCGCTGGCCGCATGCGGCATCGACATCGCCCCGCTCAAGGCCGCCAACTGCGGCTTCGACATCGACTGGACGCCCTACTTCCGCGACCGCCAGGCCGGTGCGCCGTTGAAACCGGTGGTGGCGCACTGGATCGGGGTGGATGGGAGGGAGCACATGCAGCAGGGCGAGTGCGTGATCACCGCTACCGGCATGGAAGGCAGCCTGGTATACGCGCTGGCCGCGGATCTGCGCGATACCCTCGCCCGCGACGGCCAGGCCCAGCTGCAGCTGGACCTGCTGCCCGGCCAGACCGAAGCGCAGTTGCTGGAGAAGCTGCGCAAGCCCCGCCAGGGGCGCAGTTTCGGCGAACACCTGCGGCGCCAGCTGGGCCTGGGCGGGGTGAAATCAGCGCTGCTGTTCGAGGTGCTGGGCAAGGAGGCGGGCCAGCTGCCGGCCGAGGCCATTGCTGCCGCGCTGAAGCGGCTGCCACTGTCGCCGCTGCGTCCGCGCCCGATCGATGAGGTGATCAGCACGGCAGGCGGCGTGCGGCTGGAGGCACTGGATGACGCGCTGATGCTGCGCGACCAGCCCGGCACGTTCTGCGCCGGGGAAATGCTCGACTGGGAAGCCCCGACCGGCGGGTATCTGTTGACCGCGTGTTTCGCCAGCGGCCTGCGGGCCGGGCGTGGCGTGGTGAAGTACCTCGCGCGGTGACACGGCGTACCGACCAACGGTCGGTACCTACCGGTAGCATCCAGGCAGCGGTAGGCACACGGTTGCGTCCAGGCACCGGTCCGCACACGGTTGCGTCCAGGCAGCGGTCGGCACACGGCGCGTACAGGCAGCGGTCCGCACACGGTTGCGTCCAGGCAGCGGTGGGCACACGCCGGTAGCGCCCGACCGTTGGTCGGGCGACGATCCGGCACATCGCGCGTCAGCGCGATTTGCTGGATCGCAGGGCCTGGATGCGTGCCGGTGGCTGGAACGAATCGCTGCGCGCGTCACCCCAGAAATCATGGAAGACCGCGTGGTCCGGCACCCGCCGCAGCAGTTCGCCCGGGGTGAGATAGCGGTACAGCGAGGCCAGGGAGCGGATCTCCACCGGCGAGACGCGGCGCACGATGTGCTCCGGACCCAGTTCGGCCGGATGCCGCAGGCCGGCCGCGCACAGCAGGTCACGCAGCGCGCGCAGGGTGTTCTCGTGGTAGTTGTGCACGCGCGTGGCCTTGTCCGCCGCATCCAGGTGGCGCCAGCGGTTCGGGTTCTGCGTGGCAATGCCGGTCGGACAGCGGTCGCTGTGGCAACTCAGCGACTGGATGCACCCCAGCGCGAACATGAAACCACGCCCGGCGTTGCACCAGTCCGCGCCCAGCGCGATGGTGCGCGCGATCTCGAAGGCGCTGCTGACCTTGCCCGCCGCGCCGATCCGGATGCGGTCGCGCAGATCCAGGCCTACCAGGGTGTTGTGTACCAGCAGCAGCGCCTCATGCATCGGTACGCCGACATGGTCGACGAACTCGGCAGGGGCCGCACCGGTGCCGCCTTCAGCGCCGTCGACGACGATGAAATCCGGCAGCAGGCCGGTTTCCTGCATGGCCTTGGCAATCCCGAACCATTCCCACGGATGCCCGATCGCCAGCTTGAAACCGACCGGCTTGCCACCGGACAGCTCACGCAGCCGTGCCACGAACTGCAGCAGCTCCACCGGCGTGTTGAATGCCGAATGCTTCGAGGGCGAGATGCAGTCCACGCCCATCGGCACGCCGCGCGTGGCCGAGATTTCCGCGCTCACCTTGGCTGCCGGCAGCACCCCACCGTGGCCGGGTTTGGCCCCCTGCGACAGCTTGATCTCGATCATCTTCACCTGGTCGGTGCACGCGTTGGCGATGAAGCGCTCTTCGCTGAACCCACCCTTCTCGTCGCGGCAACCGAAGTAGCCCGACCCGATCTCCCAGACCAGGTCGCCGCCCATCTCGCGATGATAGGGCGAGATCGAGCCTTCGCCGGTGTCGTGGTAGAAACCGCCACGGCGCGCGCCTTCGTTGAGGGCGCGGATGGCGTTGGCCGACAGCGAACCGAAACTCATCGCCGAAATATTGAACACGCTGGCCGAGTACGGCTTGGCGCAATTGGGGCCGATCAGCACGCGGAAATCAGGGTCGGCCACCTCGGTCGGCGCCAGCGAATGATTGATCCATTCGTAGTCCACCGCGTAGGTGCTGCGCAGCGTGCCGAACGGCACCACATCCATTTCATTCTTGGAGCGCTGGTAGATCAGCGCACGCTGCTGGCGCGAGAACGGCACGTCTTCCAGGTCGCTCTGCACGAAGTACTGGCGGATCTCCGGCCCGATCGATTCCAGCCCGTAACGGAAATGCGCCAGCACCGGATAGTTGCGGCGCAACGTACTGCGTCTCTGCAGCAGGTCCCAGGTACCCAGCCCCGCCATGGACGCGGTGATCCCGACGCCCCAGTACCAGGCCGGCCAGATCGTGGCCAGCCACAGGCAGACCGGAAGCAGAAGGATGGCGAGCAGGTAGACCAGATACCGGTGCATGGCGTTCCTCAATCAACACATGCGCCGGAGTCTACAACCGTCCGGGTCTACAGCCGGTCGTCAACCACCTCGCGCGGCCACACCGACTTCACGTCGTAGACCACGCCGCGCGGCCGCAGCAGTGCCTGGATCGCGGCACGGTCCATGCTGCGGAAACGGTCGTGCGCCACCGCCAGGACCACCGCGTCATAGCCCTGCGGATCGGGCGCGTCCACCCACTGCAGCGCGCTGCCCTGCAACGTGGCCGGGCCCACCCACGGGTCCTGCACCTGCACCTGCGCGCCAGCGGCCTGCAGCGCCTGGGCCAGTTCCAGCGCGCGGCTGTTGCGCAGGTCCGGGCAGTTCTCCTTGAAGGTCACCCCCAGTACCAGGACGCGCGCCTGCGCCACGCCATGGCCACGCGCCTGCAGCAGTTCCAGCACCCGCTGTGCCACGTGCGCGCCGACGCGGTTGTTGACCTGGCGCGCGGTGTGGATGAGGTCGGGGTGGTAGCCGACGCTCTCGGACTTGTGCAGCAGGTAGTACGGGTCCACGCCGATGCAGTGTCCGCCGACCAGGCCGGGCCGGAACGGCAGGAAATTCCACTTGCTGCCGGCTGCATCCAGCACGTCCTGGGTGTCGATGCCGAGCCGGTCGAAGATCAACGCAAGCTCATTGACCAGCGCGATGTTGACGTCGCGCTGGATGTTCTCGATCACCTTGGCCGCTTCGGCCACGCGGATCGAGGGTGCCGGCCAGGTGCCGGCAGTGATGATCCGCGCGTACAACGCGTCGACCACCGCGGCGATCTCCTCCGTGGACCCGGAGGTGATCTTGCGGATATCGGCCAGGCGCCGTTGGCGGTCACCGGGGTTGATCCGTTCGGGGCTGTAGCCGCAATGGAAATCCTGGTTGAAACGCAGGCCCG
This sequence comes from Stenotrophomonas sp. NPDC077420, assembly GCF_044543385.1. Lineage (NCBI taxonomy): Bacteria > Pseudomonadati > Pseudomonadota > Gammaproteobacteria > Lysobacterales > Lysobacteraceae > Stenotrophomonas > Stenotrophomonas sp. NPDC077420. Next base: position 20,395 of record NZ_JBITVZ010000007.1, read on the forward strand.
AGCCGGCTTCCAGCAGCGGCACGCACACTTCCTCGGTGGTCCCGGGGTACACCGTGGATTCGTAGATGACCAGGTCGCCCGGCTTGAGCAGGCTGCCGATGAGGATGCTGGCGCTGCGCAGCGGCCCCAGGTCGGGCTGTTCGTGCGCGTCGATCGGGGTGGGCACGGTGACGATGTAGACGTTGCACCCGGCAAGGTCGGCCGGCGCGGCGCTGTAACGTGCGTGCGTGGCGGCGGCCAGCTCGTGCGTTTCCAGCTCCAGGGTGTGGTCGATCCCCTGCTGCAGTTCGGCCACCCGCGTCGCGTCGATGTCGTAGCCCAGGGTCGGCTGGAGCGTGCCGAAAGCGACAGTAAGTGGCAGCCCCACGTAGCCCAGGCCGATCACGCAGATGCGTGCCTGTGCGGCAGCGGCGGCGGCGTGCGGGAAGATCGGGGATGTGGGGGTCATGCGTGGCCCGACGGCAGGAAACTGAGGCGACAAGCCTAACGCCTGGCGTGCGGCGCCACAAAGAACAAAGCCGCCGCCCGCGGAGAGTACGGACGACGGCCAACAAAGTGGTCCAGCTGCGGTTACTTCCCTTTCAGACAACCCCGGAGTCGTACCCCGGACCGGTCACAGCTGGTAGGCACATCGTAGGCGCTGCCCTGTGATCTTTCTGTTACGAACCGGCCGATCACGATCCGAGGGTGACCGCTGCCGGTTCAAGCTCACCGGACACGCCGGTCCACAGCTCGAGCAGGCGCGCGAAGCCGACCCGCCGCTGGCCGTCCACCGGCGCGGCAGCAGTGAACCCGGGCCAGTCCGCTTCGACGATCGCGCTCATCACTGCGGGCTCGATCCGTGACGAGGCCATGGTCCAGCGCGGGAAATGCCGGGTCGCCACTTCGCCACGCGCCAGCTCGCGGATCCGCACATGGCTGCGCGCATTGAGGACCCGCTGTTCGACCGAGGCCATCCCATCGTCGGGGCCTTCGAGGTACTGCAGGAAGCGCTGGCCGTCGAACATCAGGACGCTGGTGACACCGGTAACCTTGTTGAAGCTCGAGGCGGCGGCAAGTATGCGGTCGATGTCCGACCCGTCGATTCCGTCGACGGCTTCGCTGACGTAAGCGAATGCGTGCAACGCCATGGGCACCCCCCCGGTATGGTCGGCATGACTATGCCATGAAGCGCGCGTGGGACAAAAGACAGGTCACGGCTCCTGCACGTCGTAGCCGTCCTGGCGCAGCCGGTCGAGGTAGCCGCCGGGCTCGACCAGCGCATGCACCGGCACCGTGGCGAAGGTCACCGCATGGCGGGCCAATCCATCACGGGCGGCGGCCAGCCACTTCTCCGTCGCGCGCGCGTCAAGCTGGGTCATGCCGCGCCGCTGCCCGATCCCGCTGCTGGCAATGGCGCCGATGCAGGCGTCGTACTGACTTTTCAACGCCAGTTGCTGCAGCGCTGCAGTGTCGCCTACGGCCCAGGCATTGGCGCGTTCGACCAGCAGCGGTAACTGGTGCTCCACCACATCCAAGGTGCGTTGCAGGCAGGTCACATCCTCCAGCGGACTGGCGCGCACTTCCTTCAGCGCCGCGCGCGGGTCTTCCACCTTGATCTCCAGCTTGGTCACCACCGGGGTCAGGCCGCGTCGCTTGTAGGCTTTCTTCAGCTGGTCACCGACCCCGGAACGCGGGCTCAGCCCCACGTCCTCCAGTGCCGCGGCATACAGCCGGGTGGCCGCCACCAGCGGGCGGTCCTTCTCCACCCCGCCACCGCGCCCCAGGTAGCGCTGCTTCAACGGCTGCCAGCGGGCATACAGGTCTGCAGGGAGAATCTCCTGCAGCCGCCGTCCCTGTGGATCGTGGGCGGCCTTCATGGCCGACGGCAACAGGGTCAGCCGGCCAAAGAAACCGACGTCCGCGTCCAGCGTCCAACCCGGCGCACCGAGCACCGCATCGGCACGGGCGATCACCGCCTCGACTTCATCGGCCCGCCATTCCAGCCGGGCCGGCAACGGCGACACCGTGCCCAGGATCCACAGCGCATGGCCATCGGTCGCGGTGACCCGCCACAGGCCGGGACCCGGTTGCACGCCGGACACCACCACCGGCGCCAGGTCGACCACCTCGGGTGAACCGGACTGGGCGCTGGACGAGGGCATGCCCGCCCATGCCAGCGCCAGGCCGAGCATCACCCCTGCTGCCACCTTTGCCATGCCCGCCCCGATCCCTGCGTGAGTGCTGAGCGCAGACTACGGCGGCAGCGCGGGGGGCGTAAAGACAGCGTGGGCGAGCAGCGTCCGCACCGTTCAGGGCGCGTCCGGGGCCTGCCGGTAGGGCTCCTCGAACGGACGGAAGTCATGCTCGGCCAGCGCCGCCGCCACCCAGGCCTTTACGCCCGGCAGCGCCTGCACGTCCTGCATGTAACGGTCCACGCGCGGCGACACCGGCACGGCGTAGGTGTGCAGGCGCATCACCACCGGCGCGAAGAAGGCATCGGCAATGCTGAAGCGCTCGAACAGCAGCGGTCCGTCGTGCCGGGCCAGCAGGCGCTCCCACAGTGCGTGCAGCCGTTGCAGATCGGCGACGACCTCGGGCTGGCTGCGGAGTACCCGCGCGCCGACGTCAGGCAGCCTCGCCTCGATGTTCATCGGAAAGTGCGAACGCAGCGCGCCGAAGCCACTGTGCATGGAGGCGGTGGCGCTGCGCGCCAACGCGCGGTCGTCGCGGTCCAGCGGCCACAACGCGTGCTCGGGAAAGCTTTCGGCCAGGTATTCGGCAATCGCCAGCGTATCCCACACCACGCGCCCGCCATCGACCAGCACCGGCACCGTGCCCGAGGGCGACAGCGCCTCGGCACTGCGCTTGAACTGCGAGTCCGGCTCGAAGCTGTCGAAGCGCAGTACCACTTCCTGGAATGGAATGCCGACCTGGGTCATCACTACCCAGGGCCGCATCGACCACGACGAGTAGTTCTTGTTGCCGATATGCAGCGTGAGCATGGCCAGCAGTTCCAGGCGCGAGGGATGGGCCATGCTAGCGCAGCGCCGGTCCGGCTTTCCGCTACACTTCCCCCCGCCAGCATGCCCGGATGGCGAAACTGGTAGACGCATCGGACTTAAAATCCGCCGGGGGCAACCCCATGCCGGTTCGATTCCGGCTCCGGGCACCATTTCTGGACCACGACAGGCCTCGGACCGTCACGCAGCGTGAAGCGGGGATGGTGGAGCGAGCGGTTGCACTGCCAGGCGCAGCCCCATCGCCTTCAGGATGGCGGTGAGGCTGCTCAACGCGGGATTTCCCTTCGGCGACAAGGTCCGGTAAAGCTGCGTGGAATTCAGGTGTGCCTGTTCGGCAACCGACTGGACGCCGCCCACGGCCTGCGCCAACTGGCGCAGCACCGTCAACAACTCCGCCTGTGTTCCATCGGCCAGGATGCTGTTGATGACATCCAGCGCGAGCGCAGGATCGCTGCGGTACAGCTCGGCCATCGCATCGTCATTCGCTCGGCTTCTCATTGTTCGATTCTCCGATTCCAATCTTCCAATGAAATTCCCGCTTTGCATTCACCAGACCAGATGCATGTCCGAGCGAGGACGCTCCGCGGGTAACGGTTCAGATCGCTTTCGAGTAGCGGACCGGATGTTCGGGTTGGGCCAGGTAGCGGTCGAAGCACATGGCCAACAGGCGCAGCAACGGGCGGCCGCGTTCGGTGGCGCGGACCACTCCGTCCCGGTAGTCGGCCAGGCCGTCGCCCTGCAGCACTGACAGCGACGCCAATGCATCGGCGAAGTACCGGTCGAAATCGACGCCATGGCGCGCCGCGATCGCCCGCCCGTCCACTTCGCCCTGGCACATCAGCTGGTTGATCAGCGCCGCGCGCAGTTCGTCGTCCGCCCCCAGGGTGAGCCCCCGCCAGACCGGCAGGCGGCCCGCATCCACCGCCGCTTCCCAGCCCGGCAGGTCGCGCGGGTTCTGGCTGTAGCTGCTGCCGATGCGACTGATCGCACTGGCGCCCAGGCCCACCAGGTCGGTCTGCGCGTGGGTGGTGTAGCCCATGAAATTGCGGTGCAGGTGGCCCGCGCGCTGGGCCCGCGCGAGGTTCTCGCCCGGCAGCGCGAAGTGGTCCATGCCGATGTACTGGTAGCCGGCCAGGGTCAGCCGGCGCACCGCCAGGCCCAACAGCGCCAGCTTCTGTTCCGGACCGGGCAGTGCCGCATCGGGAATCTGCCGCTGCGCCTTGAACAGGTTCGGCAGGTGGGCATACCCGTAGATTGCCAGGCGGTCCGGCCGCTCGCGCAGCACCGTCTCCAGGGTCCGCGCAAAGCCGTCCAGGGTCTGGTGCGGGAGCCCGTAGATCAGGTCGACGTTGACCGACGCCAGCCCGTGCTCGCGACAGGCGCGCAGTACCTCCAGGGTCGCGTCCACGCCCTGCTCGCGGTTGATCGCGCGCTGCACGACCGGGTCGAAGTCCTGGATGCCGAGGCTGGCCCGGTTGAAGCCGAGCGCACCGAGTGCGGCAATGTCGTCGCGGCTGACGAACCGCGGATCCAGTTCAATCGAGAAATCGCGGTCCTGCGCGTCACTGAAGGAAAACCGGCGGCGCAATCCCTCGATCAGTTCACGCATCTGCGCCCGGGCCAGGAAGTTCGGCGTGCCGCCGCCCAGATGCAGCTGGATGACCTCGCGCGAAGCGTCGAACAACGGCGCGACCAGGTCGGCCTCGCTGAGCACGCGGGCCACGTAGGCCACGCCCTTTCCCGGGTCGCGGGTGATGACCCGGTTGCAGCCGCAGTAGAAGCACGGGCTGCTGCAATAAGGTACGTGCACATACAGCGACAACGGCAGCGCCTGCGCGTTGCTGCCTGCGATGGCCGCACGCAGGTCGTGCTCGCCGAAGCCGTCATGGAAATGCGGTGCGGTCGGGTACGAGGTGTAACGCGGCCCGGGCCGGTCGTAACGGCGCAGCAGCTCGGGATCGAAGTGCCAGGCAAGCCCGGCGGCGGCAGGCGAAGAGGTGTCCATGCCGCCAGCGTGCGCGTCGTCGTGCCGGCGCGCATTGAGCCAGATCAATCCGGGCGCGTCATCCGCACGACGGGCAGCTCGGGCCAGCGCTGCATCTGGATGCGCCGCCAGAAGGTGTCGGCGATGCGCACCGCGACGTCGTCGGCCAGGCGCTGCATCGGCGCATTGTCCGATTCGGCGGTGGCTCGGCCGAACAACAGCAGCCAGCGGTCGAACAGCGCCCGTTCCAACTCGGGCATGGCCATGTGCCGGGACATCGGGTTGCCGTTGAAGCGCCGCGTACCACGCAGCATGGCCGACCAGAAATCGACCAGCTGGGCCAGGTGCGCGTCCCAGTCGTGGACGCGCGCGTCGAACACCGGGCCCAGCAGCGGGTCCTGGCGCACGCGCGCGTAGAAGTCGTGCACCAGCCGCGTCACCTCCGCCTCGCTGCACAGCTGCAGCGAGGCCACCGGCAGGGCGGGAACGGCGGGCGGCGACATGGAATTCCTCGGCAGCGGGGCAGGCAATGCCGCCATGATGCGACGCCGCTTTGATCAGGATCAATGTGGCGTGCTGTCGCAGGGCCTAGTGTGCGTGCCATGCGCCCCGCCAACGATTCCCCCGGCATCCGCCGCCACATGCTCATCCACTACTGGGGCGCCGTGTTGTGGCCCAGTTTCATCGCCGCCGGACTGGCCTGCACGGTGTTCTTCGCCTTCGTCGATCCGCTGCGCCTGCGCGACATCAGCTTCCCCGGCCAGGCGTTCAGCCGCGAATTCGGCTACACCCTTGGCTTCTTCATGTTCTGGGCGGTCACCGCGCTGGCCAGCGCGGTGACCGGCTACCTGTTGCGGCCCCTGCCCCGCGACGATGACGAGCTGCCGCTGGGATGAGCGCGACCTGTGCCACCATCGCACGCCCGGCGCTGCGCTGGCGTGCGCTGCTGTCGGTGACCCTGCTGGGTGGCTTCTACACCCTGCCCTGGCTGCGCTGGGAGGGCCGCCAGGCGCTGCTGTTCGACCTGCCGGCGCGCCGCTTCGACCTGTTCGGCTGGACCCTGTGGCCCGGAGACGTGGGCGTACTGTTTGGCGCGGTCGCCGTCATGGCGTGCTCGCTGGCGCTGCTGACCACCCTCGCAGGGCGCGTCTGGTGCGGGCATGCCTGCCCGCAGACCCTGTGGGGTGCCCTGTTCCGCTGGGTCGAGCGCGGCTGCGCACGCGGGTCGCGGCACCCGGCGCTGGCGGCGACCCTCAAACATGTGGCCTGGGCCTTGATCGCGCTGTGGACCGGGATCACCTTCGTCGGGTTGTTCACGCCCATCGACGCGCTGGTCGTCGGGTTCTGGCCCGGGCAATGGAGCGGTTGGGAACGGTTCTGGGTGCTGTTCCATGCCACCGCCACCTGGGCCAACGCCGGATTCCTGCGCGACCAGGTGTGCCTCGACCTGTGCCCCTACGCGCGCCTGGCGCCGTCGCTGTTCGATGCGGACACGCCGCAGGTCGGCTACGACGCGCGCCGCGGCGAACCGCGCGGGCCGCGCGCACGCGGCCGTGGCAGCGTGCAGCAGCGCGGTCGCGGGCTGCTCGATCCCACCAGCGCCAGCGACTACGCGTTCCGTGCAGCGCACCCGGCGCTGGCCGGTCCGTTGCCGCGCTTTGCCGAGGACCGGCTTGGCGACTGCCTGGACTGCAGTGCGTGCGTGCAGGCATGCCCGATGCAGCTGGACGTGCGCAATGGCCCGCTGCCGGACTGCATCGCCTGCGGCGCCTGCGTGGACGCCTGCGATGCGCAGATGCGCGCATGGCGGTTTCCGGTCGGCCTGCTGCGCATCGCCAGTACCCACGGCATGCAGGGCCAGCCCAGGCGCTGGCTGCGCCCGCGCGTACTCGCTCCCTTGGGCGGCCTGGTCCTGCTGCTGGCGCTGGGGATGCGGCAGCTGTAGCCGCGGCCGCGGTGATGCGCCATGGACGTCGATGGCGCCGGTTCCGCAGCCGGTGTCAGCGCAGCCGCGTGCTCGGCGGCGGCACCATCTGCGCGCGCCGGACGATGCCCAGCTGTTCGATGATCAGGGCCAGTTCGTTGGTCACCTGGGTACGGCTGCGCCCCTGTGGCACCAGGCGCTCCAGCACCTGCTGATAGGTGGTCCAGAATTCCGGCCCGCACCCATGCTTGCTGTAACTGGCCTCCAGCTCGGTGCGTACACCGCTGGCCAGATCGTTCGCGCCGTATTGCATACGACCTCCCTTGAACCCGCTCTGGATCGAGACGAGCAATTCCCCCTGCCAGGCTTTCGCCTGCCGCCCCGTCGCTGGGTGGCAACGGAACTTCACCCACGTTTCACCCCACCCTTTCACGGCCTTCGCGCGAAGTCAACCAGCGGCGCATCCTGCACCGCTGATGAACTGAATGATTCAGCTACGTCAGGCGCTGATGCGCAGGACGCCGTAGGCCGCGATCGCCACGCCCGCGCCGAGTACCAGCCAGGCCACCCCGTTGAAACGCTTGAATACCTTGGCCAGGCCGAACGAGAGGGCGATGGCCGCCGCTCCGAAGCCCAGCATGACCGCGCCGCTGACGTTGCTGGGCGAATCCCAGAACGAACCGGGCACCCCGGCAGCCGCAATCCACATGGCCAGATCCATCGAACACCTCGGTAAGAAAGGATCCTGCACAGTAGGCAGGGCGTCGTACCGGGCAGGTGAAGGGCCGCCACGGCGGTGAAAACGAAAAAACCCCGCCAAAGCGGGGTTTCTCGAACAACTGGAGGCCTGGGTCGGAATCGAACCGGCGTACACGGATTTGCAATCCGTTGCATGACCACTCTGCCACCAGGCCGGTGACCTTACAGAACAAGACCCCGCATGCGGGGCCTGGTTCGAATCTGGAGCGGGAAACGAGACTCGAACTCGCGACCTCAACCTTGGCAAGGTTGCGCTCTACCAACTGAGCTATTCCCGCAAAATCAGGCGCATATATTACCGGAACAGCAGGTAATACGCCAGCATTGCGACACATGATCTGGAGCGGGAAACGAGACTCGAACTCGCGACCTCAACCTTGGCAAGGTTGCGCTCTACCAACTGAGCTATTCCCGCTCATGTGCTGCTTTTCCCGTCGACCTGCGTCGAGGGAGCGCTATTGTGTCGGTATTCCTTCACGTCGTCAACAGGTTCATGCAGTGATTTCCGAATGGGGACGGAAACGAAAAAAGCGACCCGGAGGTCGCTTTTTCCTGTATCTGGAGCGGGAAACGAGACTCGAACTCGCGACCTCAACCTTGGCAAGGTTGCGCTCTACCAACTGAGCTATTCCCGCTTGGGAGGCGAAATTCTACAGCCAAACGCGGTGCTGTCAACAGCCCTCAGCCCTTCTTTTTCGCGCGCGCGGTTTCGCGCGCGGCACGCTCGTCTTCGCGCAGGCTCGGCCACGCCGCGTGCAGGTACTGCAGGCCCGAGAACAGGGTCAGCACCGCAGCAATGGCCAGGGTCCAGTCGCCGATGTGGAACACCGGTTCGCCCATCCAGATGGAAGACACCGGCGTGTTGGGCGCCACCGAGTACAGCAGGCACAGCAGCGCCACCATCTGCGCGGTGGTCTTGATCTTGCCGATCAGCGCCACGCGCACCTTCGCACGCTGGCCGATTTCCGCCATCCATTCGCGCAGCGCCGACACCGCGATCTCGCGACCGACGATCACCGCGGCCCAGAACGCCATCCACGGGGTCGGGTGGCCCTGCACGATCAGGAACAGCGCCACCGCCACCATCAGCTTGTCGGCGACCGGATCGAGGAAGGCGCCGAACGCGGAAGCCAGGTCATAGCGGCGGGCGATCCAGCCATCCAGCCAGTCGGTCAGCGCCGCCAGGCCGAAGATCGCCGCGGACGCGAAGTTGGTCCAGGTATAAGGGAGATAGAACACCAGCACCAGCACCGGGATCATCACGATCCGCAGCAGCGTCAGCCAGGTGGGGAGGGTCAACTTCATTGCGTCTCTCTACTCGCCGGCCGCAGGGGGCGTGGGCAGTCCATGAAGGTTAGCGTAGATGCGTGCGGCCAGGGCGTCATTGATGCCTTCGACCTTGGCGATTTCCGCCTCACCGGCTGCTTTCAGGCCGACCAGGCCGCCGAAGTGCTTGAGCAGGCTGGCGCGACGACGGGGCCCGATGCCGGGAATGTCCTCGAGTTTGCTGGTCATGCGCGCCTTCTGGCGGCGACCGCGATGCCCGGTGATCGCGAACCGGTGCGCTTCGTCGCGGACCTGCTGGATGAACTGCAGGGCCGGCGACGCTGCACCCGGGCGCAGCTCGCGGCCGTCGGGCAGCACCAGCGCTTCGTGGCCGGCGCGACGTTCCACGCCCTTGGCCACGCCCACCAGCATCACCCCTTCCACGCCCAGGTCGGCCAACGCCGCCTGGGCCTGGGCGAGCTGGCCGGCGCCGCCGTCGATCAGCAGCAGGTCCGGCAACACGCCCTCTTCTTCCACCGCGCGGCGGAAGCGGCGGTCGATCGCCTGGCGCATGGCGGCGTAGTCATCGCCCGGCTCGATGCCACTGATGTTGTAGCGGCGGTACTGGCTGCGCACCGGCCCGCTGGCGTCGAACACCACGCACGACGCCACCGTGGCCTCGCCCATGGTGTGGCTGATGTCGAAACACTCCACCCGCTTGACCGCTTCGGCCAGGCCCAGCATCTGCCGCAGGTCCTCGCTGCGCGCGTGCTGCGCGCTGCGGCTGGTGAGCTCGCTGACCAGGGTGATCTGCGCATTGCGGCTGGCCAGTTCCACATAGCCGGCGCGTTCGCCCCGCACGTTCCACTTCAGCTGCACCTTGTGTTCGGCCGAGTCGCTCAGCGCCGATTCGATCAGGCTGGCGTCGGGAATCTCGCGGTCGAGCAGGATCTCGCGTGGCGGCGCATGTTCGGCGTAGTACTGGGAGACGAACGCGCCCAGCACTTCCTCGGCGCTTTCCTCGCCATTGGTGCGTGGATAGAAAGGACGCGTGCCCATGTTGCGCCCGTCACGGAACGACAACAGCATCACGCACGCGCTGGCGCCCTGGGTCGCGCACGCCAGCACGTCCAGGTCGGCGGCACGACCGTCGACGTACTGCCGGGTCTGCATGCTGCGCAGGGCCGTGACCAGGTCGCGCAGGCGCGCGGCCTGCTCGAACTCGAGCGCTTCGCTGGCCGCCTGCATCTGCGTGCCCAGTTCGCGCGCCAGCTGGTCGCTCTTGCCTTCCAGGAACAACGCGGCGCGACGCACCGATTCGGCGTAGTCGTCGGCGGCCACCAGTGCCACGCACGGCGCGCTGCAGCGGCCGATCTGGTACTGCAGGCATGGCCGCGAGCGGTTGCGGAACACGCTGTCCTCGCAGCTGCGCAGCTTGAACAGCTTGTGCATCAGGTTCAGCGTTTCGCGAACCGCGGTCACGCCCGGGTACGGGCCGAAGTAGCGCCCCGGTACCGCACGCGGGCCCCGGTGCAGGGCGATGCGCGGCCACTCCTCACGGGTCAGCAGCACCTGCGGATAGGTCTTGTCGTCGCGCAGCGACACGTTGTAGCGCGGCGACAGCGACTTGATCAGCTGGTTTTCCAGCAGCAGCGCTTCGGCCTCGGAGCGGGTGACGGTGACGTCCATGCGCGCGACCTGCGACAGCATCGACATGATCCGCGCGTTCTTCGGCGCGCCGTTGAAGTAGCTGCCCACCCGGTTGCGCAGCGCGCGCGCCTTGCCGACGTACAGCAGGGTGTCGTCGGCGGCGTACATGCGGTACACGCCGGGCGCGGTGCTCAGGTGGGCCGCGAATGCCTTTCCGTCGAAGGCCGGTGCGGTGGACAGGGTCATTCGCTGATCGGCACGTCGCTCAATACGCCACTGACCGGGTCGAAACGCAGCACGGCGTGCGCGTCGGTTTCGGCGATCCAGACCGCGCCGGCCCCCAGTGCCAGCCCGGAAGGACCGTGCAGGCGCCGCGGCAGCTCCACCGTGCCGAGCTCACCGCCGCCCAGGCGCAGGGTGCGCAGGCGACCATTGCCGGCGTCGGCGATCCACAGCACCGGTGCATCGGGGCTCATCGCGATGGCTTGCGGATACTGCAGCAGTGCGGTGGCGCGCGGGCCATCCTGCTCGCCGAAGGCATACGGCCCCTGCCCGACCAGGGTCTGGACCAGGTCGCCGCGCAGCTGCACGGAGCGGATCGCCGAACCGAGCGCATCGCAGACGTACAGCACCTGCTGCACCGCCGCCAACGCGGCCGGCTGCGCGAAGGCGGCCAGGTGGCCGCTGCCATCGCGCTCGTCCAGCGCCCCGGAGCCGGCCCGCCAGGACAGCGTGCGCTGGCCCAGGTGGTAGCTCCAGATGCGGTTGTCGCCGGACATCGCGATATGGATCTGGTTGTCAGCCACGGCGATGCCGTGCGGGTGGTTCAAGGCGGTCTGGCGGGGATCGTCCACCCCACCCTCGCGCGGGTCGCCGGGGCGGCCATTGCCGCACAGGGTATCGACCTGGCCGGTCAACAGGTGGATGCGACGCAGCGCGTGGTTGCCGGTATCGGCCACGTACAGCCATTCGCGTTCCAGCGCCAGGCCCTGCGGCCGGTTGAACGCCGCCTCGCCCGGGCCGCCGTCCATCATGTCGGCCGTGCCCAGGCCGAACTGGCGCAGCACGCGACCGGCGTGGCTGCATTCAAGGATACGGTGGTGCCCGCTGTCGGCGATGTACAGCCGCTCGGTGCTGACCGCCAGCGCCGACGGGAACAGCAACGGCAGGCGCGGCTCCGGGCTCAGTTCGCGCGCGCGCGGCGCATCGCCGCCGAGCGGGCTGGCGACCCCCTGGCACAGCGCGTTGAGCGCGCGGTCCAGGTCGTCGGCGAACCCCACCAGCCGGTCCACTTCCCTGCCCTGCGCATCCAGCAGCACCAGGGTCGGCCAGGCCGTGATGTTGAACCGGCGCCAGCCATCCCAGTCCGCGTCGAGCAGTGCCGGTGCGCTCACGCCCTGGCGCCGCAGCAGCTTCAACGCCTGCTCCGGTTCGCGTTCGAAATCGAAGCGCGGCACGTGCAGGACCAGCGGCTGCAGCTTGCCGGGGTTGCGCGACTGCCACTGGCCCAGCTCGGCCAGCCGCTGCGCGCACCACGCCGAACCGGCATTGACGAAGGCCAGCACCACGGGGCGGCCGCGCAGTTCGGTCAGGGTGGTCGGCGCGGAATTGAGCCACGTGGCGAATTCGGGAAGGTCCTGGACGAGCTGTACGTTCATGCGCTGATTATGCAGGAGTCGGCGTCATCCGACCGTCGTGCCACCGTCAATTTGACGACGGGCCAGCCAGGCCTCGGCGCGCTCCAGGTCGGCCGGGGTGTCGATGCCCGGCGGGAAGGCGGCCGGGGACAGCGCCACGCTCAGGCGGTGGCCAGCCTCCAGCACGCGCAGCTGCTCCAGCGACTCCAGCTGCTCCAGCGCACCCGGCGGCAGCGCGGCGAAACGCTGCAGGAAGCCGGCACGATAGGCGTAGATGCCGATATGGCGCAGCCAGTGCGCGCCCGACAGGCGCTCGCGGCTCTGCGCGAACGCGTCGCGGTGCCACGGAATCGGCGCGCGGCTGAAGTACAGCGCGTCCAGGTTCTGCTGGCGCACCACCTTGACCACGTTCGGGTCGAACAGGGTCTCGGCATCCTCGACCGGGGTGGCCAGGGTGGCCATGTCGGCGCCGCTGTAGACCAGCGCCTCGGCCACGGCGCGGATGCCTTCGGCCGGGGCAAAGGGTTCGTCGCCCTGCAGGTTCACCACCAGGGTGTCGTCAGGCCACCCGGCCTGGCGCGCGCATTCGGCCAGGCGGTCGGTCCCCGAGGCATGGCTGGCCGCGGTCATCGCCACCCGCACGCTGGGCAGGCCCTGCACGGCGTCGGCAATGCGCGCGTCATCGGTGGCCACCCAGACCTCGCGCGCACCCGCCTGCAGGGCGCGCTCGGCCACGTGCAGCACCAGCGGCGTGCCGCCAAGCAGCCGCAGCGGCTTGCCCGGCAACCGCGACGCGGCATAGCGCGCGGGGATGGCAACGACGAAATCGACAGGCTGGCTCATGCAGGGAAACCTCTCGGGAAAACGCGGACGTGGCAAGCGCGCTCAGCGCTTGCCGAGTTTATCGACGCGGTCGAGCAGCGCCACCCAGAACGCGGCCGGCAGCTCGGCCGACAGCGGCACCGCGAAGTGCCACTCGGTGGCGAATGCCTTGCACTTCACCGCGTCCTTCTCGGTCATCAGCACCGGCAGTTCGCTGCCAAAGCGCAGGTCGGCCGCCTGGTAGGCGTGGTGGTCGGCGAACGCGTGCGGGACCACGCCGATACCCTGCGCGCGCAGCATGTCGAAGAAGCGCTGCGGGTGGGCGATGCCCGCCACGGCATGCACGCGCTGGCCGCGGAAGTGCGACAGCGCGCGGGCACGGCCGCCACTGAGCGGGTGGGCACGCTCGATATGCAGCTGCATGCCCCACTCGCCAAACCCGCAGGTGGCCAGCGCTTCGGGATCGGCACTGGCCTGGCCCAGGTTGACCACCCGGAAGTCGCAATCGCGCGCGCGGCTGGCCGGCTCGCGCAGCGGTCCAGCCGGGATCAGCCGCCCATTGCCATAGCGGCGCTGGGCGTCGACCACTTCGATCTCGATGTCGCGCGACAGCCGATAGTGCTGCAGGCCGTCATCGCAGACGATGATGTCGCAGCCGGCCTCGATCAGCGCCCGGCCGGCGGCCACGCGGTCCGCGTCGACCCGGACCGGCACGCCGGTTTTCCAGGCAATCAGCACCGGTTCGTCGCCGCCGAGCGCGGTGTCGGTGTCCGCGTCCACCCAGCGCGCCAGCTTGGCCTCCTGGCGGCCATAGCCGCGGCTGGCCACGCCGGGCTTCCAGCCGGCCTGGCGCAGCTGCTCGACCAGGGCAATGGTCAGCGGGGTCTTGCCGGTGCCGCCGGCGGTGACATTGCCGACCACGATCACCGGCACCGGCAGCGCATGCCGCTTGAACCAGCCGCGCCGGTACAGCCCACGCCGCAGCGCCACCACCGCGCCGTACACCGGCGCCAGCAGGCGCGCGGCGAACGGCACCGCGCTGCCGTCATACCAGTACGACGGCGTCTGGGTACCCGGGGACGCCATCAGGGCTGCCTTTCGCGGAACTGCATCTTGTGCAGGTGCTCGTACAGCCCGCCCAACGCGAGCAGTTCGTCATGGGTGCCGCGTTCAACGATGCGGCCATGGTCCATCACCAGCACCTGGTCGGCATGCTCGATGGTGGACAGGCGGTGCGCGATCACCAGCGTGGTGCGCTCGGGCATCAGGCGCTGCAGGGCGTCCTGCACCAGCCGTTCGGACTCGTTGTCCAGTGCGGCGGTGGCTTCGTCCAGGATCAGCACCGGCGCGTCGCGCAGGATCGCGCGGGCGATCGCCAGGCGCTGGCGCTGGCCGCCGGACAGCAGCGCACCGTTTTCACCCACCGGGGTCTGCAGCTGCTGCGGCATGCGCTCGATGAACTCCCAGGCATTGGCCGCTTCGGCCGCCCTGCGGATCTGCTCGTCGGTGGCATCCATGCCATAGGCGATGTTGGCCGCCACGGTGTCGTCGAACAGCATGACCTTCTGCCCGACCATGGCCACCTGGCGGCGCAGGTCGGCCAGCGGGTAGTCGTCCAGCGGCACGCCGTCGAGCCGGATGCAGCCGCCGCTCGGTTCATAGAAGCGCGGCACCAGGCGGATCAGGCTGGTCTTGCCGCTGCCGGAACGGCCGACAATGGCGGTGACGGTGCCGGGCTTGGCGTCGAAGGTGATGTCGTCCAGCGCGATGCCGGTGTCTTCCCGGTAACGCAGCATGACGTGCTCGAACGAGAGTTCGCCGCGCACGCGCTGCGCACGGGTACTGCCCTGGTCGCGCTCGACCGGCAGGTCGAGGATGCCGAACAGGCGTTCGGCCGCCGCCACGCCGCGCGAGATCGAGGTCTGTACGCTGGTGAGCCGGCGCAGCGAGGGAATGATCGCCATCATCGAGGTCATCAGGCCCATGAACTGGCCGGCGTTGAGGCGTCCGGCCAGCGCTTCGCGGGTGGACACCCACACGATCACGGCCAGGGCCAGCGCGGCCAGGAACTGGACCGTGCTCGAGGCCAGCGCACGCGTGGTTTCCACCTTCATGTTGAGGCCGAGCATGCGGTTGGCCAGGCGGGAATAGCGCGCGATTTCGTGCGCCTGGGTGCCGTGCACCTTCACTTCCTGCTGCGCCGCCAGCGACTGTTCCGCGGTCTGGGCCATGCTGCCCATGCCGTCCTGG
Source organism: Stenotrophomonas sp. NPDC077420 (assembly GCF_044543385.1). NCBI lineage: Bacteria > Pseudomonadati > Pseudomonadota > Gammaproteobacteria > Lysobacterales > Lysobacteraceae > Stenotrophomonas > Stenotrophomonas sp. NPDC077420. Next base: position 35,689 of record NZ_JBITVZ010000007.1, read on the forward strand.
ATGCCGCGGCTGATGCGGCGGTAACGCTTGCCCACGAACGACACGATCACGCCGATCAGCGGCACCACCACCAGCATCGCCACGGTCACCTTGACGCTCATCTGCAGCATCACCACCAGCATGGCGATGATGGTCAGGGTGTCGGCGACCAGCGTCTTGAGCGCATCGGCGCTGGCCTGGGTGACCTGCTCGGTGTCGTAGTTCAGGCGGCTGACCATGACCGGCGTGGCTTCGCTGTCGAAGTGCGACGACGGCAGGTGCAGGTACTTGGACAGCACCTGCTCGCGCAGGTCGCGCACCACGCTGCGGCCGGTACGGGCCAGCGCATAGTCGCTGACCAGGGTGGCCAGGCTGCGCATCATGAACAGCCCGAGGATGGTCAACGGCAGGATCACCGCCATGCGCGGTTCGGGATTGACGAAGCCGCGGTTGACCAGCGGTTCCATCAGCTTGGTGAAGTGGTAGCCGGCCAGGGCTTCGACCACCATCGCAATGACGGCGGCCACCATGAACACCCAGTAGGCACGGGTGTAGCCCAGCAGGCGTTTGTAGATCGGCCAGACCGGCGCGTGTTGTTTACTCATGGACGCACCTCCGGCGCGGTAGCGATGGCGATGCGGCGGAAACCGAGCTGGCCCAGGGCATCCTGGGCGGTGACCACGGCCTGGTACGGGGTGCGGGCGTCGGCGCGCAGCAGCACGGTCTGCTCACGGTCGCTGCCGGCGACCGCGGCGATGGTCTGCTTGACCGATTCAACGTCGGTGCGCAGGACTTCCTGGTCGTTGATGAAGTAGCGGCCTTCGGCATTGACCAGCACGCTCAGCGAACGTGGCGGTTCGGTGGTGTCCTGCTGGCTGGCGGTCGGCAGCTGCAGCTGCAGCGTCGAGCGCGCATCGAAGGTGGTGGTGACCACGAAGAAGATGATCAGCACCAGGATGACGTCGATCAGGGGGACCAGATCGATATGCACCTCGTCCTGGACCCGGTCGTTGCGGATGCGCATCCGTCAGCCCTTGGCCGTGACAGGCGAGGCGGCGACCGGCGCAGTGCCGGTGCCGGTGCGCGGCTGCGCGTTCATGACGCCGGGGCGGCCGTCCAGCGCGTCGAGCAGGGCCGACGCCTCCATTTCCATCTCGATCACGTAGCCGCCGATACGGCCCTTGAAGTAGCGATGGAACATCAAGGCGGGAATGGCCACGATCATGCCGGTAGCGGTGCACACCAGCGCCTTGCCGATACCCCCGGCCAGCTGGTTCACATCGCCCACGCCATGGTCAAGGATGCCCATGAACATCTGGATCATGCCCACCACGGTACCCAGCAGGCCCAGCAGCGGACCGGCCGAGGCGATCGTGCCCAGCGCGTTCAGGTAGCGCTCCATGCGGTGCACCAGGTGGCGGCCGGCGTCCTCGATGCGTTCGCGGATCTGGTCGCGCGGCCGGTTGCGCGCTTCCAGTGCCACCGCCAGCAGCGCGCCCAGCGGCGAGTTGGCCCGCAGCGACTGGATGTGGGTGGGATCGAGCTTGCCGCGCGCGGCCCAGTTGCGGACCTCCTGGCCCAGCCCCGGGGGCAGGACCTCATTGCGCCGCAAGGTCCAGAAACGCTCCAGGACGATTGCCAAAGCCAGTACGCCCAACAGCAGCAGCGGCAGCATCGGCCAGCCACCGGCCTTGACCAGTTCCCACACGTTTCAACCCTCCGGCCCATCGGCCGCCTGTATGACCGCCGATAGGATAGCAGCCGACCGTGCCCGCTCCGCGGCATCCCACCAACGGCGTTCGAAAAGACGCTGTTCGCGCACCTGCAGCCCGTCGCGGCCAAGCCAGATCCGCAGCGCCCCGCTGCCGGCGGTGTCCAGCACTTCGGCGTGGGCGTCCCGCCAGCGCTGCACGACCTCGGCACGCGGGTGGCCGAAGCGGTTGCCGTGACCGGACGAGACGATCGCCAGCCGCGGCGACACCGCCTGCACCCAGGGCGCGCTGGAGGAACCGGCGCTGCCGTGGTGCGCCACGAGCGTCATCTCCGCGCGCAACGCCCCCGGATCGTGGGCCAGCAGGCGCGTTTCCTCGGCGTGGCCGATGTCGCCGGTCAGCAGCAGCGCACCGTGCGCGGTCTGGATGCGCAGCACGCAGCTGCTGGCATTGCCCGCAGGGGCCCTGCCCGGCGGCGGGTGCAGGACCGTGAAGCCGACCCCATCCCAGTCCCAGGCGTCGCCGCGCTGGCACGGCAGTGCCGCGTCCCGGACCGCCCCCGCGGGTGCCTGCAGCAGCGGCATCGCAAACGCGCGGCGCACCGCGGGCATGCCGCCGGCGTGGTCACGGTCGCCATGGCTGAGCAGGACGCGGTCCAGGCCGCTTTCGCCCAGGGCATGCAGGGTGGGAACCACGATGCGCTCGCCCGCGTCGAATCCGGCGTCAGCGGCCGGGCCGGCGTCGTACAGCAGGCGGTGACGGTGGGTACGCACCCACACCGCCAGGCCCTGCCCCACGTCCATCACCAGCAGCTCGACCTCACCCGGCGCTGGCCGCCCCCGCGCCGGCCACAGCAGTGGCAGGCACAGCAGCAGGGCCGGCAGCCGGGCGCCCGCCGCGCGCGGCAGCAGCAGCCAGAACACCCCGCCCACCGCCGCGGCCAGCGCGGCCGTGCCGGCCAGCGGCGCCCACCACAGCGCCCACGGCTGCCGCGCCACGGTGCCGAACAGCCACCAGCTGGCGTCGAAACAGGCGCTGGCGGCACGCCATGGCCAGCGCCCCGCGCCTGCGTACACCGCCTCCAGGCCGGTGCCCAGCAGGGCCAGCGGCACCACGACCAGACTCCACCACGGGATCGCCAGCAGGTTGACCAGCGGCCCGGCGCGCGAGGCCTGGCCGAACAGCGCCACGGTCAGCGGCAGCAGCGCCAGGGTGGTCACCCCCTGTGCGGCCAGGAAGCTGCGCAGCCAGTGCACGTCGCGGCCTGGCAGGCACCAGACCAGCCACAGCACGCCGGCAAAGCTGAGCCAGAAGCCCGGCGCCAGCACCGACAGCGGATCGACCAGCAGCACGGCGAGCGCAGCCAGGGCCAGCGCCTGGCCCACGCTGACGGGTCGCCGCGCGCAACGCGCCAGCGCCACCACCGCGATCATCAGCACGGTGCGTACGGTGGGCAGGGCGAAGCCGGCCACCGCCGCATATAGCCCGGCCCCGACCACCGCTGCCGCGGCGGCCGCCAATGGGCGCGGCCAGCACCTGCCGAGCACCGGAAGCGTCCGCCACGCCAGCGCCGCGCATGCCGCCGCGAAGCCCGCGACCAGCCCGACATGGAAGCCGGAGATCGCGATCAGGTGGGTCAAGCCCAAGGTTCGCAGGTCATCCCAGTCGCGCTGGGTGACGCCGCGGGTGTCGCCCAGTGCCAGCGCCTGCACGAAGCGGGCGCCCGGCCCCGGCACCTGGGTGGCGATCGCGGCCGCCATGCGTTCGCGCCAGGCCGGCAGCCCGCCGGGTGGACCCAGCGCCCTGGCCGGTGCGCGCACCTGACCGGTACCCGCCAGCCGCTGCCACAGCGCATGCCGCTCCGCGTCGAAGCCACCCGGGTTGCGCAGCCCACGGGGCGGTCGCAGCCGGGCCTGCACTTGCCAGCGCGACCCGGCCTGCACCGCATGCCGGGACGCAGGCGTGCGCGCGCCGCTGTCGTCATGCCAGTAAAGCACCAGCTCGCGACCCCGCAGCCGGACCGGCATGGCCGGGTCATCGTCCACCCGGAAACGGAACCGGGTAGTGCGGGGTCCCTGCTGCGGCAGGTCCACCACCCTGCCCCGCAGCAGCTGCAGCGTGGCCGGCGCACCGGCAGGCAGCTGCAGGTCGAGCGCGGCGTGCGCCTGCAGTGCGGCCCAGCCGATGCCCACCAGCACCGCGCCACACCAGCGTGCGCGCGCCCAACCCCACCAGAGCGGCACGCCCAGCAGCAGCGCGCACACGGCCAGCGGAGCAGGAAGCAGCTGCGGCGCGAACACCACCATGCAGATGCCGCACAACAGCGCTGCCGCCGAGGCCTTGCCGAACAGGGGGAGTGTCATGCGCGCCACGCCGGGAAAAGAGCATGCTCGATGCGGTTCCCTGCCGGGAACATCAGGCAGCTGGCGTGCGTGCTGTGGGAATGCGCCGCGAACGCAACCGACGAAACGCAAAAAAGCCGACCTGATGGTCGGCTTTTCGGGGATGCCACTCCAGTCGCTGGGACTGTCGTGGTGGGCGGTACAGGGTTCGAACCTGTGACCCCTACCATGTCAAGGTAGTGCTCTACCGCTGAGCTAACCGCCCGTTTTTCTCGCTGCGCCGTTGCGATTGCGTCGGTGCAGGCCGCGTATATTACGGGCGTCCTGCGTGAAGAGCAACACTTTTGTGAAGGTATTTCGCAGCGCGCCGTTCAGCCCAGGCTGAGCTCCTTCAGCTGGCGGATCTGGTCGCGCACGCGCGCGGCATCTTCGAATTCCAGGTCGCGCGCATGCTGGTACATCTGCTGCTCCAGCGCCTGCAGGCGCTTGGCGATCTGGGCCGGTTCCAGGCTGCGGTAATCCACTGCCTCCTCGGCCACCTTGCCGCCGCGCCCCTTGCCCTTGCCGCGCGCTTCCTTTTCCGCCGCTTCCGAACGCGCGCCTTCCAGCACGTCCACGATCGGGCGCAGCACCGACTTGGGCACGATGCCGTGCGCTTCGTTGTATTCCACCTGCTTGGCACGGCGCCGGTCGGTTTCCTCGATGGCCGCCTGCATCGAACGGGTGATCTTGTCCGCGTACAGGATGGCCTTGCCGCGCAGGTTGCGTGCCGCACGGCCGATGGTCTGGATCAGCGAACCGGTGGAGCGCAGGAAGCCCTCCTTGTCCGCGTCCAGAATCGCCACCAGCGACACTTCGGGCATGTCGAGGCCTTCGCGCAGCAGGTTGATGCCGACCAGCACGTCGAACTTGCCCAGGCGCAGGTCGCGGATGATCTCCACGCGTTCCACCGTATCGATGTCCGAATGCAGGTAGCGCACGCGGATGCCGTGTTCGGTGAGGTACTCGGTGAGGTTTTCGGCCATGCGCTTGGTCAGCGTGGTGACCAGCACGCGGTCGCCGAGCTTGATCCGTTCGGTGACCTCGCTCATCAGGTCGTCCACCTGGGTGCCGACCGGGCGGATTTCCACCACCGGGTCGATCAGCCCGGTCGGGCGCACCACCAGCTCGGTGATCTCATCGCCGGCCTCGCGCAGTTCGTACGGCCCCGGCGTGGCCGAGACGTAGATGCTGCGCGGGCAGCGCGCCTCCCACTCTTCGAAGCGCAGCGGGCGGTTGTCCAGCGCCGAGGGCAGCCGGAAGCCGAATTCCACCAGGGTTTCCTTGCGCGAACGGTCGCCCTTGTACATCGCGCCGATCTGCGGAATGGTCACGTGGGATTCGTCGATCACCAGCAGCGCATCGGGTGGCAGGTAGTCGAACAGGGTCGGCGGCGGCTCGCCGGCGGCCTTGCCGGTGAGATGCCGTGAATAGTTTTCGATGCCGTTGCAGAAGCCGACCTCGGCCATCATTTCCAGGTCGAACTGGGTGCGCTGGGCCAGCCGCTGCGCTTCCACCAGCTTGTTCTGCTCGTACAGCTGCTCCAGCCGCACCTTCAGCTCGGCCTTGATCGTGTCTACCGCAGACAGCACGCGCTCGCGGGTGGTGGCGTAGTGGGTCTTGGGGTACACGGTGTAGCGCTGCAGCCGGCGCAGGCTCTCGCCGGTGAGCGGATCGAACATGCTGATCTGCTCCACCTCGCCGTCGAACAGTTCAATGCGTACTGCTTCGCTGTCCGATTCGGCCGGGAAGATGTCGATGACCTCGCCGCGCACACGGAACGTGCCGCGGTGCAGCTCGTACTCGTTGCGGGTGTACTGCAGCTGGGTCAGGTGGTTGATCAGGTCGCGCTGGTCGATGCGTTCGCCGGTGGACAGGATCAGGCGCAGCGACAGGTAGTCCTCGGGCGCGCCCAGGCCATAGATGGCCGACACCGTGGCCACCACGATCGCGTCCGGGCGCGACAGCAGGGTCTTGGTCGCCGCCAGCCGCATCTGTTCGATGTGCTCGTTGATCGAACTGTCCTTCTCGATGAAGGTGTCCGACGACGGCACGTAGGCTTCGGGCTGGTAGTAGTCGTAGTAGCTGACGAAGTACTCCACCGCGTTGTGCGGGAAGAACGCCTTGAACTCGCCATACAGCTGCGCGGCCAGGGTCTTGTTCGGCGCCATCACCAGCGTGGGCTTCTGCACCTGCTGGATGACGTTGGCGATGGTGTAGGTCTTGCCCGAGCCGGTCACGCCCAGCAGGGTCTGCTTGGCGATGCCGGCGTCGAAATTGGCCGTCAGCTTCTCGATCGCGGCCGGCTGGTCGCCCGCCGGGGAGTACGGAGATACAAGTTCGAAGCGATCGCTCATGGTGCCGCCATTGACCGGGCCTTTCATTATACCGGGGGGTTGGGTGACGGCCGGCTGAGGGGCAGGCCGACGCCCCACTGGGCGGTACGCTGATGGGGCTCGGCCGCTGCAGGGGACAGGGTAGATGCTCCTGCAAGCGGAGCCTGCCATGTCGCCCCCGCGCCACCCCTCGCGCCGTCTGCGCGGCGTCAGCCTGCTGGAGCTGTGCGTGACCTTGGCCATCGCTGCGTTGCTCTGCCTGCTCACCCTGCCCTCGCTGAGCCGCGCGCTCAGTGACTGGCGCGCCGACATGCTGCGCATGCAGCTGGTGTCGGTGTTCAACAGCGCCCGCAGCATCGCCATTACCCGCCACGAGCCGGTGGCGGTGTGCCCCAGCGCCGACGGCGCACACTGCGGCAGCGACTGGAGCCGGGGCTGGCTGATCTACCGGGACCACGGCGGCAGCGCCGAGACCCCTGCGGCGGAGGATATCCTGCAGTTCCGCGCCGGTTACGACGACAGCGCGTTGCGCGCGCGCACCGGTCAGGCACGGCGGCGGCTGCGCTTCCAGGGCAACGGGAGCAGCGGCGGCAGTCCGCTGACGGTACACATCTGCGCCGGTGGGCGGCTGCAGGGCCAGGTGGTGGTGAACAACGTCGGGCGCACGCGCTCGGCGCGCAGCCGGGCACCGGCCGAGTGCCCGCGCTGAATGCCACAACGACAAAAGCCGCGATTTCTCGCGGCTTCTGCAGATACTGGCGCCCGAAGTTGGACTCGAACCAACGACCCCCTGATTAACAGTCAAGTGCTCTAACCGGCTGAGCTATTCGGGCGGGGACGCGAATTCTAGACGGTCACTCGTGGCGTTGCAACATCCCGCGCCGGCTTACCAGCACTCCAGCGCACTGGTGTTGGCCGGGGTCTTCACCCCCGCCTGGTTCACCGAGAGCGTGCCGCAGGGGTCCTTGGCCTGGTCACCCTGCGGCACCGCGGTGATCGTGAAAGTGTTGGCATTGGTGGACGTGAACGTCACCTGGTACATCGCCTTGCCACCGTCGCGGGGCGAGGCGATGGAGGTGCCGCTGTTTTCCACGAACTTGAAGTTGGTGTAGCTGTTGTTGAGCGTGTGCTGGCGCTCGGCACGATGACCATACTCCACCAGTTCCGCCTTGGCCGCGGCGCGCTTGGACTTGCGCACCTGGGCCGTGTAGGAGGGATAGGCGATGGAGGCGAGCACGGCGATGACCGCGACCACGATCATCAGCTCGATCAGGGTGAACCCGGCCACCCTGCGCGGGGTGCGCCGCTGTGGGGAGAAGCGCTTGCTCACAGGATCTGCCTCCAGGATTGACGACCGCAGGGATAGGGAACGTAGATGATGTCGGGACCATTGGGGTACCCCATCTGGCAGACGTTGTTGCCCGGCGACCCGGGTGCCGGCCCACTACCACCACCACCACCACCGCCACCGCCACCGCCACCGCTCAGCGAAGCGACCGGCGCACGCGGCAACGCGAACGGCGTGTTGTTGAGCACGGGGGCGTTGCCTGGACTCTTGTTCTTGAGCCCGGCGGTGCCGGTCGCAAACCCGGTCCCGCCCGGCGAATTCAAGGTGGCGCGCCCCAGCGCACCCTCACCGGTCAACGGGGTCAGGGCAAAGAACCAGTTGGTACCGACCGCGGCGCAACCGCCCGAACTGGACGGCTCCGGCGCGTACGTGGACAAAGCCACGATGCCGTTGGACAGCGACGGCGTGCTGACCACGCGCTCGCTGAGGCCGTCCTTGACCTTGCTCACCGGCAGGTCGATGAACCACCCGCTTGCATTGGCCGGCGTGGCACCGGCCACCAGGGTGCGGGTGTCCCCCGAGGTGGTGATGGTTCGCCCGGCAAGATTGCTGCGGGTCAGGGTAGTGGCGACCGGGCCGACGTTGGTGTCGTTGATCGCGTAGATGCTCTGCAGCGAGTTGTCCCGCGAATCCGGGTCGAAGGAGAAGCTGCCCGTACCGAAGTACAGCATCACGCCACCGTTGGGACCGCTGCCGGCGGTGATGCCGCCGGTGATCGGCTGGCGCAGGTTGAGACCGGCGTCCACCGAAACCAGGCTGGTGAACAGCGGCCGGGTCGGCTTCTGCGTCATGTTGCGCAGGTCGAATTTCCAGACCGCACCCTTCTGGTCGGTACCGTACACGGTGTCGGAAATGCCATCGCGCGAGCGCTTGTCCTGCTCGGCCCCGCCCCAGCGATCGATCACGACGATGCTGCCCAGCCCGTTGCTGCCGGCCGGCAGCGGACTGCCGCTCTCGACCGCGTCGATCATGGTCGCCTTGCCCGATGCGATGTCGACCACGAACAGCACCGCCTTGCCGTTGGCGCTGTTGAAGCCGTTGCCGAAGATCGCCTTGAACACCACTTTCTTGTCTTCCAGGACCGGGACGATCACCGGCTTGGCCAGCACGTGGCCGATGTTCTTGCGCACGTCTTCCGGGAGCGATGCGTCGAGATCGCTGATCTCCCACAGCTTCTTGCCCTTGTCGAACGCACTGCCTGCCGTGACGTCCAGGCCGAACACGCTGCGCCCGCCGGCACCGGACGCGCCAACCAGCGTCGTATGCCAGGCGGTGCCGTAGTAGGTGTCACCCACGGCAATCTGCCCATCCACGTAATACCTGTGCTGGAACTTCTGGGTATTCTTCTTCTCCGGATCGGCCGGGAACAGCAGGTTGCCCATGTGCCCGAGCGCGGTGCTGGGAATGTAGGCGAATGCCTCCGAGCCGCCCCCCGCCACCGTGTCGCCAGCCGCATTCATGCCGCCGTTGAACGCGTGCAGCATGCCGTCATTGGCGCCCACATAGACCATGTAGTTGGACTCGGCCTTCTTTTCCAGGTAGGTCGCGTAGGAGGTGGACAGCTGGTCGTCGGACAGGCGGCGGTAGCCGTAGTCATCACTCGGCGAGCTGACGAACGGGGCGGAGGTGACGATGTCACCCAGCCGGGTGGTACGGTCACGCAGTTTTCCGCCATTGCGCACTTCGCGGGACGTATCGCCTCGCAGGTAATCGACGGCCGCAGCGGCATCCACGCCCAGCGCGGTCAGTTCCGTAGTGGCGTAGCAGAAGGACATGCCCGCATAGGGCGCGCCTTTCAGGCAGATATCCTCGAGCTTCACGTTGCTGGAGGTAAACGCCTCGGTCTTGCCGTTCTTGGTGAAGAAGATCCTGCGCGCGGACGCGCTCGGCAGCTGCGCGCTGGCTTCCCAGAACGGGGTCTGCACCAGTGCACGTGTTTCCGGATTGATCGACAGCTTGGTCGCCGTCAACCTGCCGAACCAGTCGGTGCCCTCATTGGTGTACTCGTAGAACGGGCTGACGGTAAGCGAACCGGCGCCGATGCGCGCGCCGCTGAACCCGGTGCCACCGGACGGCGAGTTGCCGGCCGTCACGGCCGACAGCACGCGGCGCATGGCGTCGGTGATTTCCGCCGGCGTGCGGGCATTGATGTACTCGCCTCGGGTGTTGACGGCCGCGTGCCAGATGTCGTCGATGGTGCTGCGCGCATCGTCTTCCACCTTCGGCCAGTTCTGGTAGATCGCCGGGGTGAGATAGGGGTTCGCGGGATTGTCCGGGTTGAACAGATTGCCGCGCGCGCCCAGGGTGACGCCGTAGAAGTTGAGATGCAGATTCTTCTGGCAATCCAGCTGACTGTCCGGGGTACCCGATGAGCACGCCGCAGGCACCGGCACCTGCCCTGCAGTGAGGTCGGGACGCAGCGGCGGCAGGCCGTTGATGTTGTTGTAGTACTTCGTGACGATGTCCGCCATGGTGTTGGAGAAGCTGTCCGAGAACGGCGCCCCCATGCCCAGGTCGTTGTTGCCTACCGTCGGGCTGCCCTGGTTGCTGTAGCCGTCCGTGAACAGCATGACCGCATTCTTCTGGCAGACCTCCAATGTCGGCGCAAGGCTGTCGTTACGCGTGAACTGCTGCGTGGCCGAGTAGACTGCCTGGCGGTTGGGCGTACTGCCATTGGCGGGCAGCGCGAGCATCTCGTCGAACAGCGCCTTGCGCTCGCTGTTGACGCTCACATCCCGGATGGCCAGCTGCTTGGCGGCGGTGTTGTAGCTGCCGTGCTGATTGATGCGGAAATAGCCCACGCGCAGCCTGCCGATATCCGACAGCGACCGCGTCATGCCGGCGATCATCGCGCGATTGCGGTTTCCGTAATAGCTGAACCATACCGCAAAGTTCTTGGAGCCCGCATCGGTATTGTCCGCAGGCAGTGTGTATTTCCACATGTCGCAGCCGGTGCCGCACGCGTTCGCTGCGCGTGTGCGGGTTGCGTTTGCATAGGCATCGGTACCGTTGAGCCTGGGGTACGGATCGCTTTCGTCCTTCACCACCTTGATGAAGAACGTCGCCGGCCAGTACTGCACCCGGGCGTTACTGGTCCCGTTGCTCCAGACCCCGGCATTGCGATAGGTCGCGCCGTTGATGTACGCCCCGGCCGGGTAGGCCATGCCGTTCTGGATACGGAACGTCTCGGTACCGTAGTAATTGCTGGTCAGGTTGACCCGGGTATCGGCCGCGCCCGGCTTCGGATCAATCCGCGCCTGCGACGGGAGATATTCCGTGAAAGGCACGCCGTCATATTGCTGCCACGGCTCATACTTCACCGTGGGATCGAAATACGTCGGGTTGTATTGCGGGGAGCGTGCGAACCCCAGCGAGTCGAACGGCGGAATCCCGGGATAATTGTTGATGCGCGGCCCGGGCAGCACGTAGAGGTAATCGCAGCTGTTGTTGCGGTTGTCCGCGGCCGTGCTGAGGACGCCAGCAGACTGGAAGAAGCTTTTCAGGTCAGGGTTCCAGCAGCCCTCGCCGTCCTGGCCGGGGAACTGGGTCTGGAAGGTCATGGAGCCGGAATCATCCACTGCCATGATGAACGCCGGCGTGGACGGCTTGGGAATGTTCAGCGGCTGCTGGGACAGCAGGCCCTGCCCCTGGGAGGCGATCAGGTTGTAGCCCACCAACCCGAGGCCGAGTACTGCTACCGCCGAACCGGCGGCGGTCCATTTGAATCTGCGCGAAGCCATGGCCGCGATCCTCAGAGCTTGAAAATAGTGTCGATGACCGAACGCGACGTGGGATTGTCCTTGTCGTCGGCCGCGTACGCGGTGATCTGGAAGGTGGCGGTGGCCTTGTCCAGCGGCAGGCCGTTGTCGAAGGCATTGCCGCCAGGTCCGCCGCACTGGTCGATCTGGCGGACGCGCACCTTGGGCGCGGCTTCATTTTTCTTGGCCAGCTCCCTGCCCCACGCCACCGGGTCGAAGCCGTCCTCGCAGTTCTGGGTGATGCTGGCGGCGTTGACCAGGCTGTTGTTGGGTGGCGCTTCGCGGTCGGTGATCGCTTCCACGGCATCTTCCGCATTGCGCACGGCGCCTTCGGTGTTCTGGAAGGAGCGGCTGGCGGCGCGGTAGTTGGACGACATTTTTTCCTGCATGCTGGCAACCTGCATGCCGGCCACGCCGATCAGGGCAAGCAGCAGCAGCATGATCAGCGCGACATACAGGACTGCGCCGCGCTGCTGGCGGGCGCCCGGAAAAGCACGGAGGTGCGGCGAACGGTTCATGGTCAGTTCCCGAACAGGCGATTGCGCAGGGCCACGCTCACTTCATAGGCGGTGCGATAGCGCCCATCGGTGACGGCATCCTGGTTGTAGGTCATGCCGAGCACGCCGAGGCGGGCCGCGGCATCGGTGGGCCTGGAGTTGGCGTTGGTGCCGGTGCGGCCCGGGCTGCGCGCGACCAGGCCAACCTGGACCATGCCAACGCGGCGCCATTGCCCTGCACCGGTCGCATTGGCGGCGACGGTGACGCCGGAGGCCACGTTCTGTACGCCGATATAGCCGCTGGGCGGGCTTTCGCCGGTGATGACCGCCGAGGTATCCAGCCCGTACATCAACTGCAGGTTCTCGATGCCTTCGACCAGTTCCTCGTTGATCGCATACACCCCGGCCGAATTGGCGCGCGCGCGGCGCAGCCCGGGCCCGTTGGTGCCGGCGCCGATGTAATAGACCATCGACTCGGCGCGGTACACCTGGGTCGGTTCGGGCTGCGGCGCGTAGCGGGTCAGGTCCACGGTCCCGGCAGTGATCACGTTGGCGGACAGCGACCCGGCGAACACGTCGACGTTGTCGCAGTTGGCGATGCCGAACATGGTCGGTACCGCGAGCCCGCCTTCGGTCAGCCGCTCCCAGCGGTCCGCGGCGACCGTCAGCTTCTGGCTATTGATGGCGGTCACCGGTACGCCTTCCGGCGCCAGGAAGCGCAGCACGAGGACGTCGCTGCCGGGCATCGGGGCTGGCACCAGGTTTCTGATGGTATCCGGCATGTTGGCCGGCACGTTGCCAGCGCCCACGTCGAGGGTGTTGCTGGGCGCGGTCCCGGGGGCTTCGTAGCCTTGGATGGCCACGCTGAAGTCCAGTGGGCTGCCGTTGCCGGAGTTGGCCGCGGCCAGCATGTTGTTGCGCGGCAGGCCGGTTTCCTTGATGAAATGGGCCTGGTCATTCACGCAGCCCATGTGGCCGGCCATGCGGATGTCGCGCTCGAGGAAATCCAGGGCGAAGCGGCCGTTCTCCTGGGCACGCGCCACGCCTTCGGAAAGGCGCGAGGCCGAATGCGAGGCGATGAAGACCTGGGTGATGCCCAGCATCAGGATCAGGCCGATGACCAGCGAGATCATCAGTTCGATCAGGGACAGACCTGCCTGGCGGCTGCGGAACATATGCGGACCTTTCATAGCTGGGTCTGGGTGCGGAAGGTGGTGAGGCCGTCCGGAGCGGTCTTGCTCCAGCGCTCATCGGCCCAGCTGATCTCGACGGTGGCCACGCCGTTGGCGACGACAACATTGGCGGCGGCGTTGTCGCCCAGCGCCTTGACCACCTGGCACTGCCAGCGCGCGATGTTCTGTTCCACCGTGACGGTATTGATCGGCCGCGCGCACACGCCTGCCGCCGTCTTGCTGCCCGAGGCGAAGGTGGCATTGCTGTACCACTCCGACGAATGGCGGTTGCTGCGCATCTGTTCGGTGAGGTCGTAGGCCAGGTTGGTGGCCTGGGTGCGGTAGTTGGCGCTCTGCACGTAGCGCACGTTCATGGTCTGCAGCAGCGCGAAGCCGAGCAGGCCGAAGGCCAGCACCACCACGGCCACCAGCACTTCAAGCAGGCTGAAGCCGCGTTGGCGGCCGCGCGGACGGTAGGGAGTACGGATCATTTGCAGGGGCCCTTGACGGTGGTGACCTGCCCGGAGGCGTTGATGGTCAGCGTGCTCTGCAGCGGCTGGTTGTCGCACTTCTGCGGACGCAGGGTGACTTCCTGGTCGGTGCTGTTGCGGCGACGGCCGCGCCCATCGAACCCGATCATGGCACCGGGGGGGCCGGCAACGACCAGGGCTTTGTTGATGGAGGTGTAGCGCAATACGGGTTCGGTATTGCCCAGTACTCCGTCCCCGTCATTGTCGCTGAACGCCAGCATGCCCACGTCCCACTTGCCATCGCAGGTGGTGCCGGTGCTGCTGCCGCAGACCGCCCCGCCCTGGTTGTTGCGGATCGCGTCGCTGCGGGCCAGGTTGACCAGGCCGATCAGCTCGTTGTGCGCGGTGGCGATGCGGTTGGAGCGGATCAGGTTCTGGAAGTTCGGGAAGGCAATCGCAGCCACCACCCCGATCACCACGACGGTGACCATCAGTTCGATGAGTGTAAAGCCCTTGGACGTACGCAGATGCATGGAACGCTCCCCAGCGTGATGACAGGACAATGGACGCCCCGCCGCCCAGCGGCAAGCGACAGCAGGACGAACGGTCGCCCGGAGGCGACGGGCGTCAAACCGTTGACACCCGTACGGTTGGGAGGGGGGTGCGGGCTCCCGACCCGCCCCACCCCGCCTGGCTCAGGCCAGTACCCGGTAGCAGGGCTGGTATTCGCCGGAGATCTTCATCCGGCGCTGCTCGACGAAGGCGCGCAGCAGTTCGTCCAGGGCCTGCATCATGTCGGCGTCGCCATGGATCTCGAACGGTCCGAACTGCTCGATGCGACGCATGCCGTCTTCCTTCACGTTGCCGGCGACGATGCCGGAGAACGCGCGGCGCAGGTCGGCGGCCAGCGCATGCGGCGGGCGCCCGTGGTGCAGGTCCAGCCCGGCCATGGCCTCATGGGTCGGCACGAACGGCTGCTGGTACTCCCACGGAATCTCGATGGACCAGTTGAAGAAGAATGAATCCTTCTGCGCCAGGCGGTGCTCACGCACGCGCTTGATGCCGGCCGACATCTGCCGGGCCACGGCCACCGGGTCGCCGATGATGATCTGGTAGCGCTCGGCGGCGGCATCGCCCAGGGTCAGGCGGATGAAGCGGTCGATCTGCTCGAAGTACGGCGCGGCCACGGTCGGCCCGGTCAGGATCAGCGGGAACGGCAGGTCCTGGTTCTCCTCGCGCAGCAGGATGCCGAGCAGGTACAGGATCTCCTCAGCGGTGCCGACGCCGCCGGCGAACACGATGATGCCGTGGCCGATGCGCACGAACGCTTCGAGACGCTTCTCGATGTCCGGCATGATCACCAGGTGGTTCACGATCGGATTCGGCGATTCGGCGGCGATGATGCCCGGCTCGGTCAGGCCGATGTAGCGCGTGGTGTGCTTGCGCTGCTTGGCATGGGCGATGGTGGCACCCTTCATCGGGCCCTTCATCGCGCCCGGGCCGCAGCCGGTGCAGATGTCCAGGCCGCGCAGGCCCAGCTCATAGCCCACCTGCTTGGTGTACAGGTACTCGTCGCGGCCGATCGAGTGGCCGCCCCAGCAGACCACCAGGTTCGGGTCGCCCGGGTTGAGGATGCGCGCGTTGCGCAGCAGCCCGAACACGGCGTTGGTGATGCCTTCGGACGACTCCAGCTCGGCCGCATAGGCCGGGCCCATTTCGATGGCCATGTAGGCCAGGTCGCGGACCACGGCGAACAGCAGCTCGGCCACGCCGCGGATGATCTCGCCATCCACGAACGCCATGGCCGGTGCATTGACCAGGTCGATCCGCACGCCGCGGTCCTGCTGGGCGACCTGGATGTCGAAATCCGGGTACAGATCACGCGCCGCGCGCGGATCGTCGGAGGCACTGCCGCTGGTCAGCACGGCCAGCGCGCAGCGGCGCAGCAGTTCGTGCATGCCGCCGCCGGAGGCATCACGCAGGCGCGCCACTTCCGCCCGCGACAGCACATCCAGTCCACCGCGCGGGTAGATCCGCGCGTCCTGCACCGGCAGCGTCCGCGCCGGCTTTTCGGTGATCGTCATTTCCATTCTTTTCGCTTCCTCAAGGTTGCCGACTGTACCGCTGCCCCCTTGAAAAGCAAAACGGCCGGGAAACCCGACCGTTGGATATGTTTCGAGCCCGGCGACGCCTTGGGGGCTGCCGTACGTGCGCTTTTCCGCGCAACCGAATGACAATACGCCGAATACCGCACCCTGGCAAGCAGGGCAATGAAAAACGGCCGGGTTGCCCCGGCCGTTTTCCATCACGCGTCAAGTTCGATGGATCAGAACTTGTACTTCAGGGTCAGCTGCATCGACCAGCGCGACACGCCGGTGTTGCCCTTGTCGTTGTTGTTTTCCTGGATCGACGGGGTATCGGTGGAACCGGTGAAGTTGTAGATGTACTTGCCGGTGGCCGGGTCGATACCGGCGTAGCTGGCTACGCGGGCGGTCGAGTTGAAGCCGTAATCGTTGATGCGGCCCCACTTCTTGTTGAGCAGGTTGCCGACATTCATGATGTCCAGCGCCAGCTCACCCTTGTGCTCCTTCATGAAGCCCGGGAACTCCTGCGAGATGCGCATATCGAAGGTGTTCACGAAGCCGGTACGGAAGGCGTTGGCCGGGGCGATCTGGCCCTGGTACGCCGCCAGCTGCGGGTTCTTGGCCAGCCAGTCGAAGAACTGCTTCTCCATCGCCGCGCCGCCAACCCACTTCACGTCGCCCGGGCCGTTCGGCACGTAGAACAGGTCGTTGAAGTAGCCGGCACCCGAGGTGGATGCGGCGTCGCCGTTCATGTCGTTGTAGTAGATGTAGCTGTACGGACGACCCGAACGGCCTTCATAGAACAGGCCGACGCTGGTGTTGTAGTCGCCGAAGAACGCCTTCTTCCAGTTCAGCGAGGCGGTCACGCGGTCCTTGATCGCGTAGCGCGAGTCGTACGCCACGTTTTCGTTGGCGGTGCCGATCAGGGTGCTGCCCCAGTTGGAGGTGTTCTGCGAGCTGGTCAGCGGGCTGACTTCGGTCGAAGCGGTGTAGGTGTAGGCCAGCGACCAGCCCCAGTTTTCCATCAGCGGCTTGTTCAGGCCGACGGTGAACTGGCGGCCGATACCCTTGTCGGTGTTGCGCATGAGCATGACGTCGCCCATGTCGCTCGGGCGGTTGGCCTTGCCGTTGACCTGCCCAGCAGCAGTGGCCTGACCCTGCTGTACCGAATAACGGTTGGCCGGGGTGGACGGCAGGTAACCTGCCGCATTCCAATAGAGCTCACGACCATCCTGGCCAATACGGGTGTAGCTCTGGCCCGCGCCGTTGTACAGGTCCAGACGCTCGAAGTAGATCGCGTCGTTGACCTTGGTGTACAGGAACTCGGCCGACGCCACGATGCCGTACCACGGCAGCTCGGTATCGAAGGCCAGGTTGGTCTTCCACACCGACGGCAGCTTCAGGCCCGGCTCGGCGATGTCCACGTTCTGGCGCGCACCGGCGCCGGCGGCCGGGATGTACGGCGGATCGACGTTCGGGGTGAAGAAGTTGGTGGCCGGGCTGTTGACCGTGTACTCGGTGTAGTTCAGGCCGGTGTTCTGGTAGACGCCCGCCAGCCACACGTTCGGGGCCGCGCCGCCGAACAGGCCCAGGCCGCCGCGCAGCTGGGTCGGACGCTCGGTGTCGAAGGTGTAGTTCCAGCCGAAGCGCGGCTGCACCAGCTTGTCATCCGGCAGCACGGTGTTGTCGTACCCGTACAGGTCCATGATGCGCGGGTTGTACAGCTTCTGGCTGTCGAAGTCCGGCATGTCGACGCGGACGCCGAACTGCAGGGTCAGGTTGCTGTTGACCGCCCAGCTGTCCTGCACGAACAGGCCGGTGTTCTTCAGGTGGTACTTGGCCGGGATGTCGTCGTAGCTGCCGCCTGCGCGCGGCGCGCGGACGATGTACTGGTTGATGCGGCCGGCGGCGAAGTCGTTGAGGTTGTTGAACACGTACACGCCGTTGAGGTTGCGGCCGTAGTAGTTCAGCAGGTCATTGTCGGAGTAGTCGAAGCCGAACTTCACGGTGTGGTCGCCCACGTACCAGGTCGCGGCACCGAAGGCGCTCAGCTCCTTGGATTCGACGGCGTTGACGTGCGAGTTCTGCTCGGTACCGAAGTACAGCGAGTTGTTGGCGGTGCCGCCGAAGCCACGCACCTGGATCTGCGGCAGGTCCGAATACGGGGTGCGGATCGCCGAGTAATCCTTCTGCGACAGCTTGAACTCGGTCGAGAAGTTCTCGGACCAGTCGCTGAACAGTTCGCCCATCCAGGACTCATAGGTCTTGGGCAGGTCGTACCAGAAGCTGCTCAGCGAGACCGCGCTGGTGCTGATCTGCGGGAAGCGCGCCACGGTCTGTTCCATCTTGTTGTAGCGGATGGCGGCACGGTGGTTGTCGCTGATGTTCCAGTCGATCTTCAGCGCGTATTCTTCGATCTCGGTGTCGTTCGACGGCGCGCTCAGCGAGCCGGCGTCGAAGCCGTAGCCGGTGGCGATCTGCTGCGCACGGGCGATGTCGGCATCGGTGATGTTGCCCTTGCCGTACGGGGTGTCGGTCAGGCTGGTGCCCGGTGCCGAACGCTCCATCTTTTCGTAGTTGGCGAAGAAGAACAGCTTGTCCTTGACGATCGGGCCGCCCAGGGTCATGCCGTAGGTCTTCTCGTCGTCAAAGCCGTTGAAGCGGACGCCGTCCAGCTCCTTGCGCACCATGTCCTTGTCGCGGTACGCGTAGTACACGGTGCCGCCGAAGTTGTTGGTACCCGACTTGGTCACCGCGTTGATCACCGCACCGGTACCACCGGCGATGGTGGTGTCGTAGTTGGCGACGTCGATGTTGATTTCCTGGATCGCATCCATCGACACCGGCTGACGCTCGGTCGGCAGGTTGTTGGATTCCAGGCCGAACGGGTCGCCGGCGCCGATGCCGTCGATGCGGATGGCGTTGTAACGGGTGTTCTGGCCACCGACGGAGATCGCGCCGTCAGCCTTGCTGACCTGCGAGATGCGCGGGTCCAGGCGGATGTAGTCCTGGATGTTGCGGTTGGCCGACGGCAGCGACTCGATGGTTTCGCGGTTCACGTTGGAACCGGTACCCATCTTGTAGGCGCTGAACACGTCCGAACCACCGGCCACGGCCACCACCTGCACTGCATCGAGGTTGGTGGCAGCAGCCACCACGTCGCCGGTCAGGTTGGCATTGATGGTGTTGACCTGATTCAGGTTCAGGTAGACGCCTTCCTCGGTCTTGGTGCCTTCGCCGGGCTTGTTGATGGTGATGGTGTACGGACCACCCACGCGCAGACCACGCGCGGCGTAACGACCGGACGCATCGGTGGTGGCACGGCTGACAGTGCCCGACTCGGTGTGGGTGATGGTGACTTCAGCACCGATCACCGGCGCACCGGCGGCAGAGGTGACCTGACCGCCGACACCGGCAGAGGTGCTCTGGGCGAAGGCGGGAGCGGCAGCAAGTGCGGCCACGAGACCAAGGGTGAGCTTGGACATCCGGAGATAACGTGGGTGGGTCATTGGGGAGTAGCCTCGATGCGAGTTGGCGATGGCGGAAAAAAAAAACGCGCCCAAGCAGCCGTTCAGCGGCTGTATGGACTTTTATCTGGGTTCCCTTGCCGCAGGCTGGTTTCAGCCGCAACGGTTAACACTAGATTAACACGATAAGCCCGGTATATGACGATTTGGCGACAAAACACACGCCACCACAACGCAATCGTGACGCTTTCTTCACATCTGACTGAATAGGCGAGAAAAGGGCCGCTTCCCCCGTTCAGGTGGAAGGCAGGAGCGACCCGGGGCGGATGTGCCCGGGCAGGATGCCAAGCCGACATGTCGGCAAGGTTACGCCAGGTGCAGGACCTGGCCCCGGTAGGCGCCGCCGTCGGGCGACAGCAGCTGCACCGCCGCCGCGGCGGCCACGGTCGGCTCGCGTGCGATGCCGTCCTCGTCCAGCGAGAAGGCGCGGGCGCGCAATGCGGTGCGCATCGGGCCGGGTTGCAGCCCGCTCACCCGCACCGGGCTGCGCGCCAGTTCGTCGTGCAGGGCCGCGATCAGGCCGCGCAGGCCGTGCTGGGCCGCTCCATAGCCGCCCCAGAAGGCCCGCCCTACCCGCGCGGGATCATCCACGGTGAACACCAGCGCGGCATCGTCGCGCTGGCGCAGCAGCGGCAGGCAGGCCTGGGCCAGCCAGGCCGGTGCGGTCAGGTTGACGTGCACGGCGCGCGCGAAGGCGGCCGGATCGGCGTGCTCGAACGGGGTCAGGCCGGGAAAATCGGCCGCGCAGTACAGCAGGCCGTCCAGCCGCCCCAGTTCCGACTGCAGGCGCTCGGCCAGCGTGGCGTAATCGTCCGGGGTCGCCCCTTCCAGGTCCAGCGGGTACAGCAGCGGCTCGGGGCCTGCGGCCTGCACGGCGGCGTACACCCGGTCGAGCCGGCGCGGCCGGCGCCCAAGCAGGACCACCGTGGCCCCGGCCTCGGCACAGGCCACGGCGGCCGCGCTGCCAAAGCCGCCACCGGCCCCGGCGATGAGAATGACGCGGTCGGCCAGCGACCCGGTCCCGACCCCGACGGACGGGACCGCGCTCATGGCTGCGAGGCCTCTTCGACGATGCGCTTGAGCTCGCCGGACTCGAACAGTTCCAGCACGATGTCGCAGCCGCCGATCAGCTCGCCGTTGATGAACAGCTGCGGGAACGTGGGCAGGTTGGAGAAGCGCGGCAGGTTGGCGCGGATCTCGGGCTCTTCGAGCACGTTGACGGTGCGCAGCGCGACCGCACCGGCGGCCATCAGCGCCTGCACGGCGCGGCTGGAGAAACCGCACATGGGATACTGCGGGGTGCCCTTCATGAACAACACGAGGGGGTAACGCTCCACTTCGGCTTGGATCTGCTGCATCACCGCCACCACGACTCTCCCTGCGCAACGGGGCACCCGACCTCGGCGGTCGGATAGACTCCCTGTACGTTCATTGTAATCCTACTGGCCCTGCCGCGACCCATGCCCTTCGAACTGCCCCGCCTGCCCTACGACCGCACCGCCCTGCAGCCGCATCTGTCGGCCACCAGCCTGGACCTGCACCATGGCCAGCACTACCGCGCCTACCTGGACACGGTGAACGCACGCATCGAGGGCACCGAGCTGGCCGAGCTGGCATTGGAGGACATCGTGCGGCAGAGCCAGGGCAGCCTGTTCGACGCCGCCGCCCAGGCGTGGAACCACGCGTTCTATTGGCGCTGCCTGGGTCCGCGTGCCGGCGGCGACCCGCAGGGTCGGCTGGGCGAGCTGGTCAGCCGCCACTTCGGCGACCCCAGGCGCCTGCGCGAGGAATTCGACCGGGCCGCGTTGGGGCTGTTCGGCTCGGGCTGGGTGTGGCTGGTGCAGCACCCGTCCGGGGCGCTGGCGATCCAGGCCACGCGCAATGCGGGCACGCCGCTGACCGGCCAGGGCACGCCCCTGCTGGCCTGCGATGTGTGGGAGCACGCGTATTACACCGACTACCAGAACGACCGCGCGCGTTACCTCGAGGCGTTCTGGAAGCTGGTCAACTGGGACTTCGTCGCAAGCCAGCTGCGCGATTGAAGCATGTAACGACCAACGGTCGTTACCTACCCAAAAAAGGCCATCCGCCAGGTCACGACCGTTGGTCGTGACATCACGCAGCCCGGCAGGTCACGACCGTTGGTCGTGACGTCACGCATCCCGCCAGGTCACGACCGTTGGTCGTGACGTCACGCAGCCCGGCAGGTCACGACCGTTGGTCGTGACATCACGCAGCCCGGCAGGTCACGACCGTTGGTCGTGACGTCACGCAGCCCGGCAGGTCACGACCGTTGGTCGCGACGTCACGCATCCCGGCAGGTCACGACCGTTGGTCGTGACATCACGCAGCCCGGTAGGTCACGACCGTTGGTCGTGACCTCAGGCGTCGCGCAGCGACGCCGCCGCCGGGGCGACCTGCCCGGCGCGATCCAGCTGCGCGCCCACCGCCTCAAGCGCAGCGGCCAGCGCGGCGGCATCGTCCTCGCGCAGGGTGGCGTGGCCTACCTTGCGGCCCGCGCGCGATTCCTTGCCATAGTCGTGCCAATGCCCGCCCGGCTGGGCCAGCACCGCGTCCGCATCGGGCATCTCGCCGATCCAGTTGAGCATGCAGGCATGCCCCAGCATGCGCGTGTCGCCCAGCGGCAGGCCCAGCACGGCGCGCAGGTGGTTCTCGAACTGCGAGGTTTCGCTGCCTTCGATGGTCCAGTGCCCGGAGTTGTGCACGCGCGGCGCCATTTCGTTGGCCAGCAGCTCCTCGCCGCGACAGAACAGCTCCAGCGCGAACACGCCCACGTAGTCCAACCGCTCGGCCAGGGTCTGCGCGTAGCCGATGGCCGCCTGGTACTGCGCCGGTGCCAGCCGGGCAGGCGCCACGCTGGCCGAAAGCACGCCGTCGACGTGCCAGTTGCCGGTCAGCGGCCAGGCGCGGAACTCACCGTCGATGCCACGCACCGCGACCACGCTCACCTCGCGCTCGAATGCGACGAAGCCTTCCAGGATCAGGCCGGTGCGCCCGACCTGTGCGCCCAGCGCCGCCCAGGCCGCGTCGATGTCGGCGGTCGTGCGCAGGCGGAACTGGCCCTTGCCGTCGTAGCCGAAGCGGCGGGTCTTGAGGATGCACGGCAGGCCGAACGCCTCCACCTGGGCGGCGAGCTCGTCACGGCTGCGGATATCGGCGAACGGCGGCAGCGGAATGCCCAGTTCGCGGAACAGGGTCTTTTCGCTCAGCCGATCCTGGGCGACGGCCAGCGCGTCCGGATTCGGATACACCGGCACCCGCCCGGCCAGGAACTGCGCGCTGCGCGCCGGCACGTTCTCGAAATCGAAGGTCACCACGTCGACGCGTTCGGCGAATGCGGCCAGCGCCGCCTCGTCCTCGAAGGCCGCCACCTGCAGCGGCGCGAGCTGGCCCCCGCAGGCATCGGCGGCCGGGTCGAACAGCTCGAAACGCAGCCCCATCGGGGCACCGGCCAGGACCATCATGCGGGCGAGCTGGCCGCCGCCCAGGATGCCAACGGTCTGCACGGTCATTGGCGCGGGTCGTCGTGGGCCATGACGTCTTCGGTCTGGCGGGCGCGGAAGGCGTCCAGCGCTTCGCCGATGGCCGGCTGTTCCGGCGCCAGCAGGGCGGCGGCGAACAACGCGGCATTGGACGCGCCGGCATTGCCGATGGCGAAGGTTGCAACCGGGATGCCGGCCGGCATCTGCACGATCGACAGCAGCGAGTCCATGCCGTTGAGGGCCTTGGACTGCACCGGCACGCCCAGCACCGGCACGGCGGTCTTGGCCGCGATCATCCCCGGCAGGTGCGCGGCGCCGCCGGCGCCGGCGATGATCGCGCGCAGGCCGCGCGGGCCCGCCTGCTCGGCGTAGGTGAACAGCACATCCGGGGTACGGTGCGCCGATACCACTTTCACTTCATAGGGCACACCGAGCGCATCGAGCTTCTGCGCCGCATGCTGCATGGTCTCCCAGTCGGAGCGGGAACCCATGACGATGCCGACGAGCGGCGCGGATTGGTTGGGGGTCATTGGCCGTCACCTGCCTTAAAGACGTATTCTAGCCGTCTTCCACGCACGACGAAGACCCCCATGGACCGCAAAGTCATCGATCGGCTGTGCTCGCCGCACACCCGCCAGCCCCTGTCCCTCCTCGATGCCAAGGGCCTGGACGCGCTCAACCGGGCCATCGGCGCCGGGACCGTGACCAAGGTCGGCGGCAGCCCGCAGGCCCAACCGCTGCGCGAGGCCCTGCTGACGCGTGACCGCAAGCAGGTGTTCCGCGTGGACGACGGCATTGCGGTACTGCTGCCGGAAGAAGCGATCGACACCGCCCAGATCGCCGATTTCCCGGAAAAATGAGCCCCGCTCCGCTGACGCCCCCGGCCCCGGACCAGGTCCAGGCCGACGTAGCCCGTGCGCTGGCCGAAGATATCGGCAGCGGCGATGTCACCGCCGCCCTGCTTCCGGACCGTCCGGACCGTGCCTACCTGTTGTGCAAGCAGGACGCGGTGATCGCCGGCCGGCCCTGGTTCGACGCCACCCACCGGGCGCTGGACCCGCAGGTGCGGATCGACTGGCAGGTCGCCGAGGGTGACGCGGTGCGCGCCGGCACCGTGCTGGCCCTGCTGCACGGGCGCAACCGCAGCCTGGTCAGCGCCGAACGCACCTCGCTGAATTTCCTGCAGACGCTGTCGGGCACGGCCACCACCACCGCGCGCCATGTCGCTGCGGTGGCCGGCACCGGCACGCGCATCCTGGACACCCGCAAGACCCTGCCGGGGCTGCGCGCGGCGCAGAAGTACGCGGTGCGCTGCGGCGGCGGCGACAACCACCGGCAGGGCCTGTTCGACACGGTGATGCTGAAGGAAAACCACATCCGTGCTGCCGGTTCGCTGAGCGCTGCGGTGCTGGCCGCGCGCACGCAGTGGCCCCGCTTGCCGCTGGTGGTGGAGGTGGAGGACCTGGCGCAGCTGCGCGAAGCGCTGGCGGTGGGCTGCGACCGCATCCTGATTGATGACTTCGATGCCGCGACCCGGCGCGAGGCGGTGCGCATCGCCGCTGGGCGCATTCCGCTGGAGGTGTCCGGCAGCGTGGATCTGTCCGGGTTGCGCGCGATTGCCGAGGACGGGGTGGACTGCATCTCGATCGGCGGCCTGACCAAGCACGTGCAGGCGATCGATCTGTCGCTGAAGCTCGGCGACCCGCCGTGACCTGGTACCGACCAACGGTCGGTACCTACCCTTCGTACCGACCAACGGTCGGTACCTACCCTTTGTACCGACCAACGGTCGGTACCTACCCTCCGTACCGACCAACGGTCGGTACCTACCCTCCGTACCGACCAACGGTCGGTACCTACCCTCCGTACCGACCAACGGTCGGTACCTACCCTTCGTACCGACCAACGGTCGGTACCTACCCTTCGTACCGACCAACGGTCGGTGCGTACCGTCTGTGTCGACCAACGGTCGGTGCGTACCGTCTGTGTCGACCAGCGGCCGGTTCCTGCCTTGCATTCGTGCCGGCCCCTGGTCGGCGGCTGGCCCGGTAGCGCACGACCGTTGGTCGTGCGTGCGCGCAGCGCTGCCTTCACGGGCTTCCCCTGCCGGCTCTGCGACGCTTCCCCTGCCCTCACCCGGAGTGCGTGGATGCGCCCCCTGCCCCTGCTTGCCTGCCTGTCGCCCCTCGCCCTGCTGCTCCCGGGCGTCGCCGCCGCCGCCGAAGTCTGCGACATCCCGCCGCGTTACGGCCTGAGCCCGCTCGCCATGAGCATCGTGCGGACGGCCTGCAACGAGCACCGGCTGTGGTACCGCCCCTTCATCGACGGCGACGGCCGCGCCGCCAACCTGGGCGTCAGCGAGGCCGAGCGCGAGTACCTGTCCGACGATGGCATGCCCGCCTGGCAGCGCGTGGTTGCGTATTGGCGCGACAGCGGCACCTTGGGCCCGATGGGCAGCCAACCGGGCGCCACCAGCTGCATGGCGCCGTTCGGTACGCGTTACACCGACAGCGATTGCCGCGCCTTCCTGATCGACAACCCCTGGTCGGCGGCCTTCATCTCCTGGGTGATGAGTCGTGCCGGGGTGCCTGGATTCACCCGCTCGCCGCGTCACATCGACTACATCCGCGCCGCTTACCAGAACACCGGCCCCTACCGCATGACCGACCCGGCGCAGGAAAAGCCCGCGCCCGGCGACCTGTTGTGTTATCTCCGCGGCCGCAGCGAATCGCTGAGTTACGCCGGACTGGTGCAGCAGCTCAGCGGCGGCACGGTGGCGAACTGGAAATCGCACTGCGAGGTGGTGATCGCGGCCAACATGGGCGGCGACCACACGCTGTACCTGATCGGCGGCAATGTGATGAACACGGTGGCGATGCGCAAGCTGTCGCTGGACCGCAGCGGCCGCATCCAGCTGCCGCCGGCTCCCTCCAACGACCCCTATGACATGGGTTGCACCCCCGGACGCGAAGACGAGTGCAATTTCAACCGGCAGGACTGGGCGGCCCTGCTGAAGCTGGTGGCCACCACGTCGATCGCGCCGACGTCCACCTACACGCCCCCCGCGGCGACACCGCCGGCGATGGGGCCGGCACCGGCACCGGCGCAGCCCGGTGCACCGGCCGTGCCGCCGCCGCAGAAACCCACCTTCCCGCGCGTGGTCCCGCCCAGGCCGACACCGCCGCCCCCACCGCCGCCGCAGAGACAGGACGGATCGCCGGCTTGATCCGGCGCCGGTTCGTCGCCATCTTGGTCGTTCCTGACCCCGATACCGCTCCGAGCCGCCGATGCCCAGCTTGATCCTGTTGATGATTGGCGGTGCCTTCGCCTATGCGTTCTGGAATGCATCGCGGGCTGCGGCCGAGCGCGCCATCGAGCTGGGTCGCAACGCCTGTCGTGCCGCGGATGTGCAGTGGCTGGACCAGGCGGTGCATGCCAGCAGCCTGCGCGTGTGCCGCAAGGAGAATGGCTGGCTGGGCTGGGAGCGCAGCTACCGCTTCGAGTATTCGCACGACGGCATCGACCGCCACACCGGGCGCATGGTGCTGCGAGGCGACCAGCTGGTGGCATTCGTGGGGCCATCCGCGGCGCGCATCAGCGAGATCCGGCGCGGGGTGGATACCAGCGGGGCCGAAGATGCGTGACCGCAGGTGCCGACCCACGGTCGGCACCTGCCTGCGGATGTTCTATTTGACGACGCGCAGGTGCGGGCGACCGCTGGGCTTGGGCGGGGTGTCGTCCGGGGTCGGGGTATCGTCCGGCGGCACGCTGTCGTCGGGACTCGGCTCATGGCCGGGAATGTCGTCGGGCAACGCCATGCCCTGCCCGGTCTCGCGCGCGTACACCGCCAGTACTGCCGCGATCGGCACCTGCACGGGATAGCTGGTGCCGGAGAAACGCGCCGAGAAACTCACGGTGTCGTTGTCGATGTGCAGCCGCACCACCGCGCGCTCGGCGATGTTGAGGACCACCCGACCGTCCTTCACCGCGCTGGGCGGTACCTGCACCCCGGGCATGCCGGCGTCGACCAGGATGTGCGGGGTGAGCTCGTTGTCGTTGATCCATTCCACCAGCGCCCGCAACAGGTACGGGCGGTGGCTGGTCATGCGGAAAGTGTCTTCAGTCATCATGGGGCGCCGCGGGAAGGTGACGGCTCTGGTATCTGGTTGGCTGCCGCAAGTGTACGCGCCCACCCGTGCAGCGGTCAGCAGGCACGGTGCCCCACGTAAAGCGCCGATGCAGCGAAGCCGTCTTCAGACCGGCAGCTCGCGCAGTTTCTTTTCCTGGTCGGTCAGGCTGCGGATGAAGCCGGGGTGGCGGAAGATGCGGTTGCCGTAGTCTTCGATCGACTTGCCGTCCTTGGGCAGCGGCACGTCCAGCGACTGCAGGCGCCAGATGATCGGTGCCATGGCGCAATCGGCCAGGCTCATTTCCGGATTGAGGAAGAACTTGCTGGCCTTGAACAGCGGCACGGCGCTGGTCAGCAGCTCCTTCAGGCGCTTGCGTCCGGCTTCGGCCTGGGTCTTGTTGCCCAGCTGGATCGCCTGCACCTGCGGCACCCAGTCGTGTTCGATGCGCAGCATCGCCAGCCGGATACGCGCGCGCGACAGCGGGTCGACCGGCATCAGCGGCGGATGCGGGTAACGCTCGTCCAGGTATTCGCTGACCACCGACGCCGCGTACAGCACCAGTTCGCGCTCGACCAGGGTCGGCACGGAGTGGTACGGATTGAGGTCGATCAGATCCTCGGGCGGATTCTGCGGATCGACCGGGACGAAATCATAGGTAACGCCTTTGGCGGCAAGCACCAGGCGCACGCGATGGCACAGCACGTCGTCATTCGAGGAAAACAGCGTCAGGGTGTTCCGCATGCGTACGCTCGCCGCCATCAAAGGCTCTCCAGCAGCCGATATCCGTCGACTGCATCGGCGCCGCCGGCCCATTGCCGACAGTCGTCACAGGTCCCGAGTGTGCAACTGCCCATCACAAAAGCCAATAGGCCGATCGATGTAGACACATCGATCGGCAATGCCAATCGCAGAGCCTCAGTGCACGTCCTTCCAGTACTCTTTCTTCAGCAGGTACGCCAGGAAGGTCAGCAGCGCCAGGAACAGCACCACCCACACGCCCAGCTGCTGCCGCTTCAGTGCGGCCGGTTCGCCGGCATATTCCAGGAAATTGGTGATGTCACGCACCGCTTGGTCGTACTGCCCCGGGTCCAGGGTGCCGGGCTGGGCCAGCTTCAGCCCGATCACCGGAGCGTCGGCGCCCGCGGCTTCGGGTTTGCCGTGCACGGCGTGCTGCAGGCCCTGCATCTCCCACAGCGGGTTGGGCATGGAGGCGTTCGGGAACAGCGCATTGTTCCAGCCCAGCGGCCGGCTGGTGTCCAGGTAGAACGACTTCAGGTAGGTGTAGACCCAGTCGCTGCCCCGCACCCGCGAGATCAGGCTGAGATCCGGCGGCATCTTGCCGAACCACTTCTCGGCCTCCGCCTTGGGCATGGTCACCGGTACCGGTTCGCCGATCGGCACGCCGGTGAAGTTGAGGTTGTTCATCACCTCTTCTTCGCTCAGCCCCAGGTCCTGTGCCATGCGCGAATAGCGCAGGTACTTCAGCGCATGGCAACCGGAGCAGTAGTTCATGTAGAGCTGCGCACCGCGCTGCAGCGAGGCACGGTCGCCCAGGTCGTTGCCGGCCTGCAGGGTCTTTCCGCCTTCGGCGGCACCGGCCACGGCGCTGGCCAGCATCAGGGCGGCCGCACAGGCCAGCCGGACAATCCAGTGGTCAGTCATGCGTGGTCACCCGGTCCGGTACCGGCTTGGTCCTGTCCAGCTTGGTCCATAGCGGCATGGTGATGAAGAAGGCGAAGTAGAGGAACGTGAGCACGCGCCCGACGTAGGTTTCGTGCGCGTCGGTGCCTGGACCCGACCCGATCACCCCAAGCCAGATGAAGCACACCGCGAACATGCCCAGCAGGCCCTTCGACAGCAGGCCACGGTAGCGGTAGGACTTGACCCGGGCGCGGTCCAGCCACGGCACCAGGAACAGGATGGCGATCGCCGAGAACATCACGATCACCCCGCCCAGCTTGTTGGGCACCACCCGCAGCATCGCGTAGTACGGCGTGTAGTACCACACCGGCTTGATGTGCTCGGGCGTGACCAGGCGGTTGGCTTCGGTGAAGTTGTCGTGCTCCAGGAACAGCCCGCCAAAGCCCGGCGCGAAGAAGATGATGAACGCTGCCAGCACCAGCAGGAAGCCCGCCCCTACCCCGTCCTTGAGCGTGTAGTACGGGTGGAACGGAATGCCGTCGGTGGGTGCGGTCGGCGACCAGCGGTTGCCCTTCGGCCCCTTCTTGATCTCGACCCCGTCCGGATTGTTCGAGCCCACTTCATGCAGCGCACCCAGGTGCAGCACCACCAGCAGCAGCAGTACCAGAGGCAGCGCGATCACGTGCAGCGCGAAGAAGCGGTTGAGGGTGGCATCGCTGGGCAGGTAGTCGCCCATGATCCATTCGGTGAGCCCGTTGCCGATCACCGGAATGGCGCCGAACAGCGAGATGATCACCTTCGCGCCCCAGAACGACATCTGCCCCCACGGCAGCACGTAGCCCATGAAGGCTTCGGCCATCAGCACCAGGTAGATCAGCATGCCCAGGATCCACACCAGCTCGCGCGGCTTCTGGTAGCTGCCGTACATCAGGCCGCGGAACATGTGCAGGTAGACCACGATGAAGAACAGCGAGGCCCCGGTAGAGTGCATGTAGCGGATCAGCCAGCCCCACTCCACGTCGCGCATGATGTACTCGACCGAGGCGAACGCTTCAGCGGCGCTGGTCTTGTAGTGCATGGTAAGGAAGATGCCGGTCACGATCTGGTTGACCAGGATCAGCAGGGCCAGCGAACCGAAGTAGTACCAGAGGTTGAAGTTCTTCGGCGCGTAGTACTCGCTCACATGCTTGCGGTACACCGGCATCAACCCCGGTGCGCGGGCGTTGACCCAGTCGGCGACGCCGGTGGCGGTACGGGAAAGAATGTTGGCCATGATCAGGCTGCCCCCTGCGGATCGACGCCGATGATGATGGTGCTGTCATCCTGGTAATGGTGCGGCGGCACCAGCAGGTTGATCGGCGCAGGAACGCCATCGAAGACGCGCCCGGACATGTCGAAGCGGGATTTGTGGCAGGGGCAGAAGTAGCCGCCCTTCCATTCCGGGTCGAACGGCTCGGGGCGGATCTCGGCGACCATCTCGGGCGAGCAGCCCAGGTGCGTGCACAGGCCGACCAGGACCGAGACCTCGGCCTTGATCGCGCGGAATTCCGGGTTCTGCTTGAGCACGTAGTCCGGCTGCTGGTCCTTGTTCTCCGACGCAGGATCCTTCAGCCGCCCGTCCAGTCCGTGCAGGGCGTCAAGGATGGCCTTGGAGCGCTTGACGATCCAGATCGGCTGACCACGCCACTCCATGACCAGTCGCTGGCCTTCCTGCAGGGCGCTGATGTCGGCAAGCACAGGCGCACCGGCCAGTTTGGCGCGGGCACTGGGATTCCAGGACTTGATGAACGGAACTGCTGCGAAACCGACGCCGACCGCTCCCACCACTGCAGTGGTTGCTGAAAGAAATCGTCGACGTCCAGTGTTGACTGGATCGTTTACCCCATCGTTGGCCATCCGGCACTCCGATATTGATTTAGGTAGCTTGAGGCTGCCAGTAGACCGGTGGGGGCCAGTCCACAATGAATCCTGATCGACTATAGCGGAACCTGACTCGGCGACACAATGGTGGTGAGGGCACGAGGGCCGGCCAGCGGCCGGCGCTACCGGGGCATCGTCGACGTCGGTCGCGCCGGCGGTTGGCCGGCCGTCGCGATGCGGTCGAAAGCGCCTGGGGACTACTGCGTGGACGCGGTGGCGCCGCGGTAGCGGTCGGCGAGCAGGGCCACGCGCTTCACGTAGTACTGGGTCTCGCTGTAAGGCGGCACGCCACCGTGGCGGTCGACGGCGCCTTCGCCGGCGTTGTAGCCCGCGGCGGCCAGGGTCAGGTTGCCGTTGAAGCGCTTGAGCAACCATGACAGGTACTGCACGCCGCCGCGGATGTTCTGCGCCGCATCGTACGAATCGGTGACACCGAAGCGGCGCGCGGTGGGCGGCATCAGCTGCATGAGACCCTGCGCGCCGGCGCGGCTGAGCGCGGTCGGGTTGTAGGCCGATTCGGCGTGGATGATCGCGCGCACGATCGCTTCCTCCACCCCGAACTCGCGCGCGGCGGCGGCGATTTCGGACTGGAAGGCGGTGGTGTTGAGCCGCACCGAGCCGAAGTTGACCCCCGGGTTGGCGCCACAGGCATAGCAGCGCTCGATGAAGCTGTAATGGATGGTGCGGACCTGGCCGAGGCTGGCCACCTGCGCCGGGCGTCGGCTGGTGTAGTGGCGCACGCCATCCTGCATGTAGGAATAGACCTGGCCGGACACCACGCGCCCGGCCTTGGCGCCACGCGGCGCGGGCGCCGGTGCTGCGGTCAGCACGGTGGCAGGCTGGGCCGGCGGCGGGGTCGCGATGGCGGTCGCGGTCAGTGTGGTGTCGGAACGGGCACCGTCGGCGGCCGGCGCCGTGGGGGCCGCCGCGGTGGCGACCGCTGCGGACGCCGGCGGTGGAACCGGGCGGCGCGGCGTGCTGCGGTCAGGGCGATAGCTGCTGACCACGCTGCAGCTGGCGCCGGAAACACGCTTGCTGACGTAGCTGGGAATGCCGTCGGCGCCGACACACTTGTACAGGGTGCCCGCACTGGCCGGCATAGCGGTCAGCGCAGCCAAGGCCAGCGCAGCGATCCCCAAGATCCCCTTCATGGGGCGGAGTGTCCCCGTTTCGCCTCCGTTTGCCAAGTAGTGCCACGCCATGCGCGGCAACCGCGCGTAGCGCGGCCCAGGTCCCGGGGTACAATGGACGGCTACCCGGCAGCCCTCCCCGGCTGCCTGCCCGCCCACCCGACTGGAATAAGCGCCATGACCGGGACGCCAGCTTCGACCCTGCCGACCTCGGCCGGCACCGCCGTGCCCGCCATCGACTCCCCCCGCCCCGACCTGCTGCCCCTGCCCGGTTCCCGGCCGCAGGTGGCCGGCCCGGTGCGCGGCAAGCTGTACATCAAGACCCACGGTTGCCAGATGAACGAGTACGACTCGGGCAAGATGGCCGACGTGCTCGCCGCCGAGGAGGGGCTGGAGCTCACCGACGATCCGGCCGAGGCCGACGTACTGCTGATGAACACCTGCTCGATCCGCGAAAAAGCGCAGGAGAAGGTGTTCAGCCAGCTTGGCTACTGGAAGGCACTGAAGAACAACGGCCGTGGCGTGATCATCGGCGTGGGCGGTTGCGTGGCCTCGCAGGAAGGCGAAGCGATCATCAAGCGCGCCCCGCACGTGGACCTGGTGTTCGGCCCGCAGACCCTGCACCGCCTGCCCGAGCTGATCCGCCAGCGCCGCGAATCCGGGAAATCGCAGGTCGACATCAGCTTCCCGGAGATAGAGAAGTTCGACCGCCTGCCCGAGCCCCGCGCCGAGGGCGGTTCGGCGTTCGTGTCGATCATGGAAGGCTGCTCCAAGTACTGTTCCTTCTGCGTGGTGCCCTACACCCGCGGCACCGAAGTCAGCCGCCCGTTCGAGGACGTGGTGGTGGAGGTGGCGCAGCTGGCCGCGCAGGGCGTGCGCGAGATCAACCTGCTGGGCCAGAACGTCAACGCCTATCGCGGGCCGTATGGAGAGGGCGACGTTGCCGACCTGGGCCTGCTGATCCGCACCATCGCCGAGATCGACGGGGTCGACCGGATCCGCTTCACCACCTCGCACCCGCTTGAGTTCAGCGACTCGCTGGTGGATGCGTACCGCGACGTGCCGCAGCTGGCCAACTTCCTGCACCTGCCGGTGCAGGCCGGCAGCGACCGCGTACTGTCGGCGATGAAGCGCGGCTATACCGCGCTGGAGTTCAAGGCCAGGATCCGCAAGCTGCGCGCGGTGCGGCCGGACATCTCGATCAGCTCCGATTTCATCGTCGGGTTCCCGGGCGAAACCGAGGCCGACTTCGAGAAGACCATGAAGCTGATCGAAGACGTGGGCTTCGACCACAGCTTCTCGTTCATCTACTCGCGCCGCCCCGGCACCCCGGCCGCGGACCTGGAAGACACCATCAGCGATGCGGAAAAGCATGCACGGCTGTCGCGCCTGCAGGCGCGGATCAATGAGCAGGCCGCCGCGATTTCCCAGGCGATGATCGGCACCGTGCAGACCGTGCTGGTGGAGGGACCGTCACGGCGTGATCCCAACGAGCTGACCGGCAAGACCGAGAACATGCGCTCGGTCAACTTCCCGGGCCAGGCGCGCCTGGTCGGGCAGCTGGTGGATGTGGAAATCACCGAGGCGTACAGCAATTCACTGCGTGGGCGGTTGGTGGTCGCGTAACGATCCGGTGACACGCTGGGTCAATCCAGCCGCTTGCGGAACCGCAGGATCGCCAGGGTCATCATCACCACGATGAAGGCCAGCAGGGCCAGCACTTCCGGCCACAGCTCCCACCACCGGGCGCCGCGCAGCATGATGCCCCGCACCAGGCGCAGGAAATGGGTGAGCGGCAGGATCTCGGCCACCCACTGCACGACGCGCGGCATGCCGGCGAACGGAAACATGAAACCGGACAGCAGGATCGACGGCAGGAACACGAACATCGTCATCTGCATGGCCTGGAACTGCGACTGTGCCCGGGTCGAGATCAACAGGCCCATCGACAGGTTGGCGGCGATCAGCAGGACCGCGGCCAGGTAGACGTCGAACACGCTGCCACGCACCGGCACCTGGAACAGCCACATGCCCAGCAGCAGCACCAGCGTGGTCTGGACCAGCCCGATCGCCGCATACGGCAGCACCTTGCCGACCATCAGTTCGCTGCTGCTCAACGGGGTGGCGATCAGCAGTTCCATGTTGCCGCGCTCGCGCTCGCGCACGATCGCCACGGCGGTGAACATCACCATGGTCATGGTGAGGATGATCCCGATCAGTCCCGGCACGATGTTGACCGCCGAGCGCCGCTCGGGGTTGTAGAACGCCACCACGCTGATCTGGGCGCCGGTGCCGACCGCGCCATCGCGCAGCGGCCGGTCATTGCGCAGCGGCCGGGTGTCCAGTGGCACCTGGGCCAGCTGTACCGCCGCGCTCTGCACCACGGTGTCGCTGCCATCCACCAGCACCTGCACCGCCTCGCGACCTTCGAAGCGGCGGCGCTCGAAGTCGGCCGGGATCACGATGCCCAGGCTGACCTGCCCGCGACGCAGCGCGGTCATCAGCTGCTCCGGGGTATCCACGCGCAGGATCGGGGTGATCACACCGGTGGCGGCCATGTCCATCAGCAGCGCGCGCGACGCCGACGTTCCCGCCTGGTCGGCGATGCCGGCCTGCAGGTGGCGCAGGTTGATGTTGATGGCGTATCCGAACAGCACCAGCTGCATCACCGGGATGCCGACGATCATGGCCAGGGTGATGCGGTCGCGGCGCATCTGCCGCAGCTCCTTGAGCACGATCGCCCACAGCCGGCGCAGGTTCATCGGGTGGCCCCGTCGGCCGCCGACGCTTCGCGCCCGCGCGTGGCCGAGACGAATACGTCCTCCAGGCTGGCATCGCTGCGCACCACCTCCGCCTCCTGCCCGGCTGCGCGCAACGCCTGCTGCAGGCGGGCCTGCGCATCCTCGTCGGTGTCCAGCAGCACCCGCAGCGCATTGCCGATCTGCGCCACGCTGAGTACGCCCGGCAGGCTGGCCAGTGCACGCTGCGCCTGCCGCGGCTGCGCCGCATGCACCTCCAGCGTGCGCCCTTCCAGCGCGGCCGTCAGCTCGGCGGGGCTGCCATCGGCCACCAGCACCCCCTGGTCGAGGATGGCCAGCCGATGGCAGCGCTCGGCCTCATCCATGTAATGCGTGGACACCAGCAGCGTGGTGCCGGCGTCGGCCAGGTCGAACAGCTTCTCCCAGAAGTCGCGCCGCGATTCCGGATCGACCGCGCTGGTCGGCTCGTCCAGGAACAGCAGCTCGGGTTCGTGGATGACCGCGCCGGCCAGCGCCAGTCGCTGTTTCTGGCCGCCGCTCATGGTGCCGGCCAGCTGCGCCTGGCGGTCTTCGAACCGGTACTGCTGGAGCAGGGTGTCGATGCGCTGCGCGGCCCGGGCCCGTGGAATATCCTGCACGGCAGCCAGGAACTCCAGGTTCTCGCGCACGGTCAGGTCTTCGAACAACGAAAAGCGCTGGGTCATGTACCCGATCCGCCGACGCAGGGCGTCGGCCTGCTCGGGAATGCGCAGTCCCAGCACCTCGATCTCCCCTTCGGTGGGGGTGAGCAGGCCGCACAGCATGCGGATGGTGGTTGACTTGCCCGACCCGTTTGGACCGAGAAAGCCATACACGCTGGCGCGTGGCACGCTCAGGTCGACATGGTCCACGGCGGCCACGGTGCCGAAGCGCCTGGTCAGGCCACGCGCGCGGATCGCCAGCGGCGTCGGCGCGTCCGCGTCCGCGGGCACGGGTACGTTCAAAATTCGACCCGTACCGGTGCGCCGGCGGGCAGGTCGGCCAGGCCCCTGCCCCCCGCGTCGTCCAGCTCGATCTCGGCCAGCCAGCTCATCCGCGAGACGTCATCGCCGCTGAGCGCATAGTACGGGGTGAACACCGGATCGCTGCGGATGCTGCGCACGTGCCCCGGCAAGGCTGCGTCACTGCCCTGCAGGTACACGTGGGCGGCCTGCCCGACGCGCACCTGCACCCGCAGTGGCTCAGGCAGATACACCCGTGCATGTGGACGCTCGCCGACCAGCATCACCACCAGGGGCGCGCCCACCGGTGCCTGGTCGCCCAACCGGTAGGGCAGCGCGTCGACCCGGCCCGCGCGCGGCGCGACCAGATCGAGCTTGCGCAGGGTGACTGCCTGTGCGGCGACCTGCGCCTGCGCGGACTGGAACGCAGCTTCGCCCTGGGCGACCTGCTCGACACGGGTGCCATGCTCCAGCGCCAGCAGCGCCTGCTGCGCGGCACGCACCGCACCGGCCGCGCTGCCCGCAGCGGCGCGCGCACGGTCCACGTCGGCGGCGGCCACCAGCTGTCGACGCCCGAGCGGCTGCAGGCGTGCGTAATACGCCGACGCATCCGCCGCCTCGGCCCGGGCGGAGGCGAGGTTGGCGCGCGCCTGGTCGATCTCCTCGCGGCGCGGGCCGGCGCGCAGCTCCTGCAGTGCCTGTCCGGCCTGGCTGGCCTGGGCCTGCAGCGCCTGCAGCTGGGCGGCAGTGCGGACCGGTTCCAGCTGAACCAGCGCGGCACCGGCCGCGACCTGCTGACCCTCGCGTACGCCGATGCCGACAATGGTTTCCGCTGCCGGCGCCGGCACCGTGATGCGGTCCCACTCCAGGGTACCCAGGGCACTGGGCGGCGTCGGCTGGCACGCGGCCAGCAGCCCGGCAGCGGCCAGCGCGAGCGTCCGCAGCGGCAGCAAGCGGTATATGGACATCGGCGGGCCCCGGCACGACCGCAGCACTGAGAGACCGTCACCTTGCGCAGGCCCGCGTGAAGGAGCGGTCAGTGGTCAGGAAATGATCACCCCGCGCGGACCGTTGCCGCGCCTGGGACCGGCGCGGTTATCCACATGTTTCCCGCGCAGCCGCCCACAACCGGTGTGGAAAACCCCGCCGCCCCTGTCCATTTTTTGGCCACGCGTCCAACCGCATTGCCGC
This sequence comes from Stenotrophomonas sp. NPDC077420, assembly GCF_044543385.1. Classification (NCBI taxonomy): domain Bacteria; kingdom Pseudomonadati; phylum Pseudomonadota; class Gammaproteobacteria; order Lysobacterales; family Lysobacteraceae; genus Stenotrophomonas; species Stenotrophomonas sp. NPDC077420. The sequence continues at coordinate 72,207 of NZ_JBITVZ010000007.1, forward strand.
ACTAGGGCTGCGTGCAGCTATCCACAGGTTGCTGCACCGCTGCTGCACAGCCGCTGTGGAGAACCGTGTCGCTGTGGCGGGGCCTACGGTCGCGCGCTACCCTGTCCTTCCACCTGCTGCCGCCGCACGCAATGACCGCACTGTCCCACCGCGACTTCACCCTGGCGCCTGAAGACACCGAACGCCTGGCCAACCTGGCCGGCCCCTTCGACGAACACCTGCGCCAGATCGAACTCAAACTCGGCGTGGAGATCGCCAACCGGGGCCACGTATTCCGGGTGACCGGACCGAAGGCGGTGGCCGAAGAGGCGCAGGCGCTGATCGAGGCGCTGTACCTGGAAGCGGCCGAGACCCGCTTCGACAGCCACGCCATCCACCTGCGCCTGAACCAGGCCAACGTGGAACACGTGGTGGAGCGCAGCTACGAGGCGCAGGACGTCGCGATCAAGGTCAAGCGCGGCACGGTGCGCGGGCGCGGTGCCAACCAGGCGCGCTACCTGCACCAGATCGCCACCCATGACATCAACTTCGGGATCGGCCCGGCCGGCACCGGCAAGACCTTCCTGGCCGTGGCCAGCGCGGTGGATGCGCTGAATGAATCGCGTGTACAGCGGCTGATCCTGGTGCGCCCGGCGGTGGAGGCCGGCGAGAAACTCGGCTTCCTGCCCGGCGACCTGAGCCAGAAGGTGGACCCGTACCTGCGCCCGCTGTATGACGCCCTGTATGAAATGCTGGGCGTGGAAAAGGTGATCAAGCTGCTGGAGAAGAATGTCATCGAAATCGCGCCGCTGGCCTACATGCGCGGGCGCACCCTCAACGATGCCTACGTGATCCTGGACGAGGCGCAGAACACCACGGTGGAACAGATGAAAATGTTCCTGACCCGCCTGGGCTTCGGTTCCACCGCCGTGGTCACCGGCGACCTGACCCAGACCGACCTGCCCAAGCACGTGAAGTCGGGTCTGCGCGATGCGGTGGAGGTGCTGCGCGAGGTGGACGGGGTAAGTTTCACCTTCTTCGAGGCGCGCGACGTGGTGCGGCACCCGCTGGTGGCGCGGATCGTCGGTGCGTACGACCGGCGCGATCTGCAGCAGGTGAAGCCGGATGCGTGAGGGCGTCGTCCGGCAGTGCGTGGGACCCGCGTGGCGTGTCGCTACGGGGCGCGCGATAATGCGGGCCTCCTGTAGCGAAGCACCGGAATTGCCATGACCAAGGGCCCTGTCCGCCTTGATGTTGCCGTCAGCTATGCCCTGCCCCGGGCCGGGCTGCCGTCTGCGGTGAGTTTCCGCAAGTGGGTGGCGGCCGCGCTGAAGGGCCGCATCCGGGAGGCCGATCTGGCGATCCGGGTGGTCGATGCAAAGGAAGGCCAGTCGCTGAACCGGCACTACCGGGGCAAGGATTACGCCACCAACGTGTTGAGTTTTCCGGCTGAACTGCCCGAAGGCCTGCCCAAGGGGGTCAAGTTCCCGTTGCTGGGCGACCTGGTGATCTGCGCGCCGGTGGTGGCCAGCGAGGCACTGGAACAGGGCAAGGCGCTCAACGCGCACTACGCGCACCTGACCGTGCACGGTGCGCTGCACCTGCTGGGGTGGGACCACGAGGACGACAAGGAAGCCGAAGCGATGGAACAGCTGGAACGCGAGATCCTGGCCGACCTCGGCATTGCCGATCCCTATGCGGGCGAGCGCTGAGCCGACATGAAACCGCGCATCCTCTGCCTGGGGCTGCTGGCCCTGACCTCCGCCCCGCTGGCTGCCGGGACCGCGCCGCAGCTGGACCTGGCCGCGCTGATCGAATGCCGCCAGCGGGTGGCCGACTATGACGCGGTGGCGCCGGTAGTGGCCGACCCGCTCAAGGCCGTGGCCAACGGCATGCAGCCGCTGCCGCAGAACAATCCATTCATGAGCGAGTACCGGCTGGCCAGGCCGCTGACCGTCTTCGGCCAGGCCACCGAGTACGTGGCCGTGTCCGGCGCCAGCATCATGGCCATCCTGGACGTGGCCGACCCGCGACCGATGGCCAAGGCGCTGGCGCTGGAAGACGGGGTCGACTCCCCGGAGAAGTTCATGGCCGGCCGCGAGGTGGTCAGCCGCGACGTGACCGACCCGCGCACCGGTGAACCGATGATCGAATCGATCATCCTGAGCCTGTCCACGGTCAAGACCCACCCCGGCAAGACCCTGGCCGGCTGTACCTACAGCCTGGACCTGCCGGCGGAGGACGAGGCGCCGGCCGGCGCCCTCCCCCCGGCCGTGAACACCCCACCGGACCGGGGCTGACAGCGCCCCGCATCCTGCTAGACTTGGCTCAACGCCCGGCTCGCCGGGTGCCTTTTTTGCAGAGATGTCTGAAGACGACAGTAGTGGCTCCGTTGCGGAGCAACAAGAAAAGAAGCGCAGCTGGCTTGAACGCCTGACCTCTGCCTTCTCCGGCGAACCCCACACCCGCGACGAGCTGGTGGCGGTGCTGCACACCGCACATGACGACGGCCTGATTGCCGCAGACACGCTGCGGATGATGGAAGGCGCGATCTCGGTGGCCGAGCTCACCGTCGGCGATGTGATGATTTCACGTTCGCAGATGGTCTCGCTGCCGGTGGAAGCCCCGTTCCTGGAGCTGATGAAGCAGGTGGTCGAATCGGGCCACTCGCGCTTCCCGGTGCACGGCGACAACAAGGACGACATCCTCGGCGTACTGCTGGCCAAGGACCTGCTGCGCGGCGTGGTCGCCGACAACGGGCCGGCCAACGTGCGTGAGCTGCTGCGGCCGGCGGTGCTGATTCCCGAGGCCAAGAAGCTCAACGTGCTGCTCAAGGAATTCCGGCTGTCGCGCAACCACATGGCGATCGTGGTCGACGAGTATGGCGGTGTCGCCGGGCTGGTCACCATCGAGGACGTGCTGGAACAGATCGTCGGCGAGATCGACGACGAGCATGACGAGGCCGAAGACCATACCGCGCAGATCGCGATCCAGGCCGACGGCCAGTACGTGGTCGATGCACTGACCCCGATCGGCGATTTCAACGAGCGTTTCGGCGCTGCGTTCCCCGACGACGACTACGACACCATCGGTGGCCTGGTCACCGAGGCGATCGGCCACCTGCCCGAAACCGGCGACGAGTTGACCCTGGACCGCTTCGTGTTCCGGGTGGCGCGTGCCGATGCCCGGCGCGTGCAGGCATTCCACGTGACCGTGCTGCCGCCCGACATCTCCACCGAGGATTGACCCACGCCATGCGGCCCCTGCTGATGCGGTGGCCGTTGTGCCGCCTGTTGTTCCTGCTGGTCCTGTGCAGCCTGCCGGCGGTCGTGCTGGCCGCCCCTGCGCTGGCGCCCGTGCCCGCGCCGGTTGCGGCGCCAGCGGCTGAAACCCCGCCGCCGCGCATCGGCATCGTCACCATGCAGCCGGGCGAGATCTTCTTCGAGCGTTTCGGGCATGACGCCATCGTGGTGGTCGACCCGGTCACCGGGGCAGCCACCTCGTACAACTTCGGCTACTTCGACCCGAGCGAACCGGACTTCATCAGCCGCTTCATCCGCGGCGACATGATGTATTACCTGGTCGCCCTGCCGCTGGAGCAGGACCTGTCCTACTACCGCGACAGCGGCCGTGGCGCCCACCTGCAGTGGCTGGACCTGACCCCGGAACAGGCGCGCACGCTGGCCGCGTCGCTGGCCGAGCGCGCCCGGCCGGAAAACGCCCGCTACCGATACGACTATTACACCGCCAACTGCGCCACCATGGTCCGCGACGCCATCGATGGCGCGCTGGGCGGCAGCCTGCATTCGCAGCTGTCCGGACGCTCGCGGGGCAACACCTACCGCAGCGAGTCGGTGCGCCTGGCCTCGCCCGCACCGTGGATGTGGCTGGGCTTCGACATCGGCCTGGGCCCCTATGCCGACCAGCCGCTGTCGCGCTGGCAGGAAGCCTTCGTGCCGATGCGCCTGGCCGCGGCACTGCGCGAGGTGCGCAACAGCGAGGGCCGCCCGCTGGTGCAGGCCGAGCAGGAACTGCTGCCGCACCGGATCGCGCCGGAACCGGCCGAATTCGCGCGGCAGTGGTGGCCGTGGCTGCTGTGCGGGCTGGTGCTGGCCGCCGGCGTCGTCGCGCTGCGACGCCGCCCCCGCCTGCTGGGCGGGCTGGCGCTGCCGGTGTGGCTGTTCTGCGGTATCGCCGGGGCGCTGCTGACCTTCCTGTGGGGCTTCAGTGCGCACCACGCGGCGTGGGCCAACCGCAACCTGCTGCAGCTGTCGCCGCTGTGCCTGCTGTTGCTGCCAGGGGCGATCACCCTGCTGCGCGGTCGCCCCCCGCGACGCTGGTTCGGGGTCCTGTTGTGGTCGGTGGCGGCGTTGTCCACGCTGGGCCTGGTGCTGCACTGGCTGACCCTGCAGCCACAGATCAACCTGCAGTGGATCGTGCTGATGCTGCCGCTGCACGTGGCGCTGGCCTGGGTGCTGGGCCGTCGTGACCTGGCTGTCACGCGCCCCTGACGCAGGATGTCGCCCATGCAAAGCACGACTTCCGACAATCCTGCCTGCGTCATCAACTGCGTGCATTACGACGACCAGGGCAAGCGCCACGACATCCCGCTGGATGCCATCAGCGATGTGATCGCCAGCAACAACGGTTTCGTCTGGGTGGGCCTGTACGACCCTGCCGACGCCGTACTGCTGAAGTTGCAGGAAGAGTTCGACCTGCACGACCTGGCCATCGACGATGCGCGCAACGCGCACCAGCGGCCCAAGGTGGAGGCGTATGGCAACAGCCTGTTCGTGGTGGTGACCACCGCGCAGCGGGTGCATGACCGCATTGAATACGGCGAAACCCACGCCTTCCTCGGCCCACGCTTCCTGGTGACCGTGCGCCACGGCGCGTCGCTCTCCTACGCGCCGGTACGCACACGCGTCGAGCGCGAGCCGCAGCTGCTGACCATGGGCGCGTCGTATTGCCTGTACGCCGTGCTGGATTTCGTGGTCGACAACTACCTGCCGATCACCTCCGACTTCCGCGACACGTTGGATTCGCTGGAAAAGGACATCTTCGCCGACAGCTACCAGCGCAGCACGGTGGTGCGGCTGTATGAGCTCAAGCGCGAACTGAACAAGATGCGCATGGCGGTGGCGCCGCTGCAGGACGTGCTGGCGCAGCTGCGCCGCTACCCCGGCGAGCTGATCCCGGACGAAGTGAAGCTGTACATCCGCGACGTGCACGACCATGCGGTGCGGATCAGCGATGTGATCGACACCCTGCGTGAGATGCTCGGCACGGCGCTGAACGTGAACCTGTCGCTGGTGACCCTGGCGCAGGGCGAAACCGTGAAGCGGCTCGGCGCCTGGGCGGCGCTGCTGGCCGCCCCGACCCTGATCACCAGCTGGTACGGCATGAACTTCGCGCACATGCCCGAGCTGGACAAACCGTGGGCCTACCCGGCGATGATCGTGGGGGTGGGCGCGGTCTGCGTGGGGCTGTACTGGTGGTTCAAGCGCGCGCGCTGGTTGTGATGCGTATCGACCAACGGTCGATACCTACCGCACCCGACGCGTGACGGCCGTCGGTCACGCGCACCCGACGGGACGGCCGTCGGTCATGCGCGCCCGGCCGGCCGTCGGTCACGCGCAACCCACGAGCTGAACGTCGGCCGCGCGTACGCGCTGGGGACGGTCGTTGGACGCGCAGCTGGTAGGTGACGACCGTTGGTCGTCACCCGCATCAGGCCACGTACACCGTCTTGATGTTCATGAACTCGTGGATGCCGTGGTCGGCCAACTCGCGGCCGAATCCCGACCGCTTGCTGCCGCCGAACGGCAGCCGTACGTCGCTCTTGACGATGGCGTTGACGAATGCGGCGCCACATTCGAGCTGCTGGGCGATCCGCTCGGCGCGCACCGCATCGCCGCTCCACACGCTGCCGCCCAGCCCGAAGCTGGTGTCGTTGGCCACGCGCAACGCGTCCGCGTCGTCGCGCACGCGCAGGATCGCGGCGACCGGCCCGAACAGCTCCTCTTCGTAGGCCGGCATGCCCGGCACCACGTTGTCCAGGATCGTCGCCGGATAGCCGGCATGGCTGCCCGCTACCGGCTCGCCCCCGAGCAGAACCTTCGCGCCCTTGGCCACGCTGGCCTGCACCTGCGCGTGCAGCTCGTCGCGCAGGTCCGCCCGCGCCATGGGCGCCAGCGTGGTCGTCTCGTCCTGCGGATCGCCATACACGCGTTCGGCAGCGGCCGCCACGAACTTCTGCACGAATGCATCGGCGATCGCATCCACCACGATGAAGCGCTTGGCCGCGATGCAGGTCTGCCCGCTGTTGTCGAAGCGCGACTTCACCGCAGCGGCGACCGTCGTGTCCAGGTCGGCATCGTCCAGCACCACGAACGCATCGCTGCCGCCCAGTTCCATCACGCACTTCTTCAGCTGGTCGCCGGCATTGGCCGCGATCGAGCGCCCTGCCCGTTCGCTGCCGGTCAGCGTGACCGCCTTGACCCGCTTGTCGCGCAGCACCTCGGCAGCCTGGTCATTGTCGATGTGCAGCACGTCGAACACGCCCGCCGGCAGGCCGCCGTCGCGGCACGCGGCCAGGATCAGGTCGGCGCACTGCGGCACGTTGCTGGCGTGCTTGAGCAGCGCGACATTGCCGGCCATGAAGGCCGGGGCGAGGAAGCGGAACACCTGCCAGATCGGGAAATTCCACGGCATCACCGCAAACACGCAGCCGATCGGCTCATAGCGCACATAGCTGCGCTGGGCTTCGGTATCGATCAACTGCGGCTTCAGGTAGTCGGCAGCATGGTCGGCGTAGTACTCGCAGGCCAGGGCGCACTTCTCCACTTCGGCCAGCGCCTCGCCCTTGAGCTTGCCCATTTCGCTGGTCATCGCGTGCTGGAGTTCATCGCTGCGCGCGCGCAGCTGGGCCGCGATGCCGCGCAGGACCGCGCCACGTGACTGCAACGACTCCGCCGCCCATTTCGGGAACGCCGCCGCTGCGGCGGCCAGGCGCTGCTCGATGGCCTCGCTCGTGAGCAGTTCGTGACGGTACGTGACCAGGCCGGTCGCGGGGTTGACGATCTCAACGGTCATCGCGCATCTCCAGAAGACAGGCGACCATTCTGCGCCTGCCGCCGTGAGCCGGATGTTGCCGCGTCTGGCAGACAGGGCAACATACGCGCGACATTGCGTTTCAGCAGGCTCCCGGCCGTCAGCCCTTTTCCTGCAACGCCATCTGCATGTCGCGCTGGCGCCGCTTCCCGCTCCGCGCGGTGATGAACCAGCCAATCACCGCCGCGACCGATACCGCCAGCACCATCAAGGTGGCCAGCGCATTGATCTCCGGCTTGATGCCCATGCGTACCGAGGCGAACACCTTCATCGGCAGGGTAGTCGAGTTCGGCCCGGCGACGAAGCTGGCGATCACCACATCGTCCAGCGACAGGGTGAAGGCCAGCAGCCAGCCGGCCACCAGCGCCGGGGCGATGATCGGCAGGGTGATCTGGAAGAACACCTTCAGCCGGCTGGCGCCCAGGTCCATCGCCGCCTCTTCCAGCGAACGGTCCAGCTCCTGCAGGCGCGAAGACACGATCACCGTCACGAAGGACAGGGTGAAGGTCACGTGCGCGATCCAGATGCTGCCGACACCGCGACTGGGAAACCCGGGGATGCCCCCCATCGCCACCAGCAGCGTCATCAACGAAAAGCCCAGGATCACTTCCGGCATCACCAGGGGTGCGGTGATCAGCGCCCCGAACACGGTCTTGCCCGGGAAGCGCTTGAAACGGGTCATCACCATGGCCGCCATGGTGCCCAGCACGGTGGCCGCACTGGCGGTCCAGAACGCCACCCTCAGACTGATCCACAGCGCATCGAGGATCTGCCGGTTGTTGAACAGCTCGCCGTACCAGCGCGTGGAAAAGCCCGACCACACCGTGGCCAGCTTCGACGCGTTGAACGAATAGATCATCAGCAGCAGGATCGGCAGGTACAGGAAGGCGAAGCCCAGCCCCAGCACCGACCAGCCCAGCCAGCGATTGCGGCGGACCATGCTCATGCCAGCTTCCCTTCCAGCGCACGCTGCTGCACCCGGTTGAACAGCAGGATCGGCACCAGCAGCAGGGCCAGCATCACGATCGCCACGGCCGAGGCGGTAGGCCAGTCGCGGTTGTTGAAGAACTCGCCCCACAGTACCCGACCGATCATCAGCGTGTCCGGTCCGCCCAGCATTTCCGGGATCACGAATTCGCCCACGGCCGGGATCATCACCAGCATGCAGCCGGCGATGATGCCGGTGCGCGACAGCGGCAGGGTAATCTTCAGGAAGGCCTGCCAGGGTTTGGCACCGAGGTCGTAGGCGGCTTCCAGCAGGCGGTGGTCCAGCTTGACCAGGTTGGCGTACAGCGGCAGCACCATGAACGGCAGGTAGCAGTAGACGATGCCGATGTAGGCGGCGGTCGGCGTGTACAGGATCTGCAGCGGCGCGTCGATCACTCCGATCTTCAGCAGCAGCTGGTTGAGCAGGCCGTTGCGGTCGAGGATGCCGATCCACGCATACACCCGGATCAGGAACGAGGTCCAGGACGGCAGCACCACCAGCATCATCGCCACGTTGCGCGCGGCCGGCGACAGCCGCGAGATCACGTACGCCATCGGGTAGCCGATCAGCAGGGTGAACAGCGTGGCGATCACCGCGATCTTGATCGAACTCAGGTAGGCCAGCACGTACTGGCTGTCCCTGACCAGGGTCGCATAGTTGCCCAGGCTGAGCTTGAGCGAGAACGCGCCGTCCACGTATTCCAGCAGCCAGGTGTACGGCGGCGAGCCGACCTGGGTGCGCGCGAACGAGATCATCAGGATGATCACGAACGGCACCGCGAAGAACAGCAGCAGCCACAGGTACGGCGCGGCGATCACGCCGCCGCGCGCACCGGGAAGCCAGCGCTTCCAGCCGGCGGCGTTCATGCGGTGAGCACCACGCCGTCGTTGTCGCGCCAGTGCACCCACACGCTGTCGCCCCAGGTCAGGCCGTCGCTGGCCCAGCGCTGCGAGTTGGCGAAGTTGCTCAGCACCTTGGCCCCGCTGGGCAGGCGCACGTGGTACACCGAGTGGCTGCCGAAATAGGCGATTTCCTCGATCACCCCCTGCGCCTTGTTGGTGGCGCCCGCCGGCTCTTCCTTGCCGATCATCACCTTCTCCGGACGCAGCGCGAACGCCACCTCCTGCCCTTCATAGCCGGTGATGCCGTGGGCGACGTAGATCGGCGCCGGGAACAGCGGCGTGCGCACGGTGACGTACTCGGGCAGGTCCTCGTCGATCACCCCGTCGAACAGGTTGACCGAGCCGATGAACCCGGCCACGAAGCGGTTGGCCGGCTGCTCGTAGATTTCGTCCGGCTTGCCGACCTGCTGGATCCAGCCGGCATCCATGACCGCGATGCGGGTGGCCATGGTCATCGCCTCTTCCTGGTCGTGGGTCACCATCACGCAGGTCACGCCCGAGGTTTCGATGATGTTGACCAGCTCCAGCTGCATCTGCGAGCGCAGCTTCTTGTCCAGCGCGCCCATCGGCTCGTCCAGCAGCAGCAGCTTCGGCCCCTTGGCCAGCGACCGCGCCAGCGCTACGCGCTGCTGCTGGCCGCCGGAGAGCTGGTGTGGCCTGCGCCTGGCCAGCTGCTGCAGCTGCACCAGTTCCAGCATCTCCCCCACCCGCTTGCGGATGGCGTCCTTGGACAACCCGTCCTGCTTCAGCCCAAAGGCGATGTTCTGCTCGACGGTCATATGCGGGAACAGCGCATAGGACTGGAACATCATGTTGATCGGCCGCTGGTACGGCGGCAGCGCGTTGATGCGCTGGCCGTCCAGGTCGATGCTGCCGGCGGTGGGGGTCTCGAAGCCGCCCAGACAGCGCAGCAGGGTCGACTTGCCGCTGCCCGAGCCGCCCAGCAGGGCGAAGATCTCGCCCTTGCGCACGTCCAGGCTGACGTCATCCAGGGCGACGAAGCCGTCGAATTCCTTGCGCAGCGCGCGCACGGACAGATAGCCCGGCTCCAGGGCCGGAACGACCTCGCCTTCCGGCTTGGCTTCAAATGGCATGGGCAGCGGCTCCGGGAGCGGCGTCAGGACAGGGGTCGGACGAGTCATTTTAGCGCTCGCTGGCGGCTGGGGCGATACCGGATTTTGTCCATTGGCCTTGCTGGCCAACGTCGCACTGTACCTACCTTAGTACGAGTAGTGCTGAGGGGCCGTGAATACCGAATGCGCCACGCACTGGCAAACCAGGTACGGCCAAAATTCTGAAGGGCCCTCGCCCCAAAAACTTCCACAGCGCCACGATTACTGCATGGTGGACCGGGCGGAACTCCCGTTGGTCACCCGAGAGAAACCCTTGCCATTGCTCGCGACTGTGGCTGACACAGGGAAAGCCGTGGCTGAAACGAAAAGTGCGTTTGAAGCGACAAGTCTCATTGACTTGCCCGCATTGTTCGGCACATCTTCGGCAGGCTTACTGGCAACCCCCACCCACTTCAAAATTGGTGCGACATGACTCGAATGCCGCACAAGCAACGGACGCTCATCATGATCAATCGGAAAACAGCATCCTTCATCGTTGTCCTGCTCGCCCAATCATTCGTAGCGAATGCGAATGTTGTAGCGACGCTGGAACACCAGACCATGCCCGGGAACGTAACCATCACCGTGACATACAGTAACGGCGGCACTTCGCCCGTTTCAATTCCAGTTGTAGACATTCCAAAAACAGGAGAGGATGGAAAACTCAGAGGCGATGCTCTCCACATACGTGGCATCGATGGGTCCATCCCGCCGTATACGGGTTATCGCGTCAGTTATCCGCGAGCGGCGTTGACGCAGCGTCTTGTGATCCGACCGGGCGAGTTTCTCACGCGAACCATCATTGTCTCGAAGAACTATGATCTGCACGCAGGCATGACCTATGACATAACGCCAAGATCATTCAGACAATCAGACACGGACGCCGCGCCAGGGCGAAGCGGGAGGCTCCACGATACGGACACCATCGTACCCACCTTGCGCATCACTGCGCCGAGCGGCGGCATACCGAAGCCCGCTCCAAATGTGCAAGATGGCGAACGAATTCCCACTGAGACTGCTTGCACAATCGAGCAGTTTCTGACGGTTACCAATGCCCAAGCCGCTTCCTTGAAGACTTTTTTGATCTCACCGTTTACTACCTTTTCGGTATAAAGCGATGACAGGTACGAGTAAGCGTCAACCGCCATCGAGTATTTTGCAGACAATTTTGCAAACGAGGAGTGATAAAGAGACGCCGGCTCTCGCCGGCGCTCTGCATTGACCTACAGGCAGGTGCTGAGACTCAGCGCCCGGTCTTTACCTCGGTCCACAGGCGGGTGTACAGCTTGTCCACCTCCGGCGGGTTGATCGAGTAGGTGAACATCTTCGCGGCCACCTCGGCCGGCGGGTAGATGGTCGGATCGTTGCGGATCGCGTCGTCCACCAGCGGCGTGGCCGCGCTCACCGGGTTGGCGTAGTGGATGAAGTTGGTGTTGGCCGCCGCCACCTTCGGGTCGAGCAGGTAGTTGATGAAGGCATAGGCCGCGTCCGGGTGCTTGGCATCCTTCGGGATGGCCAGCATGTCGAACCACTGCGGCGCGCCTTCTTTCGGAATCGAATAGGCCACGGTCACGCCGTTGGCCGCTTCGGCGGCGCGGTCGCGGGCCTGGATGATGTCGCCCGACCAGCCCACCACCAGGCAGGTGCCGCCGTTGGCCAGCGAGCCGACATACTGCGAGGAGTGGAAGTTCTGCACGTACGGACGGATGCCCTTGAGCAGCTCCGCCGCCTTCTGGATCACCGCCGGATCATGGCTGTGCGGGTCTTCGCCCAGGTAATGCAGCGCGATCGGAATCATGTCGGCCGGGGTATCCAGGATCGTGATCCCGCAATCCTTCATCCTGGCGATGTTCTCCGGCTTGAAGATCAGGTCCCAGCTGTTGGCGATCTCGGTACTGCCGCCGAAACGCTCCTTGAGCATCTCCACGTTGTAGCCGATGCCGGTGGTGCCGATCATGTACGGCACGCCGTACTTGTTGTCCGGATCCTGCTGCGCGATGCGCTTCATCATCTCCGGGTCGAGATTGGCCAGGTTGGGAATCCTGCTCTTGTCCAGCGGCAGGAACACACCGGCCTGGATCTGGCGGCCGAAGAAGTTCAGCGTCGGCACCACCACGTCATATCCACTGCCACCGGCCAGCAACTTGGTTTCCACCATCTCGTCGCTGTCGAACACGTCGTAGGTCACCTGGATGCCGGTGGCCTTCTCGAAGTCCGGGATGGTGTCTTCGGCGATGTAATCGCTGTAGTTGTAGACATTCAGCACCTTGCTGTCTTCCTGCTTGGCGCCACCACAGGCGCTGAGCATTGAAACGGCAATGCCGAGGGAGAGGATTCGCAGCTTCATGGGACGCTCCACGGGTCAGTGCGGGGTGGGGGAACCGGGCAGACCGGCCTGACGGGTGCCAGCCTACCGGGCAGCCGGCTATTTTCCCAGCACGCCGCCCTCACGGCCATGCCTGATCGGGCGGCTCGGCCGGGTCACACGTTCAGCAGCAGGAATTCCCGCTCCCAGGAGCTGATGACCCGGAAAAAGGTCTCGTATTCCTTGCGCTTGACCGACACATAGGCCCGGCAGAAACGCTCGCCCAGCATCTCGCGCAGCGCCGGGCAGCCTTCCAGGCCGTCCAGCGCCTCGCCCAGCGAGCGCGGCAGGTCGTAGCCCAGCTCCTTGGCGCTGCCGCTGACCGGCGCGGTCGGCGAGCCCTGCTCGCGGATGCCCAGCAGGCCGGCAGCCAGGGTGGCGGCGATGGCCAGGTAGGGGTTGGCGTCGGAGCCGGCGAAGCGGCTTTCCACCCGCATGTTCTCCGGGGTGTCCATCGGCACGCGCAGCCCACAGGTGCGGTTGTCGAAGCCCCAGTGCACGTTGCTGGGCGACACCTCGCCGAACACCAGCCGGCGGTACGAATTCACGTTCGGGGCGAAGAACGCCATCGCCGCCGGCACGTACTTCTGCAGCCCGGCCAGGTAGTGGCCGAACAGCGGGCTGAATTCCTCGCCACCGGCGTCGCCACTGAACACATTGTGGCCGTCACTGATGCGCACCAGGCTCTGGTGGATGTGCATGGCGCTGCCCGGCTCGGTTTCCATCGGCTTGGCCAGGAAGGTGGCGTACACCCCGTGGCGCATGGCCGATTCGCGCATGGTGCGCTTGAACAGGAATACCTGGTCGGCCAGGTCCATCGCATTGGCGTGGGTGAAATTCACTTCCAGCTGCGCCGCGCCGGATTCGTGGATGAGGGTGTCCACGTCCAGCTTCATCGCGTCGCAGTAGTCGTACATCAGGTCCAGGATCGGATCGAATTCGTTGACTGCGTCGATCGAGTACGACTGCCGCGCCGTTTCCGGGCGACCGGAGCGTCCGGCCGGCGGCAGCAGCGGGAAATCCGGGTCGGTGTTCTTCTGCACCAGGAAGAATTCCAGCTCCGGTGCCACCACCGGACGCAGGCCCAGTTCGGCGTAGGCGTCCAGCACGCGGCGCAGCACGTTGCGCGGCGCCAGCTCGTGCGGCTCGCCGTGCTTGGTGTAGCAGTCATGGATGATCTGGGCGGTCGGGTCCGTGGCCCACGGCACCATGCGCACGGTATCCGGGTCCGGGCGCAGGATCATGTCCGAATCCGATGGCGAGGTCAGTTCGTAGTAGTCGTCCGGGAACTCGCCGGTCACGGTGGTGGCGAAGATGCCTTCCGGCAAGCGGGTGCCATAGTCATGCGAGAACTTGTCGGCGGGAATGATCTTGCCGCGCGCATTGCCGGTGATGTCCGGCACCAGGCATTCCACTTCTGTGATGCGGCGTTCCTTGAGCCAGCGCAGCAGCATGCTTTCCTCGGGCACCGGTGCGACCGCCGCCTTGCGTGACGACGGCTTGCGTGCCGGGGCGGTCGCCTTGCGCGACGAAGGTGCAGCTTTGCGCGGACGCGATCGGGTGGCCATGCGGGCACGTTACCCCTGCCCGCCGCGCGGGCGCAACCGCGGCCGTCACCGCCCGGCCACCTGCCGTCCACGCCGGTTGCTGGCATGCTGTGCGCATGAGCGAGTCCGCGATGAGCACGGCCGGCCAGCCGCATGCACCCAGCTGGTATGCCGACAGCGTGCCGGCGCAGCCATTGCGCCCTCCACTGCGCGCCGACCAGGCCACCGACGTGTGCGTGCTGGGGGCGGGATATACCGGCCTGTCCACCGCGCTGTCGCTGGCCGAGCGCGGCTACCGGGTAACCGTACTGGAGGCCCAGCGGGTCGGCTGGGGCGCCTCGGGCCGCAACGGCGGCCAGGCCATCGTGGGCTACGGCTGCGAGGTGGATACCCTGGAGCGGCTGGTGGGCGATGCCGAAGCCCGCCGCCTGTTCGACTACTCGCGTGAGGGCATGGACCTGCTGCGGCAGCGCCTGCAGCGCTACGCGATCGCCTGCGACTGGCGCGACGGCCATGCCAGCGTGCCGATCAACCCGCGCCAGGAGCGTGCGTTGCGGCACGGCCTGCTGGCCCTGGCCGAGCGTTACGACTACCCCCTGCAGTGGTGGGACCGCAGCACCCTGCGCCAGCAGCTGGACAGTCCGCGTTACCGGGGGGCGATGTTCGACGCTGCCAGCGGCCACCTGCACCCGCTGGCCTATGCACACGGGCTGGCGCGCGCCGCGGAAGGCCTCGGCGTGGTGATCCACGAAGCCAGCCCGGTGCTGGCGCTGGAGCGCGGCCCACGCCCCCGGCTGCGCACGGCCAGCGGCACGGTCAGTGCCAACCAGGTGGTGATCGCCGGCAATGCCTGGCTGCAGGGCATCGCCCCGGAACTGGAACGCCGGATCATGCCGGTGGGCACCTATATCGGCGCCAGCGCGCCGCTGGGGGCCGCGCGGGCGCGCGACCTGATCCGCAACGACATGGCCGTGGCCGACGTCAGCTGGGCGCTGGATTACTTCAGACTCAGCGCCGACCACCGGCTGCTGTTCGGCGGCCGCGCCAGCTATTCGGCGCTGCCGCCGCCGAACCTGCGCGGCGTGATGACCCGGCGCATGCACCAGGTCTTCCCGCAACTGGCCGATGTCGGCATGGAACAGGTCTGGGGCGGGTACGTGGACATCACCCGCAATCGCGCCCCGCATTGGGGTCGGCTGACGCCCACGGTGTATTTCGCCCAGGGGTTCTCCGGCCACGGCGTGGCAGCGACCGGCCTGGCCGGAGCGGTGATCGCCGAGGCCATTGCCGGGCAGAACGAACGCCTGGATGTCTTCGAACGCATTCCACACCGGCCGTTCCCGGGCGGACGCCTGCTGCGCACGCCGCTGCTGGTGGCGGCGATGTCCTGGTACAAGCTGCGGGATGTGCTGGGGTGAATGGAGGTTGCCACGCAGGGCGTGGCACTCCGGTTTCTAGACAGCGTTTCACAGATCCGAAGAGTGACCCTAAAGTCGTGCGTGAAGACGCCGATACTGTTTCCGACCCTCTCGGATATCGAGCGTACGCACCATGCCGGTACTGTTTCAGGGCGCTTTCGACAGCGACCCCGGTGATGACCTCCCCCAGCGGATCCTGCTGGTCGAGAACTCGCGCACGTTCACCACGATGCTGAAGGAAGCCATCGAGCAGCGCCTGGAACTGCCGGTGTCCGTGGCGACCTCGCTGGCCGAAGCCGGGCGGCTGCTGGATGAGGAACAGGGCTGGTTCCTGGTCCTGACCGGACTGGTGCTGGCCGATGGCGATCGCGACAAGGTGGTGGAATACTTCCTGTCGCGCGGCCTGCGGACCGTGGTGGTCAGCGGCGTCTATGACGAGGACCTGCGCAAGCGCGTGCTGCAGCAGCAGATCATCGACTATGTGTTGAAGAATACCCCTGGCAGCATTGATTACCTGGTGTGGCTGGTGCAGCGGCTGGACCGCAACCGGCGCATCGCCGCACTGGTGGTGGACGACTCGATGTCCGCGCGGATGTACGCCGCCTCGCTGATGCGCATGTACGGACACGACGTGTACGAAGCGGCCGACGGTGCCGAAGGCCTGAAGGCGATCGAGGCGCATCCGGCGATCCGGTTGGCGGTGGTGGACCAGGAAATGCCAGGGATGGAGGGGGTGGAGTTCACCCGTCGGCTGCGGACCCTGCGCTCGCGCGACAAGGTGGCGGTGATCGGCATTTCCGGCAATACCGACCCGTCGCTGATTCCGCGCTTCCTCAAGAACGGCGCCAACGATTTCCTGCGCAAGCCGTTCTCGCGCGAGGAATTCTTCTGCCGGGTGTCGCAGAACGTGGACCAGCTGGAGCTGATCGGCACGCTGCAGGACCTGGCCACCCGCGACTTCCTGACCGGCCTGCCGAACCGCCGCTGCTTCCTGGAACAGAGCCAGCGGCAGCTGCCGCAGCTGCAGTTGAATGGCGAACAGGTGGCCGTGGCGATGATCGACATCGATCATTTCAAGCACATCAACGACACCCACGGCCATGAGGCCGGCGACGATGCGCTGCGCGCGGTAGCGGCGACCGTGGCCGACCACGCGCGCGCCCAGGACCTGATCGCCCGCTTCGGTGGCGAGGAGTTCTGCCTGCTGGTACCGGGGCTGGAAAAGGACGAGGCGGTCGGCTACTTCGAAAGCCTGCGCCAGCGCATCGCCGCGCTGCAGGTCGAGCTGGGCCACACCACCCTGCGCATGACCGTCAGCATCGGCCTGTGCTGCCTGCGCGCGCAGGGCGATTCCCTGCATGGGCTGATCTCCGAGGCCGACCGCCAGCTGTACCTGGCCAAGGCCGCTGGGCGCAACCGGGTGTGCAGCACGGGCGTGGCCACCGCCGCGCGCGAACCCGCGCTGGTGCCTTGATCGAGATCAACGCAGGGTCGCCCTGTCCTGCCTACAGTCGTTCCCAGCAAACAGCACAGGGAACGCAGCATGGCACTTCTGGTCTGGCAGGACGACCTGAACATCGGCATCGAGGTGATCGACCACCAGCACATGCGGATCGTGGAGATGCTCAACCACCTGCACGTGGCACAGAGCAGCCTGCACACGCTGGCCGTGGCCGAGGTGATCGACGAGCTGCTGGACTACACCCTGTCGCACTTCGCCTTCGAAGAAGAGCTCATGGAAGAAGCCGGCTACCCGTTCTGCGCCGCGCACAAACGCGTGCACGAGGTCTTCGGCAAGCGCGTGGCCGAGTACCGGCTGCGCTTCCAGGCGGGCGAGGACATCACCGACGAGCTGCGCACCATGCTCTCGCGCTGGTTGTTCAACCACATCCGGGGCGACGACAAGGCCTACGCCGAATCGGTCAAGCAGCACCTGAACCAGTTCGCCCGCGACCACCAGCAGGGTAGCTGGTTGGGGCGCACGCTCAAGCGGATGTTCCGCTGACCCGCACCGGTCGCCCCAGTGCCAGCAGCGCCACGATGGTCACCGCCGCGGCCAGGCACAGGTAGTAGCCCACCGCGACCAGGCCGAAGCGCCCGGCCAGCCACGTCGCCACGTACGGGGCCGGCGCGGCACCGAGGATGCCGGCCAGGTTGAACGACAGCGAGGCGCCGGTATAGCGCACCTGGAACGGGTAGATTTCGGCCAGGAAGGTGCCGCAGGGCCCATAGGTCAGCCCCATCAGGAACAGACCCAGGGCCAGGAACGCCACCACCAGCCACGGGTGGCCAGCCTGGAACAGGGGCGCGAAAAGCACGCCGAACCCCAGGATCAGTCCACTGGCCACGATCATCGTGCGCCGGGTGCCCCAGCGGTCGCCATACCGCGCCGACAGCGGAATGCCTGCGGCGAAGAACAGGATGCCGACCATCTGCAGCAGCAGGAACTGTTCGCGGCTGTAGCCGAGCACCGTGGTGCCATGGCCCAGCGTGAATACCGTCATCAGGTAGAACAGCACGAAGGTGGCGAACGCGCCCAGCGTGCCCAGCACCAGCGCCCGCGGGTGATGCTGCAGCACCGTCAGCATCGGCAGGCGCACCCGCTCGTTGCGGTCCAGCGCGGCCTGGAACTGGGGCGTCTCATGGATGTTCAGGCGTACCCACAGCCCGACCGCCACCAGCAGTGCGCTGGCCAGGAACGGTACGCGCCAGCCCCACTGCAGGAAATCCGCATCGCTCATGGCGCGACCCAGCAGCAGGAAGATGCCGGCCGAGAGCAGGAAGCCCAGCGGTGCGCCCAACTGGGGGAACATGCCGTACCACGCACGCTTGCCCGGCGGTGCATTCTCGGTGGCCAGCAGCACCGCCCCGCCCCACTCGCCGCCCAGGCCCAGGCCCTGGCCGAACCGGCACAGCGCCAGCAGCGCCGGCGCCAGCAGCCCGATGCTGGCGTGGGTGGGCAGCAGGCCGATCGCCACGGTCGACACCCCCATGGTCAGCAGCGCCGCCACCAGCGTGGCCTTGCGGCCGATGCGGTCGCCGTAATGGCCGAACACCGCCGATCCCACCGGCCGGGCGATGAACGCCACGGCGAAGGTCGCCAGCGACTGCAGCAGGGCCGCCCCCTCGCTGCTGTCGGGAAAGAACAGGTGCGGAAACACCAGCACGGCGGCGGTGGCGTAGATGTAGAAGTCGAAGAACTCGATGGTGGTGCCGATCAGGCTGGCCAGCAGCACACGGCGGGGCGAATTGACGGCAGTGGCAACGGAAGAAGTCGACATCGTTCACAGGCAGGAAGATCAGCTGCCCGATTCTGCCATGCGCGCGCCGCCGCCCGTCGGGATGGTTGCAGACGTGACGGTTGGCCGCGCGCGGCTGCGCTACATTCGCTGCATCCGCAACGACGGGGGTTGACCATGCCACGCACCGACATGCCGCCGCACGCGCTGGACGCCTGGTGGATGCCGTTTACCGCCAATCGCCAGTTCAAGGCCGCGCCGCGCCTGCTGGTCCGCGCCGAGGGCATGTACTACCACGACATCGACGACCGCCCGATCCTCGACGGTGCCGCCGGCCTGTGGTGCTGCAACGCCGGCCACGCGCGGCCACGGATCGTGCAGGCCATCCAGCAGCAGGCGGCCACGCTGGATTTCGCCCCGTCGTTCCAGATGGGGTCGCCGTTGCCGTTCGTGCTGGCCGAGCGCCTGGCCGCGCTGGCCCCGGGTCCGCTCAACCATGCGTTCTTCACCAACTCCGGGTCCGAAGCGGTGGATACCGCGATGAAGATCGTGCTCGGTTACCACCGCCTGCGCGGCGACGGCCAGCGCACCCGCTTCATCGGCCGTGAGAAGGCCTACCACGGGGTCGGTTTCGGCGGGCTCTCGATCGGCGGGCTGCCGAACAACCGCAACGGGTTCGGGCCGCTGCTGGCCGGCAGCGACTTCCTGCGCCATACCCTGGACCTGTCGCGCAACGCCTTCAGCCCCGGGCTGCCGCAGCACGGTGCCGAACTGGCCGAGGACCTGGAACGGCTGATCGCCCTGCACGATGCCTCCACCATCGCAGCGGTGTTCGTCGAACCCGTTGCCGGCTCGGCCGGCGTGATCCTGCCGGCGCCGGGCTACCTGCAACGCCTGCGCGAGATCTGCGACCAGCACGGCATCCTGCTGGTGTTCGACGAGGTCATCACCGGTTTCGGCCGGGTTGGCAACGCGTTCGCCGCGCAGCGCTTCGGGGTCACCCCGGACCTGTTGACGATGGCCAAGGGCCTGACCAACGGCGCGGTGCCGATGGGCGCGGTGATGGTGTCCGATGCCATCCACGCCGCGTACATGCAGGGCCCGCCGGGGGCCATCGAGCTGTTCCACGGCTATACCTGGTCCGGCCACCCGCTGGCCTGCGCCGCTGCGCTGGCGGCGCTGGACACCTACGCCGCCGAGGGTCTGTTCAACCGTGCCATCGAGCTGGGCGCGTACTGGCAGACCCGCCTGCACAGCCTGCGCGGCCTGCCGAACGTGGTGGACATCCGCAATTTCGGGCTGATCGGTGCGGTCGAGCTGGCGCCGCGCAAGGACGCCCCCGGCAGCCGGGGCTTCGAGGTGTTCGAGCGCTGCTTCCGCGATGGGGCGCTGCTGGTGCGCTGCACCGGCGATGTGATCGCGCTGTCGCCGCCGTTGATCGTCGAGCCGGCCCAGATCGACCGGATCGTGGAGGTGCTGGGCGAGATGATCCGGGCCACGGGCTGACGGCGGGCAGCCCGGGTCGGCGGGTACAATGGTCGGTCACGTCCCGCCTGCGTACCCGATTGCATGGAAATCGTCGTCAAAGAAGAACTCAAGGCTTACATCGACCCGCTGACTGCCGACGAGCACGAGGCGCTGGAGCGCAGCATCCTGGCCGAAGGGTGCCGCGACGCGCTGGTGCTGTGGAACGACGTGCTGGTGGACGGGCATAACCGTTACGGCATCTGCCAGAAGCACGGCCTGCCGTTCCAGACAGTGCAGAACACCCGCTTCCAGTCGATGGACGACGTGCACCTGTGGATGATCGAACAGCACCTGGGCCGGCGCAGCGTGTCCGACTTCCAGCGCGGCGTGCTGGCCCTGCGCAAGCGCGACATCCTGGCCGAGCGCCACCGCGCCGACCAGGCGCAGCTGCAGCGCGAAAGCGATGGCGAGATCGCCGATGCCGCGCCCGACGGAGAGGAGGACAGCCCACCGTGGGCGCCGGCACCGAAGGTGAGCCGCGCCGACATGGCGCGCGAAGCCCGGCTGAGCAGCAGCCAGGTGACGATGATCGAACGCATCCACAAGCAGGCCGCCCCGGAACTGGTGGAGGCGGTCAAGAGCGGGGTGATCTCGATCAGCGCGGCGGCCGCGGTGGCCGACCTGCCGGAAGAGGAACAGCGCGCGGCCGCAGTGGCCGGCAAGGATGAGCTGAAGCAGGCCGCCAAACGCGTGCGCGAGGCCAAGCGCAAGCCGCGCAAGCCGGTGCAGGAGGTGCTGCACGGCGTCGATGGCGAGCTGGCGGTCGATCCCGGCCGGGAAGTGGAGATCGCCGAGGCGCTGGACGCGCTGGGCGAAGGCCCGGCCGAACTGCGCCGGCGGGTCGTGGCGCTGACCCTCGAAAACGACGCGCTGCGCGCCCAGTTGGCGGCGCTTCGCCTGAAGGTCAGCGACGTGGCGTAATTCGTTTTGCCGGCCAACGGCCGGCGCTACCGTCGAGCGATGAAGGCGTTACAGGGTAGCGCCGGCCGTTGGCCGGCCCTCGAGAATGCGTGTCGAGACCGTGTTCGCACCCGGATGGCTACACTTGCGGCATGAACAGCACGCCATCGGTCGACCCCCGCCGCGCCCAGCTGCGCCGCCTCAAAGGCATTGCACTGGCGATGCTGCTGGCCATGCTGGCCGGTTTCGTCGTCAGCCATCTCAATGGCGAACGTGGTATCTGGGCGTGGGTGTCGGCCTTCTGCGAGGCGGCGGCGGTCGGTGCGCTGGCCGACTGGTTCGCGGTGGTCGCGCTGTTCCGGCGCCCGCTGGGGCTGCCGATTCCGCACACCGCGATCATCCCCCACAGCAAGGACCGTATCGCCGACAGCCTGGCGGTGTTCGTGCGCGACCAGTTCCTGGAGCCGCAGGCGTTGCTGGCGCGGCTGCAGGTGTTCGATCCGGCGGCACGGCTGGGCAGCTGGCTGGCCGACCCGGAGCGCTCGAAGATGCTGGCCGACATGGCCCGGGGCTGGGCCCTGCAGGCGCTGGATTTCCTTGACGAAGCGGCGGTTCGCCGCAGCATCCAGGCGTTCGTGGTCGAGCAGCTGCGTCAATGGAACGCGGCCGCCACCGCCGGCGAGCTGCTGGGCCTGCTTACCGCCGACAACCGCCACCAGCGCGTACTGGACGAGGGGCTGACCCGCGTCAGCGAGTGGCTGGACAACGACTCGGTCAAGCAGCGCGCCTCCGGACTCATCGTGCGCTACATCCAGCGCGAATGGCCGAAGCTGGCCAGCACGGTGAACTGGGTCAAGCCGATCGACGAGATCGGCGACAGCCTGGCCGAGCGCATGGCGCATGCGGTGCTGGCCGAACTGCAGCAGATCCTGTCCGAACCGGAGCACCCGCTGCGCAGGGACTATGAGGTCTGGTTGCGCGACTACATCCAGCGCCTGCGCGATGATCCGGCGCTGGCCGACAAGGTCGAGCAGCTCAAGCAGCAGGTCATCGACCATCCGGCCGTGCAGGACTACGTGCAGGGGTTGTGGGCGCGCATCCATGCCAGCCTGCGCGCCGACCTGTCCAGCGACGACTCGGCGCTGGGCGGTCACCTGCGGCGCAGCCTGGGCAAGATCGGCCAGGCCCTGCAGGACGATCCCTCACTGCGCGAGGCGCTGAACCAGCACCTGATGGACGGGGCCGAGCGCCTGACCAGCCGCCTGCGCGACGGCGTGACAACGCATATCGCGCAGACCGTGAAGGGCTGGGACGAACGCCACCTGGTGGAGCAGCTGGAGCTGAGCGTAGGCCGCGACCTGCAGTTCATCCGCTTCAACGGCACCCTGGTGGGGGGGTTGATCGGGTTGGCGCTGCATGCGCTGACCGTCTGGATGCAGTGGTAGGGCGTCACCACCAACGCTCGTGACCTGCCGGAATCGGCACCCCATCCGGCCCGTCGGTTGACACTTTGACCGGGTGAAACTGCGATGTGGTTCGCGTATTCTGCCGCGCATTCAGGGCTGGAGTGGCCCGTCGGGGGGAACCATGCGAAGGACAATCGTGACGTTGGCGCTGTGCGCGCTGGCCTGCAATGCCCATGCCGGGCGCGTGTACAAGTGCGCGAACGGCGGCCAGACCATCTACCAGACCGTACCCTGCCCGCCCGAGCAGGACACCGGCGTGACCCGCCCGATCGTCAAAGACCCCAACCTCACCTGGGAAGAACGCACCCGCGCCCAGCGCGACCTCTACCAGGCCAGGCGCCGCATGCAGGCCGACGCCGGCCGGGGAGAGCCGCCGGTGCGCGGCACCGTGATCGACGGCGCGGCCAACCCGGAACAGTGCGAAGAACTGCGTTCCCGCCGCGAGATCAGCGAGATGTTCGGGCGCCCCGCCCCGGAGCGCATCGACGCCGACATCGCCAAGGCCTGCAGCTCCCGCTGAACGTGGCCCGCACGTGTGTCGGACAGGACTGCATCAGGCCTCGGCGCGCACCGCGTCCACCAGCGAGTGCATCTGCGCGGGCGTGCTGAAGATCCCCGGCGTGACGCGTACGCAGGCGCCGGATGCCAAGCCGTCGCGGGCCACCACGAAGACACGGGAGTGCTCCAGCATCCGCCCGACGGTGGCGGTGTTGGCCTCCAGGCTGACCTGCCCGCGCAGGCGGAACGCCGCGATGGCGCTGGACAGGCGGGGGTCCGGTGATGCCAGCAGCTGGATCCGCGCGTCATCGCGCAGCGCGTCCAGCCATTGGTTGCGCAGGCGCAACAGACGGGCGCGCTTGTTGGCCACCCCGATCTGCTGGTGCAGCGACAGCGCCGCCGGCAAGGCCATGACCGCCGCGAAGTTGACCGTGCCGGTGTGGACGCGGCTGTCGATGGCGCCGGTGTCCGCCTCGCCCATGCAGGGATCCACATCCTGCACGCGTCCGCGGCGCACGTAGAGCGCGCCCATGCCGACCGGCGCGCCAATCCACTTGTGCAGGTTGATGCCGACGAAATCCGCGCCCAGTGCGTGCAGCGGCGTGTCGACCTGGCCAATGCCATGCGCCGCGTCCAGGACCACGTCCGCGCCCGCTGCGCGGGCCAGCGCGCTGATCCGCGCTACCGGCAGCAACATGCCGTTGCGGTGACCCACCTGGGTGAGCAGCAGCAGCCGGGTACGCGGGTAGCGCGCCAACGCCTGGCGGTAGGCCTCCACGATGCCGTCGTGGTCGAACGGCTCCGGCAGCACGATGCGCTGCACCTCCACGCCCCTGCGCTCGCGCAGCCACTGCATCGCGGCGATCGCGCTTTCGTGGTCGGTGTCCGCGTACAGCACGGTATCGCCGGGAGACAGGCGCCGATAGCCGGCAATCAGCACCTGCATCGCTTCGGTCGCCCCGCGGGTCAGCGCGATCTCATCGGCGCCCACGCCCAGCACCTGGGCCAACTGCGCACGCGCATGTTCAAGCAACGGCGGGAAATCCCGTCGCCCGAACCAGGCGTTGTCGCGGTTCACCCGCGCGGTGGCGCGCTGGTAGGCCTGCAGCACCGGCCGTGCCATCGAGCCCCAGTACCCGTTGTCGAGCATGACCACCTCGTCGGTGAGGTCGTACAGCGCCGCCACCCGGGACCACCACCCCTCGTCGGCCGCGAGGTCATCGGAACTCCGCCCGGCAGCATCGGGGAGTGCGTCAAGCGCGTGCAGGTCGGCGTCGGTCATGCCGCAAGTATTGCAGCCACCGCGCGAAAAGCGGGTAGCGCCATAGCTATCGATCTTGCCGAAGCGAATGATAATGACTATCATTAGCGGATTGCTTGCTCGATACGGCGCTGCTGCGGCCGCCAGGGGCAGCACCGTTCTCCAGGGATACCCCGCCCCGTGCGGCGGCTGGGCCAAGGATGGCCACCCTCCCCTTGTCACCGGCCCCGGCCGGTGATGTTCGTTGTTCGACCCCATTGCAGGTTCCCGTGGAAAGCACGCCTGATGCCCGCTGGTTCAACCGTTTCGGCGGTCTCTTCGCCCGCCCCTGGGTGGGAGTGCTGTCGCGTTCGCTGGCGGCCATCGTCGGCGGATACGCGCTGGCGGCGACCTGTTCGATGTTCCTGGCAGTGGCCCTCCCCATCGCCCGCGCGCAGGCCGTATTGACCGGCATGCTGGTGGGGATCGTGCTGTGCGCGTGCGCGGCGCTGTGGTCCTTCGCCACGCGCACCGCGCTGCGCGCCTGGATCGGCATCGCCGCGCCTGCTCTGCTGTTCTGGGTGGGCACGCTCGCGATGGGGCCGCGCGCATGAAGAACGGCTTCCGCCAATCCATGGCCTGGCTGCACACCTGGACCGGCCTGCTGGTGGGCTGGCTGCTGCTGCTCATCTTCATGGCCGGCACCGCCAGTTACTACCGCGAAGAGATCAGCCGCTGGATGCGGCCGGAGCTGCCACGCAGCAGCGTGACCGCCGACGTGGCCGCCGCCAGCGCGGTCCGCTTCCTGCAGCACAAGGCACCGCAGGCCGAAAGCTGGAACGTGACCCTGCCCGATCCACGCAACCCGGCCATGCGCATGTTCTGGCGCAACCCCGAGTCGATGGTGAAGCCACCGGTCGAGGGCGAAAAGCGCCGTCGTGGCGGTGGCCGCTTCGGCGATGCCACGGTGGACCCGGCCAGCGGCGAGGAAGTGGCCGCGCGCGAAACCCGCGGCGGCGACTTCTTCTACCGCCTGCATTTCGACCTGCACTACATCCCGGTGCTGTGGGCGCGCTACCTGGTGGGGTTCTGCGCGATGTTCATGCTGGTGGCGATCATCACCGGCGTGATCACCCACAAGAAGATCTTCAAGGACTTCTTCACCTTCCGGCCGGAGAAGGGCCTGCGGTCGTGGCTGGACTTCCACAACGTCAGCGCGGTGATGGCCCTGCCCTACCACGCGATGATCACCTACACCGGCATCGTCACGTTGATGTTCATGTACCTGCCGCAGGGCGTGAGCATGGCCTATCCCAAGGACGAGGACGCGTTCTTCAGCGAAGCCTTCGCGCGCCTGGCCGATCCGGCCGATCCCGCCGAAGGCCGCGCGGCCCCGCTGCCGATCCAGCAGTTGCTGGACAGCGCGCGCGCCGATTGGAAGGGCGCGCAGGTCAGCGGCTTCACCGTGTTCCACCCGGGCGCGGCCAATGCGGTGATCGACATCTACCAGCGCGACGGCAAGCGTCTGTCGGTCGACACCCCGTCGCTGCGCTACAACGCGGTCACCGGCGCGCTGGTCGACACCAGCCCGGTGCCCGGCGGTGCCACCCAGACCCGCGGCGTGCTGTACGGCCTGCACCTGGCCCGCTTCGCGGATTGGGGCCTGCGCGCCCTGTTCTTCCTGTCCGGCCTGGTGGGTTGCCTGATGGTGGCCAGCGGCGTAGTGCTGTGGGCGGTCAAGGAACGCCCCAAGCACGCCAAGGCCGGCAGGATCGGCTTCGGCCTGCGGCTGGTGGATGCGCTCAACATCGGCGCCGTGGCCGGCCTGCCGATCGCGTTTGCCGCGTACTTCTGGGGCAACCGGTTGCTGCCGCTGGAAATGGCGGAGCGCGCCGACGCAGAAGCCAGCGTGTTCTTCTATGCCTGGGGCGCCGCCCTGCTGGCGGCCTTCGTCTGGCCCAAGCGGTTGATGTGGGCCTGGCAGCTGTACCTGGGCGCGGCCTTGTTTGCGCTCATTCCGGTGATCAATGCACTCACCACGCAGGCGCACCTGGGCGTGACCCTGCGCACGGGCGACTGGGTGCTGGCCGGGTTTGATCTGGTGATGCTCGCCTTCGGCGCGATGCTGGCCTATTGCGGCCTGCGCATGCAGCGTTGGCAGCCGGCGCTGAGCGCGGCGGAGAAGAAGAAGCGCCAGGCAGCCGCAGCAAACGATGCGCGCGTCCCGGCCGAGGCCGGCGCATGATGCTGCTGGCGCTTGCGTTGAATTTCTCGGCGTTCACCGCGCTGTCGCTGGCAATGGAAAAACACCAGCTGGAGCTGCACGGCAAGGCGCACGCCGGCCCCGCGCGCAGGCGCCTGTGGCGATGGCTGGGCTGGACGCTGTTGGCCATCGCCTTCGGCCTGTGCGTGGCCGACCACGGCTGGGCGGCCGGTCCGGTGCTGTGGCTGGGCGCGATGACGCTCAGCGGCCTGCTGATCGCGTTCGGCCTGTATCCCTGGCGACCGCGCTGGATTGCCCCATTGGCGTGGGCGTTGCCGGTGCTGGGCCTGGGCGCCGCCGCGCTGTAGAGCCGACTGTCAGTCGGCTGCTCTTCCGGTGGCAACGGGAACTCAAGTGCAAACCGACTAACAGTCGGCTCTACATCACGCCCCGTAACGCCTCAACTCCCACGCGCGGTGGATGCGCGGGTTGCGCTCGAAATCGTCGCCGATGGTGTCGGCCGAGATCTCGCGGCACTCGGCAAACTCCTTGATCGCGTCCTCGTCCAGCTTGAAGCGGCGGAAGTTGTTCGAGAAGTACAGCACCCCTTCCGGGCTCAACCGCGCCACGGCCGCACGCAGCAGCCGCACGTGCTCGCGCTGCACGTCGAAATCCTCGGCGCGGGCGGAGTTGGAGAAGGTCGGTGGATCGCAGAAGATCACATCGAACCGGTGCCGCTCCGCTTCCAGCCAGGCCAGTGCATCGGCCTGGATCAGCTGGTGCTGGCTGCCACCCTTGCCGTTCAGCGCCAGGTTGTCGGCACACCACTGCAGGTAAGTGCCGGACAGGTCCACGCTGGTGGTGGAGGCCGCACCGGCCACCGCCGCCTGCACGCTGGCCACGCCGGTGTAGCAGAACAGGTTGAGGAAGCGCTTGCCCTGCGCCTCCTTGGCCATGTGCCAGCGCAGCGGGCGGTGGTCCAGGAACAGGCCGGTGTCCAGGTAATCGAACAGGTTCACCCGCAGCAGTGCATCGTTCTCGCGCACCAGCACGAATTCGCCACGCTGTTCGAAGCGGCCATACTTGCTGCCGCCCTTGCCGCGCTCGCGCGACTTCAGCGCCACCTGCTCGGCCGGCACCTGGAACACCTCGCGCGCGGCCGAGAGCAGCTCATTGCGGCGGCGGCGCACGTCCACGTCCGGAATGGTGGCCGGCGCGGCGTATTCCTGCACGTGCAGGAAGGTGCGGCCAGCGCCGCCATCTTCCTCGTAGACGTCGATCGCCGCGGCATATTCGGGCAGGTCGGCGTCATACACGCGGTAGCAGGTCACCTGCTCGCGCGCCTTCCAGGTCTTGAACCTGCGGATGTTCTTGCGCAGCCGGTTGGCCACCATCTGCGCGCCTTCGCTGAGCTCGCGCGGCTGGCCCGCGTTCTCGCGCTGCGGTACGGCGATGGGATCGCACACGATCAACGCGCACTCGATGGCGCCGTTGAACAGCTGGTACTTCTTGTTGGCGCGCAGCCCGGTGGCGAACGCCAGTTCGGCGCTGCCGCACAGCAGGCTGGCCCGCCACTGCGGCACGGCGCGCTTGAGCGCGTCGCCCAGGCGGCGGTACAGCACCGCGTCGGCGGCCAGGCGTTCGTCATACGGCGGGTTGCACACCACGCAGCCGGTTTCCTGCGGCGGCACCTGCACGTCGGCCACGTCGCGCACGCCGAACCAGATCGCCTCGGCGACACCGGCGGTCTCCGCGTTTTCCTTGGCCGCGCGGATCGCATGCGGGTCGATGTCGCTGCCGTGGATGACCTGCTTGAGCGCGGCGCGCCCGGCCTGCTCGCGGGTGCGCGCCTCGGCCATCAGGGCGTTCCAGGCCTCACGATCAAAGCCCAGCCAGCGGCTCGGCGGAATGCTGCCATGGCGCTGCAGGCCTGGCGCCACGTCGGCGGCCATCAGCGCACCCTCGATCAGCAGCGTGCCGCTGCCGCACATCGGGTCGAGCAGGCCACCGCCTTCGGCGTGGATCTTGGGCCAGTTGGCGCGCATCAGCACCGCAGCGGCCAGGTTTTCCTTCAGCGGCGCCTCGTTCTGCGCCATGCGCCAGCCGCGCCGGTGCATCGGGCCGCCACCCAGGTCGATGGAAATGCTGGCGCGGCCCTTGCGCAGCGACAGGTTGATGCGCACGTCCGGGAACTCGGTGTTCACCGACGGCCGCTCCAGGCCCTGCGCGCGCAGGCTGTCGACCACGCCGTCCTTGACCCGCTGCGCGGCGAAGCGCGCATGGGTGATTTCGGTGCCCGACACATGGGCGTCCACCGACAGGGTCAGCTCGGGGCTGATGTGCTGGTCCCACGGCATCGACGACACGCCCTGGTAGAGCGATCCCTCGTCCGGGCAGTCGAACTCGGCCAGCGGCCACAGCACCCGGCTGGCCAGGCGCGACCACAGCACCACCTTCAGCGCCTGCGGCAGATCGCCCTCGGCATTGACGCCGGAAATGGTGGCGGTGGCCCGGGGCAGGCCCAGCGCCAGCAGTTCGTCGGCGAGCAGGTACTCCAGGCCCTTGGCGCAGGAAACAAAGAATTTCACGGGATCGGTATCGCAGGTCAGCAGGGAGGGGGAGCCCGCGGGCGCCGCAGGCGGCCCGGGCGCAGGCGCCAGACCGGGCATTGTACGTGACCGCGCCGCGCGGCCGCGTAGCGACGGGCCCTGCCCGGCTGGCCGAACGGCCAAGGGAAGGCAGCGGGGCGGAGCCCCGCCCTACGGGAGGGTAGCGAGCAGGGCCTCGAAGGCGTGCGCGGAGGCGTCCACGTGGTTGTTCAGGCGGTGGCCGTCGTCCACCAGCAACAGGCGGGCGGACCGGGCCTGGGCCCAGGCAATCACATCGGCGGCAGGAATCAGCTCGTCGTGCCAGGCGTGGACCACGCTGGTGGGCACGCGGGCGGCGTCCAGCGCCGGCATCGGCCCCATCCGGGTCGGCGGCACCATCAGGAACAGGCCCCGGGTCGGGACCTGCAGCGAGGCGATGGCCGAGATGTAGGCGCCCAGCGAGGAACCCGCCAGCACGACCGGGCCGTTCGCAGCGGCGGCGCTGGCGCGCTCGACCAGGCGCTGCAGGCGGGCACGGACATCGCCCACGCTGCTGACCTCACGCAGGGCATCCAGGTCGGTGTAGTCGGGGCGTTCGTGGGTCCAGCCCAGTCGCTCGGCCACCTCGGCCAGGGCGGTGACCTTGGTGGCGTCCGGGCCGCTTTCGAAGCCGTGGGAAAGAATGCAGTGGCCGCGGCTCATGCAGCCACCGCGGGGAAACAAATGTCAGCGCTCATGCCCGAATGCTAGCATCGGCACATGCCCGACCGCGCCCCGCCCCGCATCGATTCGCAGCCGCTGCCCTACGTGGCGCAGCTGGGCAGGCGCGCGCCGGAGGACATCGACCTGGTCGTGATCCACTGCACCGAACTGCCCGACCTGGCCATGGCGCGCAGTTACGGCGAACGCGTGCTGTACGCCAGTGGCAGCGGCAACAGCGGGCACTACTACATCGATCGCGACGGCAGCATCGTGCAATACGTCCCGGTCGACCGCGTGGCCCACCACGTCAGCGGCTACAACCCGCGCTCGATCGGCATCGAGCTGGTCAACACCGGCCGCTACCCGCACTGGCTGGATTCGCGCCACCAGGCGATGGACGAACCCTACCCCGAGGTGCAGATCTCGGCCTTGATCGACCTGTTGCAGCATCTGTGCGACACCCTGCCCGCCCTGCACCACATCGCCGGACACGAGACGCTGGACACCCGGGAAGAAGCCGCCAGCGACGACCCGGACCGGCGCGTGCAGCGCAAGCGCGACCCGGGCCCGTTGTTCCCGTGGCCGCGGGTGCTGGCGGCGGTCACGCTGACGCCGCTGGAGGGGTAGAGCGGGCTGTCAGTCCGCTGCCGTTGGCGTGCAGCCTGCGGGTTGACGCGGAGAGCAGCGGACTGACAGTCCGCTCTACCTGTGCCATTCGTTGACGCCTTGGGTGGCGACCGATCAGGCGCCGGTCGCGACCGGTCGGTTTGAATCGCTGACCCACCCGCTCCACGAATCGGCATAGACCCGCGCGCCGTGCAGCCCGGCCACTTCCATCGCCAACAGCAGATGGCAGGCGGTCACGCCCGACCCGCACATCACCACCACCTGCTGCGGATCATGCGTTCCGATCAGCGGCCGCAGCGCGGCCTGCAGTTCGGCTGCGGGCCGCAGGCGGCCGTCGGCCACATTCAATGCGAACGGGCGGTTCACCGCCCCGGGCACATGCCCCGCCACCGGATCCAGCGGCTCCACCTCGCCCCGGAACCGCTCGCCGGCACGCGCATCCAGCAGCCAACCGGGCGCATCGTTCAAGCGCGTGGCGATCTCATCCGCCGACGCCACCTGGTCCGTGTCGAACCGTCCCGGATAGGCCGGCAGCGGCGCCACTTCCGGCACCTCCGTGGTCAACGGCAGACCGGCCGCCTGCCACGCCGCGAGGCCGCCATCCAGCACCGCCACCTGCGTGTGCCCGATCAACCGCAGCAACCACCACGCGCGCGCCGCCGCCATGCTGCCATCGCCGCCGTCGTAGACCACCACCTGGGTATCCGGACCGATTCCCCACCGCCCCAGCGTGGCGGCGAACGCATCGCTGTCCGGCAACGGGTGGCGGCCGTGGCCGACCACGCGCATGTCAGCGAGGTCGCGGTTGACGTCCGCGCGCAGCGCGCCCGGCAGATGTCCGGCGGCGTAATCGCGCGCGCCGGACTGCGGATCGGCCAGGGAAAAACGCGCATCCAGCACGCGCGGCGCGGTACTGGCGGTGGCGCGTGCATCCAACAGGCGCGCATCGCCCTGCGCCAGCGCTTTGGACAGCGTCGCCACATCGACAAGGGGGGGCCACGGGGTCGGGTTGGCGGTGCTCATTCCAGTTGCTCCAGGCGGCGACGCAGGTTGTACAGGATGGCGGCGGTGGCGCCCCAGATGCGTTGGCCCGGCCAGCCGTATTCCAGCACGTGGCGGATGCGGCCGCGGTGGTCGATCTCGACCTGGTGCAGGTTGGCCGGGTCCATCAGGTAATCGAACGGCACTTCGAACACGTCGGCCACTTCGTCCGGCTGCGGCACCGCCACGAACGCCGGGTCGATCACCGCCACCACGGGCATCACCCGATAGCCGGTGATGGTCACGAACGGATCCAGGTAACCCAGCACCTGCACCTGGTCGTGGGCCAGCGCGATTTCCTCGTTGCTTTCGCGGAGGGCGGCGGCCACCGCATCGCGGTCGTCAGGCTCCTGGCGGCCGCCGGGAAACCCGACCTGCCCGCCGTGCTGGCGCAGCGTATCGGTGCGCCGGGTCAGCAGCACCTGCGCGCCGCTGGCACGCGGAATGATCCCGGCCAGCACCGCCGCTTCCACCGGCGGGCCGGGTGGCAGCAGGTCGGCCAGTTCGCTGCGGTTCCAGCCATCGCCGGCTGGCGGTGCGTCAAGCGGGTGCAACGCGCGCAGCAGGCGCTCGTGGCTGGCCAGCGAGCCGCCCAGCGACTGCCGCAGCTGTTCGCGCAGCGGCAGCACCTGCCGCATCACATGATGGTGTTCGTGTCGGGTCATCGTCGACCAGCGGGTGATTTCATCCACGTTGCGCAGGCATCCGCCACACAGGCCGGCGCGGTCGAGCGCGCAGGTTCCAATGCAGGGGCTGGGCATGGCATGTGGGACGTTTTCCGGGGAGTGCACCGGTCAACAGTAGCGCGAATGGCGAAAACAAAAAACGCGCCGATGTTGCCATCGACGCGTTTTGTTGTTTCCAGCCGTTCTTACTTGACGCTGACCAGCTTGATTTCGAACTGCACGGCCACGTTCGGCGGGAACGGGGTGCGCGGGTCGGCACCGTAGGCCTGTTCCGGCGGCAGGGTGACTTCCCACTTCGAACCGGCCGGCATCTGCAGCAGCACTTCGCGCATGGCCTTCATTTCGACTTCGCTGACCTTGATCGACGGAATCTGCTGGGCCGGACGCGCTTCGGCCGGACGCTGGCCGTACGGGTACGGACCGGCCACTTCCAGCTGCACGGTGCTGGCCTGGGTCGGCTTGGCGCCCTTGCCGGTTTCGATGATGCGGTACTGCACGCCGCTCGGCAGCGCCTGCACGCCGGCCTTGGCCTTGTTGGCGGTCAGGAACTGGGTGCTCTTGGTCTTGTTTTCGCCGGCGGCCTTTTCATACTCGGCCTTGGCGGTAGCGGCACGACCCTGCTCGCGCTTCTGGAACGCCTCAACGGCCGGCTTGAGCTGCTCGGCGGTGATCGCCGGCTGCTTCTTGGCGTAGGCATCCTGCAGGCCCTTCACCACCGAGTTGATGTCCAGCTGCTCGCCCCGCTGGGTGAGCTCGGCCAGGTTGTTGCCGTAGTCGTAACCGAAGTAATAGCTCAGCTTGCCCTTTTCGGACGAAGTGTCCTGGGCGAAGGCATTGCCCGTCAGGGCCAGGGCCGCGACGGCGACCGCGATAGAACGCAACTTCATCAAACGTTTCTCCAGGGGTGGTAACTCAGGACGCATTGGGCCGCCCTGAGGCGACGGGTTAGGATAGCCGCCGCAACGTTGAACCGCCACTAACGACGGAGGCTTTGACCTGCTTTCGTTTACAGAGTTCAAAATCACTATTTTTTAACGTTTTATCAGGAGTTTCTGCCGTGGCCGACGTGCCCCTGACCGTTGCCGACGATGGTGCCACCGCGGCGCCCGGGGTCAACCGCCCCGTGGTTCAGGGAGGTGACGCCCCCGGGGCCGCGCCGGCGCGCCTGCTGCTGCGGGTACTGGCCGATGATCTGGACGCCGCGCTGGACGCCGGCCTGATGGACTACGTGCCCGCCGCTGGCGACGAGCGGCTGCTGCCCGATTACCCGGACCTCCCCGCCCGCCTGCTGCTGGCCCAGCGGCAGCTGCAACGCGCCTGGGCCGCGCGCGACCGTTACCGCCAGCGCGCGCAACGGCTGGCGCGCCGCGCGGCCGAACGCGAGGCGCGACGCGCACCGCCTGCCCCCACTCCCGATCTGAAGCCGGCCCTGCCGCCTGCGGCCGCCGCCATCCTGGCGCGTGCCAAGGCCAGGGCCGCTGGAAAGCTTCCCTGATGCCCACCGTTGCAAAGGCCGCACCGCGCAGCGCGCGCATGCCCAAGGCCGACGTCGTTGAAATGTTCACCCGCCTGCGCGAACTCAATCCGCACCCGAAGACCGAACTGGAGTACAGCTCGCCGTTCGAACTGCTGGTGGCGGTAGCGCTGTCGGCGCAGGCCACGGACGTGGGCGTCAACAAGGCCACGCGCAGATTGTTCCCGGTCGCCAACACGCCACAGGCGATCCTGGCGCTGGGCGAAGACGGATTGAAGACGTACATCGCCACCATCGGCCTGTTCAACGCCAAGGCGAAGAATGTGATCGCCGCCTGCCGCCTGCTGGTGGAACAGCATGGCGGCGAGGTCCCCCGTGATCGCGCCGCACTCGAAGCCCTGCCCGGGGTCGGTCGCAAGACCGCCAACGTGGTGCTCAACACCGCGTTCGGCGAACCGGTGATGGCCGTGGATACGCACATCTTCCGGGTGGCCAACCGGACCGGGCTGGCCCCGGGCAAGGACGTGCGCGCGGTGGAAGACCTGCTGGTCAAGGTAATTCCGGCCGAGTTCCTGCTCGACGCCCACCACTGGCTGATCCTGCATGGCCGCTATGTGTGCAAGGCGCGCAGACCCGACTGCCCGCAGTGCGTGATCCGCGACCTGTGCCGGTTCAAGCAGAAGACCGCCGCCTGAGCGACGGCGGCGACTGCCATCTGCGCGCAACCGGGCAGTCATCTGTTTCGGGCAGTTTTGGCAACCCCAGCAACTGCTTGCCCCGGGGCCGGGGCTGCTTTGCCTGAAACTGTCATATTTACGCAATCTTCACTAATTAGCCTGCGCAGCATCTTCCCACCTGCCTGCAAGGCTCCTTTCCATGAAACTGCATCGCCAACTCCTCACTGCGGCCGTGGCCGCTGCGCTGTTCGTGCCGGCCGCCCACGCTGAAGTGGCCATCGACGTGATCGGCGGCTCGGAGATCACCTTCGAAGGCCTGGTCCAGGCCGACGGCAACTGGTTCGACAACGATGTGACCGATCTCAACGGTGGCGATGCCGCCAACGGCAAGGACAGCGAATTCGAACTGCGTCGCGCCGAGCTGGTGCTGAAGGGCAAGGGCCCGGGCAACGTGGAATGGGTGGTCGGCTACGACGCCAAGGCCGACAAGTTCCTGGACACCAACGTCAAGTACAAGCTGGCCGGCAACGCCAACCATTTCGTGCAGCTGGGCCAGTTCAAGCAGCCCAACAGCCTGGAAGAGCTGTCCAGCACCAAGAACAACGACTTCATCTCGAAGGCTGCGGTCACCAACACCTACGCCGTGGCCCGCCGCCTCGGTGGCGCCTACAGCGTCGGCGACGCCAACTGGTCGATCACCGCCAGCGCGTTCGGTCGCGAGCTGACCCGCAACCTGGCCCACGGCAGCGGCTACGGCGCGCGTGGCACCTGGGCGCCGATCAACGACAAGGGCCAGGTCCTGCACTTCGGCCTGAGCTACGTCGACTACGACACCGACGCCGATACCCTGCGCGTGCGTGCCCGTCCGAACGCCGACCTGGCCACCGCGCGCCTGGTCGACAGCGGCAACATGACCGACACCGACCGGGTCAAGACCATCGGTGCCGAAGCCATGTACATCGGCGGCCCGTTCAAGGCCCAGGCCGAGTACTACACCAGCGAAGCCAAGCGCATGACGCGCGACAACTACACCAGCGACGGTTTCTATGTCAGCGGGCTGTGGAACATCACCGGCGAGACCTGGGGCTACAAGGGCGGCGTGCCGACCACCGGCCTGCCGGACGAGCCGGGCCGTGGCATGTGGCAGCTGGGCGCGCGCTATGACTCGATGAACCTGGACGATGGCCACCTGCGCGCAAATCCGGTCGCCGGTCGTCCGCCGATCGTGGACGGCGTGCTGGGCGGCAAGATGGATATCTGGACCGTGGGCGTGAACTACTACTGGCGCTCCAACACCAAGTTCGCGCTGAACTACGTGATGGTGGACAGCAAGAAGTACAGCTCGGCCAGCCGCACCTTCGTCAACGACGACCCGAACATCCTGGAAGCGCGCCTGCAGTTCTTCTGGTAAGCCCAGCGTCACGTGTTCGATGGAGAGGGCGCAGCTTGGGCTGCGCCCTTTTCTGTTTCAACGTCATGCGTTGCCTGCGTGGGGGCACTCGCCCTCCATGTCATGCGGTCGTCATATGACAGACGTCGCGCTGTCATTGAACCGTTATGCAATAGGCACCGGGCGGGAAACCCCGCACCTTCATCCATCCCAGGAGCCACCCCGTGATCCACGCCTTCAAGTCGCGCGCCGCAGTAGCCGTCCTCGCCGCGTCGTCCGTGTTCGCCGCCAATGCCGCCGATGTGACCGGCGCGGGCGCCTCGTTCATCTACCCGGTCATGTCCAAGTGGTCGGCCGACTACAACGCCGCCACCGGCAAGAAGGTCAATTACCAGTCGATCGGCTCGGGCGGCGGCATCGCCCAGATCAAGGCCAAGACCGTTGATTTCGGCTCCTCCGACGCCCCGCTGAAGCCGGAAGAACTGGCCTCGGCCGGCCTGGCGCAGTTCCCGTCGGTGATCGGCGGCGTGGTACCGGTGGTCAACGTTCCGGGCATCACCCCGGGGCAGCTGAAGCTGGACGGCCCGACCCTGGCCAGCATCTTCCTGGGCAAGACCAAGGCCTGGAACGACCCGGCGATTGCCGCACTGAACCCGGGCGTCACCCTGCCGAACCAGAAGATCACCATCGTGCACCGTTCGGATGGCTCGGGCACCACCTTCAACTTCGTCAACTACCTGTCCAAGGTCAGCGCGGACTGGAAGAGCAAGGTCGGTGAAGGCACCTCGGTCCAGTGGCCGGCCGGGATCGGCGGCAAGGGCAACGAAGGCGTGGCCGCTTACGTGAAGCAGATCAAGGGCGGCATCGGCTATGTCGAGCTGTCCTACGCGCTGCAGAACAAGCTGGCCTACACCGCGATGAAGAACGCGTCGGGCAAGGTCGTACAGCCGAGCGACGAATCGTTCTCCGCCGCGGCCGCCAGCGCCGACTGGGCCAACGCCAAGGACTTCTACCTGGTCATGACCAATGCGCCGGGTGCCGACGCATGGCCGATCACCGCGACCAACTTCATCCTGGTGCAGAAGCAGCCCAAGAACGCGGCCGGTGCCAAGTCCGCCCAGGAGTTCTTCCGCTGGATCTACAAGAACGGCGACGCCCAGGCCAAGCAGCTGGATTACGTGCCGCTGCCGGACGCGCTGGTCAAGCAGATCGAGACCTACTGGTCGCAGAACCTGAAATATTGATCGAAAGGGTCACGACCAACGGTCGTGACCTACCCGGCAGGTACCGACCGTGGATCGGTTCAACGCGGCATGTCCCCGGTAGGTACCGACCGTTGGTCGGTACGCATTGCAGGCAACGGCGGCGCCAGGTCCTCTCTCCCCCTGGCGTCGCCACCGGCGCGGATCGAAAGGTCCGCGCTTTTTTGCGTAGAAGCGTGGGGTAATGTCTTCGATCGACTGCTTCGCGAGCGTTGAGGGCCCCGCCGCGGCCGGCAGGCCCCTATGCAAATGTCCCCCGGCGGCGGCCTGCGGCCGCCACCTCCTCCTTTACTTTGCCAGGGACCTACCGGCCGCGACGGGGCGCGGCTTGCGGCTGGCAAGGTAAAGCGGATGCCACGGTGCCAATGCCGGTGGGGCGAGTGCGGGGCCGCCATGCCCTTGTGGCGAAGCAAAGGAGGCGGCGGCGGCGCAGGCCGCCGCCGGGGGACATTCGCAGACAAGGGTATGGCGGCCCCGCACTCGCCCCACCGGCAGCCGCTGTACCTCCCCCGCCAGGCCTTGCCCTGCGGGGCTTCAACGTGCCCACGGTCACGGCGTCATCAAGCTGTAACAAAAACATCATTTCATAGCAGCGTCAGCCGGCCAGCCCGGCACCCCATCCCCGCTACGGAGTGACGCATGAAACTGCATTCGGCCGGCTTTGCCGCCCTTTCCCTGGCCATCGCGCTGGGCCTGTCCGCCTGCAAGCCGGCCGCCGAAGGCCAGGCCACGGCACCGGCTGCCGGCGCTCCCCCCGCAACCCCGGCCGCCGGCGACAAGCTGACTGCCGAAATCTCCGGCGCCGGTGCATCGTTCATCTTCCCGCTGGTCTCCAAGTGGTCGGCCGACTACAACGCCGCCACCGGCGCCAAGGTCAACTACCAGTCCATCGGCTCCGGCGGCGGTATCGCCCAGATCAAGGCCGGCACCGTCGACTTCGGTTCCTCCGACAAGCCCCTGTCCAGCGAAGAGCTGGCCCAGGCCGGCCTCGGCCAGTTCCCGTCCGCCATCGGCGGCGTGGTCCCGGTGGTCAACATCGACGGCCTGGACGCCGGCAAGCTGCGCCTGAGCGGCCCCCTGCTGGCCGACATCTTCCTGGGAAAGATCAAGACCTGGAACGACCCGGCGATCGTGGCGGCCAACCCGGGCGTCAAATTGCCCGACGGCAAGATCACCCTGGTCCACCGTTCGGACGGCTCGGGCACCACCTTCAACTTCTCCAACTACCTGTCCAAGGTCAGCCCCGACTGGAAGAGCAAGGTCGGCGAAGGCACCTCGGTGCAGTGGCCGGACGGCGTGGGTGGCAAGGGCAATGAAGGCGTGGCCTCGTACGTGAAGCAGATCAAGGGCTCCATCGGCTACGTCGAACTCGCCTACGCCCTGCAGAACGGCATGCCGTACGCCTCGATGCAGAACGCCGCCGGCAACTGGGTGCAGCCGACCGCCGAAACCTTCGCCGCGGCTGCCGCCAGCGCCGACTGGGCCAGCGCCAAGGACTTCAACCTGGTCATCACCAACGCTCCCGGCGACCAGGCCTGGCCGATCACCGCCACCAACTTCATGCTGATGCACAAGCAGCCCAAGGATGCCCAGCGCAGCAAGGACACCCTGGCGTTCTTCAAGTGGGCCTTCGAAAGCGGCCAGGCCCAGGCCAACGAACTGCACTACGTGCCGCTGCCCGCCGAACTGGTGAAGCAGATCGAAGGCTACTGGACCGCGGAATTCAAATGATCCCGCCCGGACCCGCGCCCTGCGCGGGTCCGGTGTTTCGCATCGTGGCACCGTTCTGCCAGGCATCGCCTGGCACTACCTCACCTCATTTCGGGCCCCAGCCTTTCCCATGAATGCCATCGCCCAGCCTGTACCGGCACCCTCCACGCGCGACCTGCGTGATGCACGCAACGACAAACTGTTCCGGGGGGTGCTGATCGCCACCGTGGTCCTGGTGCTGGTCGCCCTGGCCTGCGCCGCGCTCTCGATGCTCTGGGGCGGCCGCCATGCCCTGCAGGAACAGGGCCTGAGCTTCTTCTACTCCTCCGACTGGAATCCCGTCGAAAACAAGTTCGGGGCGCTGGCCCCGATCTACGGCACCCTGGTCACCGCGCTGATCGCGATGGTCATCGCCGTCCCGGTGAGCTTCGGCATCGCCTTCTTCCTGACCGAAGTGGCCCCGCGCTGGATGCGTGGCCCGGTCGGCACCGCCATCGAACTGCTGGCCGGCATCCCCTCGATCATCTACGGCATGTGGGGCCTGTTCGTGCTGGTGCCGGTGATGACCGAGTACGTCACCCCGACCCTCAACGAAACCCTGGGCGAATGGCCGATCATCGGCCCGCTGTTCCAGGGCCCGCCGCTGGGCATCGGCGTGCTCACCGCCGGCTTCGTGCTGGCGATCATGGTCATTCCGTTCATCTCCTCGGTGATGCGCGAAGTGTTCCTGACCGTGCCGACCCGCCTGAAGGAATCGGCCTACGCGCTGGGCTCCACCAAGTGGGAAGTGAGCTGGGACATCGTGCTGCCCTACACCCGCTCGGCGGTGATCGGCGGCATCTTCCTGGGCCTGGGCCGCGCGCTGGGTGAAACCATGGCGGTGGCCTTCGTGATCGGCAACAGCGTGCGCCTGTCCCCCTCCCTGCTGGAGCCCGGTACCACCATCGCCGCGCTGATCGCCAACGACTTCGGCGAAGCCACCGAAACCTACCGTTCGGCCCTGCTGCTGCTCGGCTTCGTGCTGTTCATCGTGACCTTCGTGGTGCTGGCGATCGCCCGCCTGATGCTGATGCGCCTGGCCCGCAAGGAGGGCAACTGATGTCCACTGTCGCCACCACCGCCGCACAGCCGCTGTACCTGCGCCGCCGCATCGTCAACATCGTCGCCCTGCTGCTGTCCTGCCTGACCGCGCTGTTCGGCCTGTTCTTCCTGGGCTGGATCCTGTTCACCCTCGCCTCCAAGGGCCTGGCCGGGATCAACCTGGACCTGTTCACCAAGATGACGCCGCCGCCCATGCAGGAAGGCGGCCTGGCCAATGCCTTCTTCGGCAGCGCGGTGATGTGTGCGCTGGCCATCGCCATCGGCACGCCGCTGGGCGTGCTGGCCGGCACCTGGCTGGCCGAGTACGGCAACTTCCGCACCGCCGGCACGGTGGTGCGTTTCGTCAACGACATCCTGCTGTCGGCACCGTCCATCGTGCTGGGCCTGTTCGTCTACACCCTCTACGTGATGCAGACCGGCGGACAGTTCTCGGCCTTCGCCGGCGCGCTGTCGCTGGCCTTCATCGTGCTGCCGGTGGTGGTGCGCACCACCGACGAGATGCTGCGCCTGGTGCCCTCGCAGATGCGCGAAGCCGCGCTTTCGCTCGGCATCCCGCAGTGGAAGGTCACCGTGCAGGTGCTCTACCGCAGCGCGGCCGCCGGCATCGTCACCGGCATCCTGCTGGCCCTGGCGCGCATCTCCGGCGAAACCGCGCCGCTGCTGTTCACCGCCTTTGGCAACCAGTACTGGAACAGCAACGTGTTCCAGCCGATGGCCAGCGTGCCGGTAGTGATGAACCAGTTCGCCGGCAGCCCGTACGAATCCTGGCAGACCCTGGCCTGGGCTGGCGCCCTGGTGCTGACCCTGTTCGTGCTGCTGGTAAGCCTTTCGGCGCGCGGCATCCTGCTGCGCAACCGTATCTCCCATGACTGACCTTTCCGCGGACACCGCCATGAACGATCTTTCCAATGCCGTGCCGATGCAGCGCATCGCGGTGCCGGCCTCGCACGCGTCGCTGGGCAACCCGGCGCCGGTCAAGCTGGCCGCGCGCGGGCTGGATTTCTACTACGACAAGTTCCATGCGCTGAAGAACATCAGCCTGGAGGTACCGGAAAAGCGCGTCACCGCGCTGATCGGTCCGTCCGGTTGCGGCAAGTCCACCCTGCTGCGCATCTTCAACCGCATCTACGCGCTGTACCCGAAGCTGGAAGCCAAGGGCGAGGTGCTGCTGGACGGCGAAAACATCCTCTCGCCCAAGTACCCGATGAACCGCCTGCGCAGCAAAGTGGGCATGGTCTTCCAGAAGCCGGTGCCCTTCCCGATGACCATCTTCGAGAACGTCGCCTACGGCATCCGCCATCACGAGAAGCTGTCCAAGGCGGACATGAACGACCGCGTCGAACATGCCCTTCGCCAGGGTGCGCTGTGGGATGAGGTCAAGGACAAGCTCAACCAGAGCGCGCTGGGCCTGTCCGGTGGCCAGCAGCAGCGCCTGTGCATCGCCCGCGCCGTGGCCCTGCGCCCGGACGTGCTGCTGCTCGACGAGCCCACCTCGGCGCTGGACCCGATCTCCACCAGCCGCATCGAGCAGCTGGTCGAAGAGCTCAAGCACGACTACACCATCGTCATCGTGACCCACAACATGCAGCAGGCCGCGCGCGTGTCCGACTACACCGCCTTCATGTACCTGGGCGACCTGATCGAACACGACCGCACCGAAGTGATCTTCTCGCAGCCGAACAAGCAGCAGACCGAGGATTACATCACCGGGCGGTTCGGGTAAGTCGTTCTCCCTGTCGTCTTCGCCAGACGTTCCAGCCAGGCAGGGCCTGGCTCTACCGCAGATCAACCAGCCGGGCAGTGTCCGGTTTTACGGGAACCAACATGAATAGTCCGAACGACCACATCGTCAAGAGCTACGACGAAGAACAGCAGCGGCTGGTGGCCGAGATCGTGCGCATGGGCGAGATGGCCGTGGCGCAGCTGGAAGCGGCGCTGGACGTGATCGAGCGCCGCGACGACAGCGCCGCCCAGCGCATCATCGCCAACGACGAAGCCATCGACAGCCTGGAACAGCAGATCAGCCATGACGTGATGCGCCTGGCGCTGCGCGGCCCGATGGCGCGCGACCTGCGCGAGATCCTGGCCGGCCTGCGCATCCCCGCCGACATCGAACGCATCGGCGACTACGCGGCCAATGTCGCCAAACGCTCGATCGCGCTGAGCAAGGTGCCGCCGCTGCCGCAGATCGAGGGCCTGCGTTCGCTGGGCCGGCTCGCCGCACAGCAGGTCCGCCGCGCGATCGACGCCTACCGCGACAACGATGCCGACGCCGCGCTGGCCCTGCGTGACGACGACGCCCGCCTGGACGCGCAGTACACCGCGCTGTTCCGCGAGCTGCTGACCTACATGATGGAAGACCCGCGCAACATCACCCCGTGCACCCACCTGCTGTTCATGGCCAAGAACCTGGAGCGGGTCGGCGACCACGCCACCAACATCGCCGAGAACGTGTGGTTCCTGGTGCATGGCGAGCAGGCCCTGCCGCCGCGCGAGAAGCGCGACGAAACCAGCACCGAACCGCTGTAAGCGCGCTGCCGCCCGTGTTACATGCCGTTACAGGCCGATACCCCGTATCGGCCTTTTTTAATTGCCTATTCAGCAAAAAAATCCCACTCTGGACCTGCGTTCCACCCCACCGCTCCAGAGGGTCCAGACCATGAAACGTCTCATTGCCGCCACGCTGTCGTTGACCCTGCTCGCCGCCACCGGTTCGGCGTTCGCCGCCCCGCCCCGCCATGATGACCGCGACCATCGCGACCGCCATGACCAGCGCGACGACCGCAGCCACGGCCCATCGCGCGGACATGACCGCCATGATCCGCCCCGTCGTGGCGGTCACCTCGCCAGCGATCACCGCGGCGCCTACGTGAGCGACTACAGGCGCCACGGCCTGCATGCGCCCAAGCGCGGCCAGCAGTGGCGCAAGGTCGACGACCGCTATGTGCTGATCGCCGTGGCCACCGGCCTCATCGCCGACGTGGTCCTCGACGGACGCTGATCCCAAGCGTCATGCAGCAGCCTTCGGCGCGCCGGGACCTCCCGGCGCGTCTGCGTTTCCGGGCAGGCCAATCAGGGACGAGGGGTGTCGCCACCATCCGCTCATGTCGCAGACGCACCGGTTGCCATGAATCGTACCTGTCTCGACCGGGCACGGCGCGCATCCATTGCGCCCTGGATGCGCTCTTATCCTGTGCCACGTTGAACAGGATCGCCGCCCGCCATGCAGAGCCTCTGCCAGACCGAACTTGCCGCTGCCCATGGCGGCGACCGCGCCGCGCTGGACCGCGTGCTGCGGCATTCGCGCCAGCATCTGCGTCGCTACGCCGAATACCATTGCGTCATCAACGACGTCGAGGATGCCGTGCAGGAAAGCCTGATCACGGTATCGCGCCGCCTGTGCGACCTGCGCCTGGTGGAGTGCTTCACCTCGTGGGCATTCCGCATCGTCAAGCGCGAGTGCAACCGGCTCAAGCGCGCACGTTGCCAGTGGCGGCTTGAAGAGCTGCGCGAAGAAATCCTGCCGCCGGCCGAGCGCGACAACCTGGAGCTGCGCCGGGACTGCGCCGCCGCGCTGGAGTCCCTGCCCGCGCATTACCGCGAAGTGATCCTGCTGCGCGACCTGGAGGGGCTGTCGATCGCCGAACTGGCCGCGCAGCTG
This sequence comes from Stenotrophomonas sp. NPDC077420, assembly GCF_044543385.1. NCBI lineage: Bacteria > Pseudomonadati > Pseudomonadota > Gammaproteobacteria > Lysobacterales > Lysobacteraceae > Stenotrophomonas > Stenotrophomonas sp. NPDC077420. Next base: position 115,623 of record NZ_JBITVZ010000007.1, read on the forward strand.
TCCACCACTCCCGAAACCATCAAGGCCCGGCTGCACCGTGCCCGCGTCATGGCGCGCGAATACCTGTCCTGATGTTCCCCGCGTGCCGGCATTCCGGCATGCTTCCCCCGCACCACCCTGCCCAGAACGGGCATTACAAGGAGCTTCCGCATGACCCTGTCCACCAAACACGCCTCCCTGCTGGCCTGCGCCGCGCTCGCCGGTGGCCTTGGCCTGGCCGGCACCGCCTCGGCGCTGTCGATGACCGACCTGGCCCAAGGCTACGCGCTGGCGGCCCAGGCCGCCCCCAAGGCCGGCGCCAAGGCTGCCGAAGGCAAATGCGGTGAAGGCAAGTGCGGCGCCGACAAGGCCAAGCCGCACGCTGCCGACAAGAAGACCGCCGAAGGCAAGTGTGGCGAAGGCAAGTGCGGCGCCGACAAGACCAAGGCCACCCCCGCGCCTGCCGCGAAGAAGACCGCCGAAGGCAAGTGCGGCGAAGGCAAGTGCGGTGCCGGGCACTGATCCCCGCGTCGCCACCCGTTCGGCCACCCCACCGTCGTTGCCTGCAACGGCGGTGGGGCTGGGGCTGCGCCGCGCCCTGCTCGACGACCTGGAACAGGCGCCGCCCGGGGACATCGATTTCCTGGAATGCGCGCCGGAAAACTGGATCGGGCTTGGCGGCGTGCCGGGCGAGCGCCTGCAGGCGCTCAGCGCGCGCTATCCACTGACCTGCCATGGCCTGTCGCTGTCACTGGGCGGGACCGCGCCGCTGGACATGGCCTTCGTCGACCGGGTCGGCCGCTTCCTGGACGCGCACCAGGTCAGCCTGTACAGCGAGCACCTCAGCTACTGCAGCGACGACGGCCACCTCTACGACCTGTTGCCGCTGCCGTTCACCGAAGAAGCGGTGCACCACACGGCCGCCCGCATCGCCCGCGTGCAGGACCGGCTGGGCCGTCGCATCGCGGTGGAGAACGTCTCCACCTACCTTACCCCGCATGCGGCGATGACCGAGCTGGAGTTCACCCGGGCGGTGCTGGAGGAAGCCGACTGCGACCTGCTGCTGGATGTGAACAATGTCTACGTCAATGCCATCAACCATCGCTTCGATCCCGCCGCGTTCATCGATGGACTGCCTGCCGCACGCGTGGCGTGCCTGCATGTGGCCGGGCACTACGACGAGGCAGACGATCTGAAGATCGACACCCACGGCAGCGCGGTCGTCGACCCGGTGTGGACGCTGCTGGCGCAGGCACGCGACCGCTTCGGTCCGCGCCCGGCGCTGCTGGAACGCGACTTCAATTTTCCCGCGTACGCGGACCTGCGCGATGAACTGCAGCGGATGCGGCGCATCCTGGCCGGCCAGGAGCCGCGGGCATGAGCGGGCAGCTGCGCGAGCAGCAGTGGGCGCTGACCCGCCACCTGCGCGACCCGGAACGGCAGGCGGCGCCCGAAGGTGCCCCGCAACGCCGCCTGCAGATCTACCGCGACCTGCTGTTCAACAACCTGCAGTCGCTGCTGGCCGGCAGCTTCCCCGTCGTGCTGCAGGTGCTGGACGACGCCGAATGGACGGCGCTGTGCAGGCGTTATTTCATCGAGCACCGCTGCGTGTCGCCGCTGTTCACCGAGGTGGCCGGCGAATTCGTCCAGTGGCTGCAGGAACAGGCGGTGCTGCCGCGGCCATTCCTGGCCGAACTGGCGCATTACGAATGGGTGGAACTGGCGCTGCAGTGCAGTGATGACCCGCCACTGCCGGCGCCTGCAGCGGCGTTTGATCCGTGGCAGGTGCCACTGCAGCGTTCGGCGCTGGCCTGGCCCTTGCTGTACCAATGGCCGGTGCCGCAGATCGGTGCCGCATTCCAGCCCGGTACCCCACCGCCCGCGCCCACCTGCCTGCTGGCACGGCGGGACGCGGCAGGCAGCATCGTGTTTTCGCAACTCAGCGCGCTGGCCTGGGCGCTGCTGGTGCAGATGGAAGCCGCGCCCGCACGCACCGGCGCGGCCCATCTGCAGCAGTTGGCGCAGACCCATGGGCTGGACACGGCGGCGCTTGAACACTCCGGGCGTGCGCTGCTGGCGCAGTTGCAGGCCACGGCGGTGATCGGCCCGGCCGCGTTCCCCACCGCCGACTGAACCGCGTGGCCCGCACGCGCATCCGCTGCCGCGTGCGCGCCCTCTTTTCCGCATCGACCTTGTCTGCGGAGTTTCCCCATGCACCTGCCCTTCCCTGCTCCCGCCCTGCGTGCCCGCCTCGACGGCCTCGGCGCCTGGCTGGCCCCGCTCGGCCTGCGCCTGCTGCTGGCCTGGGAATACATCGAATCCGGCCGCGAAAAATGGCGCGGCACGAACTGGTTCGACAGCATCCAGGGCGATTTCCCGCTGCCGCTGCGCTGGTTGCCTTCCGCGCTGAACTGGCACGCCGCGACCTGGCTGGAACTGCTGGGCGGGGCCTGCCTGCTGCTGGGCCTGGCCACCCGTGCCAGCGCCGCGCTGCTGATCGCGTTGACCGTGGTGGCCACCGCCGCGGTGCACTGGCCGGCGCAGTGGAGCTCGCTGGCCACGCTGGCCGAGGGCTATGCGATCAGCGACCAGGGTCACGGCAACTACAAGCTGCCGCTGCTGTTCATCGCGATGCTGGTGCCGCTGCTGCTGCAGGGGGCCGGTCGCCTGAGCGTGGATGCCTGGTTGCGCCGGCGGCGGCCCGCGGCGGCCGCGCACGCCGACGCGACCGCGTGGGGCGGGCTGGCGCTGGCAGCGGCGTTGCCGGTGGGCTGGCTGCTGCCCGGGCCGGCACTGCTGATGGCCGTCGTGGGCGTGGCCCTGCTGGCCCTGGCAGCCTGGCAGCGCCGCCACGGGGTGGACGAACCGCTCTGCTAAACTGCGTCGATGACTGATGACCTCCCCCAGGCCGCCGCCCCCGCGGCCGCTGAAGACGTGCCCTCTGCCGCACAGCGCATGATGGCGACCCGCTTCCGTGGCTTCCTGCCGGTGGTGGTGGACGTGGAAACCGGCGGCTTCGACTGCAACCGCAACGCGTTGCTGGAGATCGCCGCGGTGCCGATCGAAATGGACGACAGCGGCCTGCTCTACCCCGGGCAGACCGCCAGTGCGCACGTGATTCCGGCCGAAGGCCTGGAGATCGATCCGAAGTCGCTGGAAATCACCGGCATCATCCTCGACCACCCGTTCCGGCTGGCCAAGAGCGAGAAGGATGCGCTGGACCACATCTTCGCGCCGGTGCGCGCGGCGATGAAGAAGTACGGCTGCCAGCGCGCGATCCTGGTCGGGCACAACGCGCACTTCGACCTGGGCTTCGTCAACGCGGCGGTGAACCGGGTCGGGCACAAGCGCAATCCGTTCCATCCCTTCAGCGTGTTCGACACGGTGACCATGGCCGGTATCGCCTACGGGCAGACCGTGCTGGCGCGTGCGGCTGCCGCGGCCGGCCTGGGGTGGGACGCGGAGGAAGCGCACAGCGCGGTGTATGACACCGAGCAGACCGCGAAACTGTTCTGCACCATCGCCAACGCCTGGCCACGTCCCTGATCAACCGATCGCGGTGCGGTCGCGGCCTTCGCTCTTGGCCCGGTACAGCGCGCGGTCGGCGCGCTGGTAAAGCAGCATCGGGGTGCGGTCGGCCGCATCCAGTTCGACCAGGCCGGCGCTGAAGGTCACCTGCAGGCCGGGGACGCCGGCCCAGTCCGGATGGTCATGGAACAACCCGCGCAGGCGCGCGCAGACCTGCGCGGCTTCGGCCAGGCGGGTGTCATTGAGCAGCAGGGTGAATTCCTCGCCGCCGGTACGCGCCGGCATGTCCGAATCGCGGCAGGCCGAGGCGATCACCCGCGCCACTTCCACCAGCACCACATCGCCCACGCTGTGGCTGTGGCGGTCGTTCACTTCCTTGAAGTGGTCGATGTCCAGCACCACCAGGCACAGCGGGTGGCCACTGCGCTGGGAACGGGCGAAGTCGCGCGCCAGCGCCTCGTCGAACGCACGGCGGTTGGGCAGGCCGGTCAAGGCGTCTTCGCGCGCCTGCCGTTCGAACTGCTCGGCCTGCACCGCCAGGCGCTCGGCCAGCTGGGTCTTCTCTTCGTTCAACGCCTGCAGGCTGGCGGTCTGTGCCTGCAGGTCGCGGGTGGCCGCATCGACCCGGCGCGCCAGGCGCACGTTGCTGGCCTTGTAGCGGTCGATCAGGTAGCGGTACAGCGCCACCAGCCCGGCCAGCAGCAGCAGGCCGCCGATGAACTGCACGCTGCGGCGCTGCCACAGGAACGGCTCCACGGTGAACGACCAGGTGGCTTCACTGCCACTCCAGTTGCCGCCGGGGTGCGCGGCTGCCACGTGCAGGGTGTACTGACCCGGGGGCAGGCCGATGAATTCGACGTTGCGCTGCTGGCCGCGCTCGATCCAGCTGGCGTCCAGCCCATCCAGGCGGGTGCGGTAGCGGATCCGCTCGGACATCAGGTAGCTCAGCCCCACGTAGCTGATGGTGAGGCGACGTCCGCCCGGCACGGCGTGGCGCCCATTTCCCTGCCAGTGCACCGGCACGCCGTCCACCAGCACGTTCTCGATCGCCGCCGGCGGCGCAAGCCGCTCGCGGAACCGCTGCAGGCGCAGCGGATCCACCGTGCTCAGCCCGCCGGCAGTGACCACCCAGAAGGTGCCGTCCTGGCGCAGGATCGCCGACGGGCCGGAACTGCCGTTGGCCTGGGAATTGGCCATGCCGTCGATCTCGTTGTACTGGTCGACCTCGATGCGGCGCCTGCGCCCGTCAGCCACGTCGTTGAGCAGCGCCATGTCGGTGCGCAGGACGCCACGGTTGGAGCTGATCCAGACATTGCCGATGCGGTCGGGCACCAGCTGGAACACGGTATCCACCGGCATGCCCTGCTCCAGCCCCACCCGCGCCAGGCTGCCGGCACGGTAGCGGTACAGGCCACGGTCGCTGCTGATCCACATCGCATCGCCGATATGCTGGAAGCCGAACACGCTGCGCCCCCCGCCCAGCGGGGCCAGGTCGACGCTCTCCACCCGGTCGCCGCGCAGCACGCGGATGCCCTCGATGGTGCCGATCCACAGGTCGCCGGCCTCATCGTGCGCCAGCGCGGTGATCAGGCTGTCCGGCAATCCCGGCACATCCGGCACCGTCACCCCCTGCGCGTCGAGCCGGGCCACGCCTTTCTGGGTGCCGGCCCACACCGCGCCGTCGCGGTCCACGCTCATCGCGCGGATGTTGCCGCCCGGCAGGCCGTCCTCGGCGCCATAGCGGCGCAGCATGCGGCCCTGGGCGTCCAGGCGCAGGATGCCGTCGCCGAAGGTGCCCACCCACAGGCCATCGGCGTGGTCCTGGGCCAGGCTCAGCACCGACGGCGTCTTGCCACCGCTGTTGCGCAGGGGGACCGGGTGGAAGTGGCCCTCGCTGTCGCGCCGGTCCAGCCCGCTGGCACTGCCTACCCAGAGCTGCCGGCTGCGGTCTTCCAGCACGGTACGCACGTAGTCGCCGCTGAGCCCGTCGCGCTCGGTGAAACTGCTGAACAGCGTTTCGCGCAGCCGGTACAGGCCGCCATTGGCGCCGACCCAGATGCTGCCTTCGGCATCCTCGCGCAGGCTGACCACACGCCCACCCGGCAGCGACAGGCCGGCAGGCAGGCGTTCCAGGCCATGCCGCGACAGCCGCAGCAGGCCCTGGCTTTCGGTCCCCAGCCACAGGTCGCCGTGGCGGTCCTGCAGCATCGAGGTGATATGCATGCCGGTGGCCAGGCGCTGCTGCAGCTGCGGGGCGCCGTCCTGCATGCGATAGATGCGTTCGCCGGCGACGATCCACAACACCCCGTCCGGCGCGCGGTACGGCCAGACCAGGCCGCGGCCCAGGCCCCAGCTTTCCGGCGCGCGACGCAGCACGCCGTCGGCGCCCCGCACCACCAGGCCATTCAAGGTGCCGACCCAGACCCGATCCTGCGCATCGACCACCAGCTTGGTGAAACTCATCGCCATCGGCACATCCGGTGGCGTCGGCTGGTAGGCGAACTGGCCGTCACGGGTCAGGCTGCCGATGCCGCTGCCCTCATAGAGCAGCCAGAGCCGGCCGTGGCTGTCCATCTGCATGGCCTGGATCAGCACCTGCGGCGCCGGCGGCGCATGCGGGAACACCTGCCAGCGCCCGTCTGCACTGCGGCGCGTGACGTTGCCGCGCGAGTCACTGATCCACAGGCCGCCGTCGCGGTCCACGAACAAGGCGCCCACGCCGTTGTCGCGCAGGCCCGGTCGGGTGCTGCGGTCGAACACGGTGAAATCCAGGCCGTTGTAGCGCACCAGCCCTTCCCAGGTGGCGAACCACAGGTGTCCTTCCGGGGTCTGGGCGATGTCACGCAGCGAGTTGTGTGGCAGGCCGTTGCGCGAGGTCCACACGTCGATCGCGTAGTCGCGCAGCGGCGGCGGGCCGTCCTGCGCGGCGGCCGCGCCGGGCAGCCCGGCGCACAGGCACAGCAACAGCAGCGCCAGGCACAGGCGCTGAACGGTCACTGCTGCTTGTACCGGCCGCCACCGGGTCCAGTCTCCCCCTTGCCTCATCCGCGAGGATCCGACAGGGAGCTGGAAAGGAAGCCGGCCAGATCGGGCGCACTCATGCGGCAAACGCTGGCGGGGGATGCCCATAGTAGGCAAATCCGCGCGGCTTTGCCCGTGCCGGCTCACCCGGTGCGGTGGGCCGCCGGGCGTGGCGGTGCCGGCCAGTGCACGATCGCCTCCAGCCCGCCCTGCGGATGGTTGCGCAGGTGCAGGGTGGCGCCGTCCTTTTCCGCCAGCGCGCGGGCGATGGTCAGGCCCAGCCCGGCCCCGCCGGTGGCGCGCGAGCGCGAGGTTTCCAGGCGCACGAACGGATCGAACACGGTTTCCAGTTCGTCCTCGGCCAGGCCGGGGCCCTGGTCGCGCACGCGCACGCGTACGCCGTCGCTGCCCTGCTCGACCCGGACCTCGGCGGTGCCGCCGTAGCTGATGGCATTGTCCACCAGGTTCGAGAACAACCGGTGCATGGCCAGCGGGCGCAGCATCAGCACCGCACCGCTGCCCTGCGCGAAGCGGGCCTCGGCGCCCGCCTCCAGCGCGTCCTCGACGATGCTCTCCAGCAGCGAGTCCAGGTCCAGCGCCGCGCGCGGTTCGGCACTTTCCGCGCTGCGCGCCAGCTCCAAGCCCTCGCGGATCAGCGCCTGCATCGCGCCCAGGTCGCCGATCAGGCGCTCGCGCAGCGCTTCATCGCTGACGTTCTCCAGGCGCAGGCGCAGCCGGGTCACCGGTGTCTGCAGGTCATGGGTGATCGCCGCCAGCATCTGGGTGCGCTCGCCCAGGGTGCGCTGCAGGCGCTTCTGCATGGCATTGAAGGCTTCGGCCGCACGCCGCACCTCCAGCGGCCCGGTCACCGGCAGCGGCTCGCGCTGCAGGTCGTCGCCCAGCTCGGCCGCGGCCGACGCCAACCGCTGCAGCGGCGCACTGGCCATGCGCGCGACCAGGTAGGCGAGCGCGCCGATCGCCAGCACCAGCAGGGTCAGGAACAGCGGGTCGACCGCCAGGATGCCGTTGTGGGCGATGGCCGGCGATTCCAGCGCCAGCGACAGCACGGTGCCGTCGCTGAGCGGCACCTGCACCGCCCGGCACTTGGGCGGAATGAAGGCCGGGTCGCGCTCGTGCGGCGGGCGGCGCCGCTCCTGCGGCGGCGGCGGCGGCAGCAGTTCCTGGGCCTTGGCCAGGCACGAACGGAACGAGGTGAAATGGACCGTGGCGTGGGCGACCGGGCCCTGGCGGTCGTCCAGCACCGCCATCATCGCAGCGTCCTCGCGACCCAGCCGCGCGCCCGCGGGCAGGCTGCGCACGGCCGGCCCGCCCACCATCAGCAGCCGGTCGCGCAGCTCCGGGTTGCCATCGAGCATGTTGACGAAGCCCTGCAGGCGATCGGCGATGCGATTGAGGTTCTGGCGTTCGAATTCCTGCTGGCGCTTGGCGCCGGCCAGCATGGTGGCGCCGATGGCCGCCACGCTCATGCCCAGCAGCAGGATCACGAACAGGCGCCCGACCATCGAGGCGAAGAACCGGCGCAGCCGCATCATTCCAGGGTGACCGCGGTGGCCAGCACGTAGCCTTCATTGCGCACGGTCTTGATCAGTCCGTCGCTGCCGCCATCGTCGGCCAGCTTGTTGCGCAGGCGGCTGACCTGCAGGTCGATCGCGCGATCCTGCGATTCGTAGCTGCGGCCGCTGCTGAGCGAGACCAGCTGCTCGCGCGACAGCACTTTGTTGGCATGCCCGACGAACACCCGCAGCAGGCGGAATTCCGCGCCGGACAACACGACCACGCGCCCGTTGGGGTCGACCAGGTGACGGTGTTCCAGGTCGAAGACCCACTGTGAGAAGCGCGCGCGGCGGATCGCCAGCGGCTCCAGGTTGGCCGGCAGTGCCTCGGTCCGGCGCAGCACGTTGCGGATGCGGGCGAGCAGCTCACGCGGTTCGAACGGCTTGCCCAGGTAGTCGTCCGCGCCCATCTCCAGGCCCAGCACGCGGTCGATCGGCTCGCTGCGCGCGGTCAGCATGATCACCGGCGTGCTGGAGCGCGCGCGCAGGTCGCGGCACAGGGTGAGCCCGTCTTCGCGCGGCAGGTTGAGGTCGAGCACGATCAGGTCCACGTGCTCGCGGTCCAGCACCTGGCGCATGCCCTGTCCATCGCTGGCGGTGCTCACCTGGTAACCGGCGCGGCCGAGCTGCTCGGCCAGCAGCTGGCGGATGTCATTGTCGTCGTCGACGATCAGCAGGCGTTGCATCGTTGTGGTCTCCATGCGGCGATGATCCCCTGTCGGGAGCTGAACCGCATCCTCTGGTTTACGTACGCATGTTTCAGGCACGGCGCACGATACATGCCGACACGTGGATCGTCGGCGTGGTTACGTGGCGTTACACGGCGAGCGTTGAGCCCCCCTGCCCCGCTCTTCACAATGCTGACAACGCCGCACGCCGGCCTGTCGAGTTGACGATCATCGTGAAGCCCCGCCTGCCCACCACCCGCCGCGGCCGCGTGCTGCTGTCGATCACCGCCCTCGTCGTGGTCGCCGCCATTGTCGCATGGACCCTGCGCACGCCCAGCGCACCGACCCTGGCCACCAGCCCGGTGACCCGCGGCGACCTGGAACAGACGGTGGAAGCCACCGGCGTGATCGATGCCTACAAGCTGGTCAGCGTGGGTGCGCAGGCCTCGGGCCAGATCAAGTCGCTGAAGGTGCAGCTGGGCGACACCGTCAGGCAGGGCGACCTGATCGCCGAGATCGACGCCACCACCCAGCGCAATGCGGTGCTCAATGCACAGGCATCGCTGGACCAGGTGATTGCCCAGCGCGCGGTGCAGCAGGCCAGCCTGCGCCAGGCCGAGCTGGAATTCGCCCGGCAGCAGGAAATGCTGGCCGCCGAGGCTACCTCGCGTGCGGAATTCGATACCGCCGAGGCCGCGTTGAAGACCGCCCGCGCCCAGGTCAAGGCCTATGACGCGCAGATCCAGGGCCGCCAGACCGAGCTGGGCACGGCCAACGCGAACCTGGCCTACACCCGCATCACCGCGCCGATGGACGGCACCGTGGTCGCCGTGGTGGCCGAGGAAGGTCGCACCGTGAACGCCAACCAGACCGCGCCGACCATCGTCATGCTGGCGCGGCTGGACCTGGTGACGGTCAATGCCGAGGTGTCCGAAGCGGACGTGGTCAAGATCAAGGCCGGCATGCCGGTGTACTTCACCACGCTGGGCGATCCCGACCGCAAGTACCACGCCACGCTGCGCCAGATCAATCCGGCGCCCTCGTCGATCGCCAGCGACAGTTCCAGCAGCTCCAGCTCGTCCAGCTCGAGCGCCAGCACCGCCGTGTACTACAACGCCCTGTTCGACGTGGAGAACCCGGACGGCACGCTGCGCATCGACATGACCGCGCAGGTCTCGGTGCTGCTCAAGCAGGCCAAGGGCGTGCTGACCATTCCGTCGGTGGCGCTGGGCCCGAAGACGCGTGACGGCCAGTACGTGGTGCGCGTGGCCGATGCCGACGGCATGCCGCAGCCGCGCAAGGTCCGGATCGGCATCAACACCGGCTCCAGCGCTGAAGTGCTGTCGGGGCTGAAGGAAGGCGAGAAGGTCGTGGTCGGCGAAGGCAGCGCCACCCCGGCCGCGTCCGGCAGCGGCAACCGCGGTGGCGCGCAGATGCGCATGGGTGGCCCGGGCATGGGGCCGCGTCGATGAAGACCGCTCCCACGGGCGCGCCGCTGCTGCGGCTGCGCGACCTGCGCCGCGAATTCCCGGCGGGCGACGAGACCATCGCGGTACTGCGCGACGTCAACCTGGACATCGCCGCCGGCGAGATGGTGGCCATCGTCGGCCAGTCCGGCTCGGGCAAGTCGACGCTGATGAACATCCTCGGCTGCCTGGACCGCCCCACCCGCGGCAGCTACCAGGTGACCGGCCGTGAGACCGGCAGCATGCTGCCGGACGAACTGGCCGAACTGCGCCGCGAGCATTTCGGCTTCATCTTCCAGCGCTACCACCTGCTCGGCGACCTCGACGCGCGCGGCAACGTGGAAGTGCCGTCGGTGTATGCCGGCAGCCCGGCGCCGGTGCGCAGCGCGCGCGCCGAACAGCTGCTGCAGCGGCTGGGCCTGGGCGACCGCATGCGGCACAAGCCGGGCCAGCTGTCCGGTGGCCAGCAGCAGCGCGTGTCGATCGCGCGGGCGCTGATGAACGGTGGCGAGGTGATCCTGGCCGACGAGCCCACCGGCGCGCTGGACACCAGATCCGGTGAGGAGGTGATGGGCATCCTGGGCGAGCTGCATGCCGAAGGCCACACCATCATCATCGTCACCCACGACATGTCGGTGGCCGAGCACGCCCAGCGCATCATCGAGATCCGCGACGGCGAGATCATCGCCGACCGCGTCAATCCCAAGGCGCCCAGCTACCGTGCGCAGCGCACGCCGACCGTGGCCGCCACCAAGGGCCACAGCTGGCGCGCCGCGCGCGACCGCTTCACCGAAGCGTTCCGGATGGCACTGCTGGCGATGAACGCGCACCGCCTGCGTACCTTCCTGACCATGCTCGGCATCATCATCGGCATCGCCTCGGTGGTATCGGTGGTGGCGATGGGCAATGGCTCGCAGCAGCAGATCCTGCAGAACATCAGTGCGCTGGGCACCAACACCATCGACGTCTACCCCGGGCGCGGCTTCGGCGACATGCGCTCGGCACGCGTGCAGACGCTGAAGGCCAGCGATGCCGATGCGCTGTCGCGGCAGAGCTACATCGACAGCGTCACCCCCAGCGTGTCCTCGTCAGTGACCGCGCGCTACCGCAACCAGTCGGCCACCGCGCAGGTCAGCGGCGTGGGTGAGCAGTTCTTCCGGGTCAAGGGCGTGACCCTGAGCGCGGGCAGTTTCTTCGATGCCGATGCGGTGAAAGGACTGGCGCAGGTGGCGGTGATCGATGAGAACACCCGCAGCCAGTTCTTCCCCAACGGCGCCGACCCGGTCGGCCAGGTGATCCTGCTGGGCAACGTGCCGGTGCGCGTGATCGGCGTGGCGCAGCGCCAGAGCATGGGCTTTGGCAGCAGCACCAGCCTGTCGATCTGGGTGCCCTACACCACGGTGATGTCGCGCATGCTTGGCCAGAGCCATGTCTCCAGCATCACCGTGCGGGTGGACGATGCCACCCCGATGGATGCGGCGCAGGCCGCCATTTCCAGGCTGCTGGTCATGCGCCATGGCACCGAGGACTTCTTCCTCAGCAACAGCGCCGAGATCCGCGACACCATCGAGCAGACCACGCGCACGATGACGCTGCTGATCAGTGCGATCGCGGCCATCGCGCTGCTGGTGGGCGGCATCGGGGTGATGAACATCATGCTGGTGTCGGTCACCGAACGCACCCGCGAGATCGGCGTGCGCATGGCGGTGGGCGCGCGGCAAAGCGACATCCGCCAGCAGTTCCTGATCGAAGCGGTGCTGGTGTGCCTGCTCGGCGGGCTGCTGGGCGTGGGCCTGTCGCTGGGGGTGGGCTGGGTGTTCGACACCTTCGCCCCTGATTTCAAGATGCTGTTCTCGACCGCCTCGATCGTCGCCGCGTTCGCCTGTTCCAGCCTGATCGGCGTGGCGTTCGGCTTCCTTCCCGCACGCAATGCGGCCCAACTCGACCCCGTGGAGGCGCTGGCGCGCGAATGAACACACCCTCTCGTTTCAATGCGTTTGCCCCGCTGCGGCCGCTGGCATTGGCCTGCGCGACTGCCCTGCTGCTGTCGGCCTGCGTGAGCACCGGCCAGTACCAGGTCGACCCGCCCAGCGTGCCGGCCGTCTACGGCCGCGGCGACGCGCAGCACAATGCACCCACCGTGGCGTCCACTGCGCCCACCGCGCCGCGCACCGACGTACGCGACGATGCCTGGTGGACCGGCTTCGGCGATCCGCGGCTGGACCGGGTGATCGCACGCGCCCTGCAGGCCAACACCGACCTGGCCTCGGCCGGACTGGCGGTGCAGCGTGCCCGCCTGCAGGCCGGGCTGAGCGACAACGCGCTGTGGCCGCAGCCGTCGGGCAGCGTCGGCAGCAGCGGCAACCGTCCCATCGACCAGGGTGCCGACTGGAACCGCAGCAGTTCCGCCGGGGTGTCGCTGCAGTGGGAGATCGACCTGTGGGGCCGGCTGCGCGCGCAGCGCGACATCGCGCAGTGGGAAGCCCAGGCCAGCGAGGAAGACCTGCAGAACACCGCGCTGCTGGTGATCGGCGACGTAGCCACGCAGTACTGGACGCTGGCCTACCTCAACCAGTCGATCAGCGCCGGCCAGGCCAACCTGGAACGCCTGCAGCGCACGCTGGAACTGGTCCAGGCACGCTTCGACGCCGGCGCTGTGTCGCGGCTGGAAGTACGCCAGGCCACGCAGTCGCTGGAGGCGCAGCGGGCGGCGCAAAGCGCGCTCGAACAACAGCGGGTGGCCAGCCGCAATGCGCTGACCGTGTTGCTGGACGGGCAACCGTGGCCGCAGGCCGACGAGCCGCAGGTGCTGGACATCGCCGCCACCCCGGTGATTGCCGAAGGCCTGCCGGCCGAGCTGCTGGGGCGCCGCCCGGACCTGCGCGCGGCCGAACTGCGACTGCGCAACAGCCTGACCGGCATCAAGGTGACCGCGACGAGCTACTACCCGGCGCTGAGCCTCACCGGCGGCGTGAGCAGCGGCGCGACCACGTTGTCCGACGTGTTGAAGAACCCGGTGGCGTCGCTGGGCGCAGGACTGTCGCTGCCGTTCCTCAACATCCGCCAGGCCCAGCTGGATACGCAGATCGCTGGCACCGACTATCAGATCGCGGCGAACACGTTCCGGCGCACGCTGTACACGGCGCTGTCGGAGGTGGACAACGCCTTGTCGGCACGCACCCAGTTGGCCACCCAGGTGGCGGCGTCGCAGGCGTCGTATGACGAAGCGGTGCAGATCGAGCGCATGTACGAAGTGCGTTACCGGGTCGGCGCGACCGACCTGCGCACCTGGCTGGAAGCGCAGCAGACCCGGCGTGATGCGGAGCTGTCGCTGGCGTCGGTGAAGCAGAAGCAGCTGGTGAACGATGTGACGCTGTTCAAGGCGTTGGGGGGCAGCGCGGGGTGAGATCGCGTGGGACACGCAGGGCGTGTCCCACGCAGCCCCAACCGAAGGCAGCCGATCAGCCGCGCTGGCGGACCGCCTCGAACAGGGCGACGCCCGCAGCCACCGAGACATTCAGGCTCTCGATGTCGCCCGGCATCGGTATCTTGACCAGGCCGTCGCAGTTCTCGCGGGTCAGGCGGCGCATGCCGTCGGCCTCGCCGCCCAGCACCAGCGCCACGTTGCCCTTCAGGTCGATGGCATACAGCGAGGCGGTGGCTTCGCCAGCCAGGCCGTAGATCCACACGCCCTGCTTCTGCAGGTCCTTCAGGCAGCGCGACAGGTTGGTCACCGCCACCACCGGAATGCGGTCGGCGGCGCCGGCCGAAGTCTTGCGCACGGTGGCGTTCACCGTGGCCGACTTGTCCTTGGGAATGATCACCGCGGTCGCACCGGCCGCCGCCGCGCTGCGCAGGCAGGCGCCCAGGTTGTGCGGGTCCTGGACCTCGTCGAGGATCAGCAGCAGGGCCTTGCCCTCGGCCGCTTCGACCAGCCCCTGCAGCTCGTTCTCACCGTAGGTGCGGGCTGCCTGGTACCGCGCAGCGACGCCCTGGTGGCGCACCGACCCGCCCACCCCGTCCAGCGCCTGGGTGTTGACCTTGCGGACGTCGATGCCCTTGCGCCGTGCGTTTTCTTCGATTTCGGTCAGCCGCGGGTTCTTCGCGCTGGCCTCGATGAGCACTTCGCGGACGTTCTCGGCATCGTTTTCGATGGAGGAGGCGACGGCGTTGACGCCGACGATCCACTGGCTTTGCTTGCTCATTGCGGGGCGGGACCGGTACAGGGGGTGGTAATGGTAGAGCATCGGCGGCGCGACTGCCCGCGGGGTGGGGCAGCCGGGCAGAGCCCGGCTCTACCGGGGGGGCCAGCGCTCGGTATCGCGATCAGGGTGCTGGTGCGACACCAGGCTGCGCAGGCGTTCGGCGTCGGGGTCGTCCTCCTGCAGGATCACCGCCAGCGCGCCCAGCTGGTCGACGAACGACAGCTTGGACTCGGTGCCGTACTGGACAGTGGGCGGCAGCCGTTCAGGCTGGTCGAAGGCGCCGGCCGCCACCGCCATGCCGTCCTCGCCCTCGTAGGTCAACGGGGTGCCACAGTCGGCGCAGAAGCCGCGTCGGAAATGATTCGAGGATTGGAACCGGCGCGGCTCACCGCGGGTCCACTGGAAGTCCGCGCCACGCACAGACACCAGCGGTGCGTAGTAGGCGCCAAAGGCCTTCTGGCACATCCGGCAGTGGCAGATGGAGATGTCCGGCAGGGCCCCGCGGACATGGAAGCGGATCGCGCCGCACTGGCAGCCGCCGGAGAATTCGGGAACGGGGTTCATGGGTCGGTCCTCGCGTGGCGTACCGACCAACGGTCGGTACCTACCGGTTGGAAGCCAGGGTAGATGCCGACCGTTGGTCGGCATCCTGGCGCTGCCTCAATACTTCTGTTTCTGCCGCTTGGCCGGCTGCCCGCGCGGCGGGAACGCCGGTTCTTCGTCGTCCTTTTCTTCGACCAGCCGGAAGTCGATCTTGCGCTCCTCCATGCTGGCCTTGAGCACCAGGATGCGCACCCGGTCACCCAGGCGATAGCTCTTGCCCCGGCGTTCGCCACTCAGCGTCTTGCGGGTGGCGTCGAACTGGTAGTAGTCGTGCGGCAGCTGGGTCACGTGGACCAGGCCGTTGACCTTCGATTCGTCCAGCTCCACGAACAGGCCGAAGCTGGTCACGCCGCTGATCACGCCATCGAACTGACCGCCTACGTGCTTCTCCATCCACGCCGCGCGATAACGCTCGTCCACTTCGCGCTCGGCCTCGTCGGCACGGCGCTCGCGTTCGGAACACTGCAGGGCCAGCGCGGCCATTTCGCGCTGGGTATAGGTGAACTTCTCCAGCGGCTTGCCGCTCAGCGCATGCTTGATCGCACGGTGCACCAGCAGGTCCGGGTAACGGCGGATCGGCGAAGTGAAGTGGGCATACGCATCCAGCGCCAGCCCGAAGTGGCCCTGGTTGTCCGGCGAATACACCGCCAGGCTCTGGCTGCGCAGCAGCACCGACTCCAGCAGCGCGGCGTCGGGACGCTCGCGCACCTTCTTGAGCAGCTTGGTGTAGTCGCCCGGCTGTACCTTCGACCACGGCGGCAGGCTCAGCTTGAATTCCTTGAGGAACTCCAGCAGGTCGTCGAACTTGGCCTCCGGTGGCTTGGCATGGTCACGGAACGGGGCCGGCATGTGCTTGTACAGCAGGTAGCGGGCGGCCTGCACGTTGGCCGCGATCATGCATTCCTCGATCAGCTTGTGTGCGTCGTTGCGCACCAGCATGCCGGCCTGGGTCACCTCACCGGTGTTGTCCAGGACGAAGCGCACTTCGGAGGATTCGAATTCGATCGCGCCGCGGCGGGTACGCGCCTTGGCCAGCACCTTGTACAGCTGGTGCAGGCGCTCGACCTGCGGCAGCACCGCGGCAATCTGCGCACGCACGGCCGGATCGTTTTCGCCCACCGCCTGCCAGACCTGGGTGTAGGTCAGGCGGGCATGCGAGTTCATCACCGCTTCGTAGAAGCGCGAGTGCATGACCTCACCGTCGCGCCCGACCTGCATGTCGCAGACGAAGCACATGCGGTCGACCTTGGGCATCAGCGAGCAGATGCCGTTGGACAGGGTTTCCGGCAGCATCGGCACTACGAAGCCAGGGAAATACACCGAGGTGGCGCGCTTCTGGGCCTCATCGTCCAGCGGCGTGCCGGGGCGGACATAGTTGGAGACGTCGGCGATGGCCACCACCAGGCGGAAGCCGTCGGCGTTGGGTTCGCAGTACACCGCGTCGTCGAAGTCCTTGGCGTCTTCCCCGTCGATGGTCACCAGCGGGGTGCTGCGCAGATCGACGCGGTCGCCGATCATGCCCGGTTCTACCTGCATGGGGACCGCAGCAGCTTCGTCCAGCACGGCCTGCGGGAACTCGAACGGCAGCTCGTGGCCGTGGATCGCGGTTTCCACGATCAGCGAGGCGGTGAGCTTGTCGCCGAGCACGGCGATGATGCGACCTATCGGCGGGCGCCGGGTATCCGGGGCCTGGGTCAGCTCGCACACCACCAGCTGGCCGTCACGGGCGTCGCCGGTCTGGTCGGGCGGGATCTGCACGTTGCGTTGGATCCGCTTGTCGTCAGGCACCACGTAATTGATGCCGAACTCGACGCTGAAGCGGCCGATCATGCGGCTCATGCCGCGCTCGAGCACGCGCGCGATGCTGCCTTCGCGGCGGCCGCGGCGGTCGATGCCGGTGACGTTGGCGAGCACGCGGTCGCCATGCATGACCTTGCGCATTTCATAGGGCGGCAGGAACAGGTCGTCGCCGCCCCCGTCGACCGGGCGCAGGAAGCCAAACCCTTCCGGGTTGGCGATCACCACGCCGGTGATCAGGTTGGTGGCCTGGACCGGCGCGAAGCCGCCACGGCGGTTCTGGACCAGCTGGCCGTCGCGCACCATGGCGCCGAGACGCTTGCCGAGCGCATCGGCACGGTCGGGCTCGGTCAGGCCCAGCTGGGCGCCGATTTCCTCGGCGGTCTGCGGGCCATCGCAGCGGTCGAGCAGCTGCAGGATGGCTTCGCGGCTGGCAATGGGCTGGGCGTAGCGTTCAGCTTCGCGGGCCGCATACGGGTCTTCAACCGGGCTGCCGGGCGGCAGCGGGTGGGGGTTGCGGCGGGTCGGAACGGGCGCGCCCTGCTGCGGGCCGCTGCGCTTGCCGCCTCGGGGCGGCGCGGGGGTGTTCATGGACTCGGGCATCCAGGGCGGCAGCTTCTTGCCGGACTTGGCAGCAGCAGCGCGGGGCTTGCCCGACGGACCGGCAGCCTGCTTGGGCGCCGGAGACTTGGGGGCTTTCGCGCCCCGGGTCGGTTTCTTTGTTTTCATCGACCCCCATGGTACCGCGTGGCGGTGTGCAGAATGGGTCATTGCCGCCGCCCATGCAGGATTGTGAAGATATTTCACAAAACCGTTGACAACCCCCGCGGACATGCCCAGAATTCGCTCCCTGAGTCGCCCAGGTGGCGGAATTGGTAGACGCACTAGCTTCAGGTGCTAGCGGGGGCAACTTCGTGGAGGTTCGAGTCCTCTCCTGGGCACCACGACTCGGTACATGATCAAACCCGCGCAAGCGGGTTTTTTCGTTTCAGGCGTCTGCCGTGTAGAAGCGCGGCGCCAGCCCTGCGCGGCCCGGGAAGTACTGGAACCAGGGGCGCGCGGCATCCACGACGGCGGCCACGGCGGGGTGTGCCATCAAGCGCTCGACGTAGGCCAGCAGGTCTGCGTCCGTGCCGGGAACCGGCACGTAGGCGACGGCGTAGAACAAAGCGGGGGCGCCTGCACAGTCGGCCATGCTGAACGCTTCGTCGTCCAGCCACGTCCGTCCCCGCACCTGGGCATCGAGCGCGGCGTAGCTCTTCAACAGCAATGATCGCGCGGCCTCGGCGGCCTCGTCGCTGCGTTCGCGTTCGGGCTTCAGCAGCTCGGCGGTCAGCGCCTGCATCGGGGTCATCACGTAGAAGTCGCAGAACCGGTCCCAGAAGCGTACGGCCAACGCGGCGTCGGCATTCTCCGGAATCAGGCGTACACCGTGCGTGGCCAGATGCTGCTGCAGATACTCGATGATGATGCTGGTCTCGGCCACCACCCTGCCCTGGTCGACCAGCACCGGCATCTTCCGTGCCGGGGACAGACCATCGAGCAGGGTGCGCTGCGCCGGGTCGCCGAGGTTCAACAATTGCTCGTCGAGGGCAACACCGAGCACGCGCGCGGCGATGCCCACTTTCTGGCAGCAGGATGACAACGGATGGGCATGCAGGATCGGGAGTGCCATGGAAGGTCCAGACCGTGGGCGTGTGGCGAGTATGCACATTGGCATCGCCGCATGCATTGACAGCCTGAAACGGCTTCCGCATAATTCGCCTCCTGAGTCGCCCAGGTGGCGGAATTGGTAGACGCACTAGCTTCAGGTGCTAGCGGGGGCAACTTCGTGGAGGTTCGAGTCCTCTCCTGGGCACCATGACTCGGTAAATGATCAAACCCGCGCAAGCGGGTTTTTTCGTTTCTGGCGGATCGTTCACGATGGCGCTGCACGGCGCGCCGGATCGAAATTTTCTTCGACATGCTGTTGACACATTCACGCTTCTCCCGCAGAATTCTCCTCCTGAGTCGCCCAGGTGGCGGAATTGGTAGACGCACTAGCTTCAGGTGCTAGCGGGGGCAACTTCGTGGAGGTTCGAGTCCTCTCCTGGGCACCACGACTCAGTAAATGATCAAACCCGCGCAAGCGGGTTTTTTCGTTTCCGGGGTTTGCGTGTGTAGTCCGCACCCTCGCGAGGGACGATTACCTGTCCGATTGCACACATCGACGTAGAGCCACGCCCTGCGTGGCTGATTTAACTGTCGTGCGTCGCATTTGTTCGCCTGGCGCCGGGCGTTGCCCGGCTTCATGCGTTTGGGCAAACAGCTTGTGGCTGATGCGATCCCTGGCTTAGGCGGGTCGGGGCGGGCTTGTGGGGGACGCCGTGAATACGTCCGTGTAGGCTTGGTCGCGGCATCCATGCCGCTCACACCCCCACAGGCCCGCCCCGACCCACCTTTTGACAGTGTGTCGTTGCCATGGGAAACGCGGGGACGGCCGTGGGCCGTCAGACGATGTCGATCAAATTCATGCGCAACCGAACGCTGAGACGTTCACGGCGGTTGTTTGGGAACCAACCCTACCGGCGCCATGCCGACCGACGGTCGGCATTCCGCGTTTCCCTTGGCCTGCAGCCAACTATCGGAGGGTCGGCGGGGGTGGGTTTGCGGGACTGTAGAAAACATGGATGTTTTCTACAAGCCTCCAAGGATGGATTCACGGCGTGTCCCGCAAACCCACACCCGCCGGCCCAAACCAGTGACAGGCGCAGCGCAGGGCTGTTCGCCTAAATGCATGAAGCCGGGCAGAGCCCGGCGCAAAGCGAACGCGTGCAATCAAGCGCAGCCGGGCAGGGCCCGGCTCTATCAGCCAACGCAAAAAACCCGCCTTGCGGCGGGTTCCTTGCAGCGCTCCGACATCAGTGGCCGCCCGCCGAGGCCGCGCCGGCGCCTGCGCCGAACGGGGGCTTGGCCAGCCACAGGAAGGCGATGATCGCCAGGAAGATCCAGCCCAGCAGGAAGAAGATGTCGTTGAAGCCCATCTGCGACGCCTGGTGGTTGATGATGTTGTTCAACGCCGCCGCACCATGCTGCAGATCGCCCTGCCCCATCGCCGCCACCTTTTCCTGCATGCCCGGCGTGTACACCGAAATGCTTTCGGTCAGGTGCGCGTGGTGCTCCTGCGTGCGGTGCGCCCACAGCCATGTGGTCAGGGACGCCGCGAAACTGCCGCCCAACGTGCGCAGGAACGTGGCCAGGCCCGAACCGGCCGCGATCTCGCGACCGTCCAGGTCCGACAGCAGGATCTGCAGCACCGGCATGAAGAACAATGCCACGCCGATGCCCATGATCAGCTGCACCCCCGCCACGTGCGCGAAGTCCACCTGCAGGTTGAAGCCCGAACGCAGGAAACTGGTGAAGGACAGGAACACGAACGCGAACGACGCGATCCAGCGCATGTCGAAGCGCGACGCATACTTGCCCACGAACGGCGTCATGATCACCGGCAGGATCCCGATCGGCGCCGTCGCCAGCCCCGCCCAGATCGCCGTATAGCCCATGTCACGCTGCAACCACTGCGGGATCAGCAGCGACACGCTGAAGAATGCCGCATAGGCCACCACCATCGCCAGCGTACCCGCGCGGAAGTTGCGATGCCGGAACAGCCGCAGGTCCACGATCGGATCCTTGTCGGTGAGCTCCCAGATCAGGAACACCGCCAGCGCCACCACTGAAATACAGGCCAGCACCACGATCGTCGGCGAACTGAACCAGTCCTCGTCGTTGCCCAGGTCCAGCACCAGCTGCAGCGCGCCCACGCCGATCACCAGCGTGATCAGCCCCACGTAGTCCATCTTCGGCTTTTCGATCTGCTCCGGCCGCCCCTTCAGCTGGCTGCCCACCACCAGCGCCGCGAAAATGCCCAGCGGCACGTTGATCAGGAAGATCCACTCCCAACTGTAGTTGTCGGTGATCCAACCACCGAGGATCGGACCGCAGATCGGCGCCACCACCGTGATCATCGCCAGCAGCGCCAGCGCCTGCCCGCGTTTCTCCCGCGGGTAGATCGACACCAGCAACGACTGCGTGATCGGGTACATCGGCCCGGCCACGAAACCCTGCAGCGCGCGCGACACCACCAGCATGCCCATGCTCTGGGCCAACCCGCACAGCAGCGACGCGATCACGAACGACAGCGTCGCCCAGATGAACAGCTTGGTTTCGCCGAAACGCCGGCTCAGCCACCCGGTCAGCGGCAGCGCGATCGCCGTGCTGACCGCGAACGAGGTGATGACCCAGGTCGCCTGCTGCGAACTGGCACCGAGGTTGCCGGCGATGGTGGGCAGCGACACATTGGCGATCGTGGTGTCGAGCACCTGCATGAACGACGCCATGGCCAGGCCGGCCGTACACAACGCCACGTTGGCCGGCCGGAACGCGCCGGTCGCACCTGGCGCCGACGGCGCGCCCGGCTGACCGGGCGCGGCGGGAGCTTGTGCGGACATGGTGGCCTCAGCTTGCCTTTGCCGTGCGCGGCAGGTTGCTCTGGATGATCTCGTGGATCACGTCGTCGGCCTTGTGCAGCTGCTTGGCATACACATCGGTGTCGAACACCTGGCCCTTGGCCGTCGTCGTCGGCAGCACGGTGCCCTTCTGGTCGCGCAGGCTTACTTCCGCCTTCATCGACAGACCGATGCGCAGCGGATTGTCGGCCAGCTGCTTGGCATCGATGGCGATACGCACCGGCACGCGCTGCACGATCTTGATCCAGTTGCCGCTGGCGTTCTGCGCCGGCAGCAGCGAGAACGCCGAACCGGTGCCCAGGCCCAGGCTGTCGATGCGGCCCTTGTACTTCAGCTCACCGCCGTACAGGTCCGAGCGCAGTTCCACTTCCTGGCCCAGGCGCATGTGACGCAGCTGGGTTTCCTTGAAGTTCGCTTCCACCCACATCTGCTCGGTCGGCACCACCGCCATCAGCGCGGTACCCGGCTGGACGCGCTGTCCCACCTGCACCGAGCGACGGGCCACGTAACCACTGACCGGTGCCACGATGCCCGCGCGGGCATTGTTGAGGTAGGCCTGGCGCAGCTGCGCGGCGGCCGCCTGCACGTCCGGCTGGGTCGCGATCACGGTGTCGTCCACCAGCGCATTGCTGCGCTCGAAGGTTTCGCGCGACCCGGCCACGGCCGCTTCGGCAGCGGCCAGTTCGGTACGCGCGTGGGCCAGCTCTTCGTCGGAGATCGCACCGGTGGAGGCCAGCCCCTTGCGGCGGGCGAAGTCCTCGCGCACCCGGTTAAGGGTGACCTGGCGCGCGTTCAACTCGGCCTGCGCACCTTCCACGCTGCGGTACAGACCGCGGGTCTGGCGCACGGTCTTGGCCAGGTTGGCCTGGGCCTGCTGCAACGCCACTTCGGTGTCGGCCGGGTCCAGCTGCACCAGCAGCTGGCCGCGCTCCACGCGCATGCCGTCATCGGCATTGATCGCCACCACGGTACCGGTCACCAGCGGGGTGATCTGCACCTGGTTGCCCTGCACATAGGCGTCATCGGTTTCTTCGAACCAGCGGCCGAACATGAAATACCACAGCGCCGCGGCAGCCAGCAGCAGCACTACGATGGCCAACAGGCCGCGCAGCAGCTTGCCGCGACGGGACGGAGCTGCCGGCGTGGCAGCGGGAGCGGAAGTCTGGCTCATGGAAGGACTCTCAGGAATGCGTGGAAGCGGGGGCGGTGGCGAGCGTGGCGCTGTCGCCGGACGGGGTGAACCCACCGCCCAGTGCCTGGCTCAGCCGCACCGAAACAAGGATCTGCCGCGACTGCAGCGCCGCCAGCTGCTGCTGCGACTGCAGCAGCTGCGATTCCACGCTGAGCACGTCCAGGTAGCTGCCGATGCCGGCCGTGTAGCGCTGCTGTGCCAGGTCATGCGCGGCGCGTGCGGTGGCCACGGCCTGCGCCTGCGAGGCGGCCTGGTCGGCCAGCGAACGCACGGCGTTGACCTGGTCGGCCACCTCGCGCAGCGCGTCGACCACCGACTGGTTGTAGTCGGCCACGGCCAGGTCGTACTGCGCGTCGGTCTTGTCCAGGTTGGCGCGCAGGCGGCCACCGTCGAAGATCGGCAGGCTCAGCGCCGGGCCGATGAAGGCGAAGGTGGAGCCGCTCTTGAGCAGCTGGTCCACTTCACTGGACACCACCCCGCCAAGCGCGGTGAGGTTGAGGCTGGGATAGAACTTCGCCCTGGCCGCGTCGATTTCGCGGCCGGCTGCTTCCACCCGCCAGCGTGCGGCGACGATGTCCGGACGACGGCCCAGCAGTTCGCTGGGCAGTACGCCCGGCAGCTGCAGCGCCAGCGGATTGAGCGGCTGCGGACGGTCGATCTGCAGGCCACGATCCGGGCCCTGCCCGACCAGCGCGGCCAGCGCGGTGCGCGCTTCATCGATCTGCTGCTGCGCGGCCTGCAGCTGCTGCTGCGCGGCGGGAATGCGCGCTTCGGCCTGGCGGGTCTGCAGGTCGCTGTCGATGCCGGCGGCGCGACGCTGGCGGGTCAACGTGAGCGTCTTCTGCGAACGGGCCAGCTCTTCGCTGGCCACGTCGTGCAACTGCCAGGCATAGCCCAGCTGGGCGTAGGCCTCGGCGATGCCGGCCGACAGGTTCAGGCGTGCAGCCTGCGCGTCCACTTCGGCCGCATGGCTGCTGTCCACCGCCGCTTCCCAGGCGGCGCGCTTGCCGCCCCACAGGTCGATGCCGTAGCTCACGCTAAGGTACGCCTGGCCGCTGCCGGCGTAGCTGCCGCCCAGCTCCTCACCCACCATCGATTCAGGCAGCCGTACGCCGGTGTAGCCGCCCGACGCGTTCACGCTGGGCAGGCGGTCGGCGCGCGCGGTACCGATCTGGGCGCGGGCCTGGCGCAGCCGCGCGTCGGCCGCGTCCAGGCCCGGGTTGCGCTCCAGCCCTTCGGCGATCAGCGCGTCCAGCTGCGGGTCGTTCAGCGCCCGCCACCAGTCGCGGGCCGGGAACTGCGACGGGCTCAGGGCGTGGTCGGCCAGGGTACGCTGGGTCTGCAGGCTGTCGGCGTCCAGCAGCCGGCCGTGCGGCTGCAGGCCACCGGTGCTGGCACAGGCGGCCAGGGCCAGCGCCAGCACGGACAACAGCGCCGGCCGCAGCGGGCGCAGCAATGAGGTACGTTGAGTTTGGGAAGTCATGGCGTCGTCAGGGAGTCGCGAACACGGGTCAACAGGGAAAGCAGCAGGGCGCGCTCGTCGGCGGACAGGTCGCGCATGGCGTCGTCCATCACCGCATCGCCGCGCTGCTGCAGCCGGGCCCACAGCTGGCGGCCCTGGTCGGTCAGTACGATCTGCAGCGCCCGCCGGTCCAGCGCGTGCGGCTCACGGCGCACGCAGCCCAGTGCTTCCAGCTTGTCCAGCAGCCGGGTCACGGCGCTGGGCACCTGGTCCAGCGCCTGGGCCAGTTCGTTGGCGGTACACGGCGCGCGGAACGACAGCACCTTCAGGCCCAGGTAGTGGGTGAAGCCGATATCGAGGTTTTCCTCGGCCATGGACACGTCCAGCTGGCGCATGAGCCCATCGCGGACCTGGCGCAGCAACAGCCCCAGGCTGGGCGGGGTGGTGGGGTCGGGGCAGATCATGGGGTGGCACTTTACTTCCGGAAAATATATTTCTCAATGGAAATATTCGATCTGGAAGCAAATGCAGTGTTGCCCCATTCAGAACACTGCCCCTACCCGACCAATTCCTTCACGCGGCTTGGCATCCCCGGCCGCATCCGGATAATCGACCGCCTGCGAGGGCGACAGCCGTCGCCGTCCCTTGCCACAGGTAACAATCCCGCATGACCGATCTTGCCCGCCCCGCTTTCCACGGCTTTGAACAGCTGCCCCTGCGCGAATACGCCGAACGGGCGTACCTGGACTATTCGATGTACGTGGTGCTCGACCGTGCGCTGCCGTTCATCGGCGACGGCCTCAAGCCGGTGCAGCGCCGCATCATCTATTCGATGAGCGAGCTCGGGCTCAATGCCGCCGCCAAGCCGAAGAAGTCCGCACGTACCGTCGGCGACGTCATCGGCAAGTACCACCCGCATGGCGACAGTGCCTGCTACGAAGCGCTGGTGCTGATGGCCCAGCCCTTCTCCTACCGCTACCCGCTGATCGAAGGCCAGGGCAACTTCGGTTCGACCGACGACCCCAAGTCGTTCGCGGCGATGCGTTATACCGAATCCAAGCTGACCCCCATCGCCGAAGTGCTGCTGGGCGAGATCAACCAGGGCACCACCGACTGGACCCCCAACTTCGACGGCACCCTGGAAGAGCCGACCTGGATGCCGGCGCGGTTGCCCCATCTGCTGTTGAACGGCACCACCGGCATCGCCGTGGGCATGGCCACCGACGTGCCGCCGCACAACCTCAATGAAATCGTCGGCGCCCTGCTGCATCTGCTGGACGATCCGGACGCCAGCCTGGATGCCCTGCTGGAGCACGTGAAGGGCCCGGACTACCCGAGCGCGGCCGAAATCATCACCCCGGCTGCCGACCTGCGTACCCTGTACGACACCGGCAACGGCAGCGTGCGGGCGCGCTCGACCTTCCTCAAGGAAGGCACCAATATCGTGATCACCGCGCTGCCGTACCAGGTATCGCCGTCGAAGGTGATCGAGCAGATCGCCGCGCAGATGCGCGCCAAGAAGCTGCCCTGGCTGGAAGACATCCGCGACGAGTCCGACCACGCCAACCCGGTGCGGGTGGTGCTGATTCCCCGTTCGAACCGGGTCGATGCCGAGCAGCTGATGGGCCACCTGTTCGCCACCACCGACCTGGAGCGCAGCTACCGGGTCAACATGAACGTGATCGGGCTGGACGGACGGCCGCAGGTGAAAAACCTGAAGGCCCTGCTCAGCGAGTGGCTGCAGTTCCGCCAGGCCACCGTCACCCGCCGCCTCAACCACCGCCTGGAACGGGTCGAGCGTCGCCTGCACCTGTTGGAAGGCCTGCTGGTCGCCTTCCTCAACCTGGATGAAGTGATCCACATCATCCGCACCGAAGACGAGCCCAAGGCCGCGCTGATCGCGCGCTTCGGACTGAGCGATGACCAGGCCGACTACATCCTGGAAACCAAGCTCAAGCAGCTGGCGCGCCTTGAAGAAATGAAGATCCGCGGCGAGCAGGACGAGCTGGCCAAAGAGCGCGACAGGATCCAGTCGATCCTGGACAGCAAGGCCAAGCTGAAGAAGCTGATCCGCGACGAACTCACCGCCGATGCGAAGAAGTTCGGCGACGCGCGCCGCTCGCCGCTGGTGCAGCGTGGCGCCGCGCAGGCGATCGACGAATCGGAACTGGTGCCGAGCGAGCCGATGACCGTGGTGCTCTCGGAGAAGGGTTGGATCCGCGCGGCCAAGGGCCACGACATGGACCCGTCCACCCTGTCCTACCGCGACGGCGATGCACTGCTGGGCGCGGTGCGCGCGCGCAGCACCCAGCAGGTGGCATTCCTGGACAGCGAAGGCCGTGCCTACTCGACGCTGATCCACACCCTGCCCTCGGCACGCGGCAACGGCGAACCCCTCACCGGCCGCTTCTCGCCGGCACCGGGCAGCGCCTTCATGACCCTGGCCAGCGGCGAGAACGACACCCGTTTCGTGCTGGCGTCCACGCACGGCTACGGCTTCGTGACCCGCTTCGAGAACCTGACCGGGCGCAACAAGGCCGGCAAGGCGATGCTCAACCTGACCTCCGGCTCCAGGGTGCTGCCCCCGGCGGTGGTGGCCAACCCCACGGCCGACCGCATCGTGGCGGTGACCAGCTCGGGCAACCTGCTGGCCATTCCGGCCACCGAGCTGCCGGAACTGGACAAGGGCAAGGGCAACAAGATCATCGACATCCCCAAGGCCAAGCTTGCCACCGAGCGCGTGGTGGCGGTGGTCGCGGTCGGCCCGGGCAACACCCTGCTGGTACGCAGTGGCCAGCGGACCATGAACCTCTCGTACAAGGACCTGGAAACCTATATCGGGTCGCGTGCCACGCGCGGACACCTGCTGCCGCGCGGCTGGCAGAAGGTGGATGGGTTGGCGGTGGAGTAAACCTCAACGCACGCACGGTTCAATACACGAACGGCCGGGACCTGCCCGGCCGTTCTTTTCAGCCGTAGAGCGGTGCCCTGCGCGGCTGGTGCTACCCGTTGCATGCGAAACGCCCGTCAGTATCGCCGGTGTGCCGCCGCGATCACTCCTCTTACCTGCCCCGGGCCATGCACAACGATGGCGTACCGCTTCCTCACGATTGCCGCCTGCAAGCCAGTCAGGGGCATGCTTTCCGGAAGCACGACGAACTCAACGACGCCACCTCTGCGCTTGATGACGTCCGCCACCGAATGCTCGTTGACCGCGACCAAGGTATCGCCATCCATCGTGGAGAACAGATACTCCGCGATCTCACGACCACCGATGGCACCGACGATTTCCTCGCCATCCATGACAACAGATACTTTTCCGGGATTGAGGTCGCTCAAAGGAGTGGTCTCTTCTACAACATCGAAACGGTCATCGCTTCGCTCCCCAACCGTTGGGCCTGCGGCACCATGGCCTGTCGGCTTTGATCGAAGCGCCCTGCTCACCGTCGAGTGAGAGGCCAACCACTCAGATGCATCCCTCGAAATTGCAGAAGTGATGAACTCGATGTCTTTGAAGACCGCGGCCGGCGATGAATCAGCTGACAGCGCAAGGATCCCCTCGTGGTGGGCTATACGGTTGCGTAGACGCCATATTCGTTGAAGTCTAGGCTCAAACTCGCTGAACGGAAGCGTAGGCGCAGCACGGACGACCCGATGGAATCGATCCTTCCATACGGGGTAATGGTTGGATCGAAAAAGATGGAACCAGAATCCCAACGTGAGCTTGGTTACCACATCGTCGATGTTGGACGTTTTCGCTTCTGCGATCGCGTCCGTCAGGAGTTTCGCCGTCTTTGGGACCAACATCCCCGTGAACGCGGGATTTCGATGCCACGCCGGGCTGAAGTCTTCCTTGAGTGCATCATTGACCGCGTTGCGAAGTATGATTTCGCATAGATGAAACGGGTATAGAAGCGACTTGGATACCCGAGAATTGTAGAGGTAGGTTTCCATGGCCAGGACTTCATTGTTCTGAGCGCGATCGCGATAAGGCTGGAACCTCGGCAATGACAGGCATATCGCAAGCTCGTCCAACGCTGGCTTCGTGTATGAGTACTCCTTGACCGACTCAGCCACCCTCTCCTCCGTGGTTTTCTTGCACGTGCTGAAACGTGATGGTTGCCGATGCCGGGCAGCACACAAGCAGGCTCGGCATCATGGTCGCTGAGCGTATCGCTCGACCTCACAGTACAAAAGCCTGAACGCTTGCCCGGCCACCCAATACCGCAGGTTGACAGCACCGGGGAGGCAGAAGTAAGCTCTGCCCATCGGCTAGATGTCCGTTCCGATCCTTTGGGGGGAGAACGGCGGCCTCAGCAACACGACCTCGGGTAAGGTGAGTCCTCCCCGAGGTTTTTTTTGCGCCTTCCTCGAGCTTACCGGCGCCCTGAACGAGACGTCCTTCGCATGTCGCGATGGCCATCAGTCGGCAGTGATCAGGCGACCAGCCGCATCATCGGTGTGACTACCACCACCTGCGGGCAGGCCCCGCACCTTCATTCGGCGGAATCAGCTCGCGCGCCACCTGGGCGCTGCTGCCTGTCGTTCGGCATGTCCCCACAGCGGCAGGCTGAGTGCATAACGATCCTCATCGACATCCACGTAGCGCTGCATCAACAGCCGAAGCAGCAGTGAGGGTGTCTTGCCTGAGCGCCACGCGGCTTCGCGCGCCTCGACATTCAACACGCAACGCGGTGGGAAACCCAGTCTGTTCAGCCATTTGCCGCGAAGCATCACGACCGGCACCGCGCCGGAACATTCCGCGTCATCGAGCGCGGCCTGCGTCACCAGGGTCGCTTCAGGGCTGCGGTCGTCTTCGACAGCGTGGGTGTTTGCAGCGGAACAATCAGAGGGCGTGTCGGCCCGATGCGTTGGCATGGTAGACCTCCTACAGGGAATGGCCCAGGGAATGGCCCCTCGCCGGGATGGCGAAAGGCGTCGGGAGGCTACAAACCGCGGACTGAGATACGGCGTGGCTTATTCCCCTCTTGAGGGTGTTCTATTCACCACCCTCCCGACACAGGAAGTCGTCATTTCTCTCAGTAGCGGAGGTTTGTAGGCTCCGTTGACCACAATGCAAGTGACTCGGAACGAAGAGAAATCGTTTGTTCCAGTCGATTTCGTGCGTTTTGATGACGCGCCCTATGCCTGACACAATTGCCATCGCGCGTGCGCGTAGCACGTTACAGAAGATCAGAATATCCAGGCGGGTACGGGTGCAGCGGGCAAAAAAAACCGGGGACTCCCCGGTTCGTTTGTTTTCCGCTGGCTGGCGATGGTGAAAGGGCTGGCGAGCATGTGCTGGCTGGCGGAAGGTGTTGCGTGGGCCGGCCAACGGCCGGCGCTACCGGGGTCGGCACGCGGCGCGTCAATGCGCGGGTGCGCCCTTGGATTCCATCTTGCTGGTCTGGTAGAGCGCCAGGCCGATGCGCTTGATCAGGCCCAGCTGCTGTTCCAGCCACCAGGCGTGGTCTTCTTCGGTGTCCTTCAGCTGCACCAGCAGCATGTCGCGGCTCACGTAGTCCTGGTGCTGCTCGCACAGCTTCATGCCGGCGGCCAGGTTGTTGCGGACGCTGTATTCGGTGTCCAGGTCCTTCTGCAGCATTTCCTCCACGGTCACGCCCGGCTCGAACGCATGCGGGCGCATGTCCGGGTTGCCACCCAGGAACAGGATCCGACGCAGCAGCGCGTCGGCATGCTGGGTCTCTTCTTCCATTTCGTGGTTGAGGCGCTCGTACAACGCGAACAAGCCCTGGTCCTCGTAGCGGCGCGAGTGGATGAAGTACTGGTCGCGCGCCGCCAGCTCGCCGCGCAGCAGTTCCTTCAGGCATTCAATGACGTCGGGGTGGCCTTTCATGGGGGCTCCTGTGAATCGATGCGCGCATGGTGCCCTATCCCGGGCGACGATGATCGAACCGGAATCAGTCGCAGTTGCGCTTGCAGTGCCCTGCACGCGGTATTCACGCGAAACACACCGGCCCTACAATCGGGCCATCACGGACGTCGGGGAGAGGGCATGCGTCGTTGGCCGAAGCGGTTGCTGTGGGCAGGTGCGGTACTGGGGGTGCTCATCATTGTCGCGATGGGCGTGGCCTGGGGGATGCTGCGCGGCAGCCTGGCGCCGCTTGACGGCGAGGCCCCGCTGGCGGGTCTGCAGGCGCCGGTAACCATCCAGCGCGACGCGATCGGCGTGGTCACCATCGATGCCATCAGCCAAGCCGACGCCATGCGCGCGCTGGGCCTGGTGCACGCGCAGGAGCGTTACTTCGACATGGACCTGATGCGCCGCGCCGCGGCCGGCGAGTTGGCCGAGTTGTTCGGCCCGGCCGCGCTGGAGGTCGACCAGCGCATGCGCGTGCACCGCCTGCGTGCACGCACCGACGCGCACCTGGCCGAGGCCATGGGCGACCAGGCCGAGGTGCTGCAGGCCTACGTGGACGGTGTGAACCAGGGGGTGGGCGCGCTGCGGGTGCGGCCGTGGCCCTACCTGCTGCTGCGGCAGCAACCGGCCGCCTGGTCGCGCACTGATTCGATCCTGACCGGCCTGGCCATGTACGCGGACCTGCAGGACCCGGGCAACGAAAGCGAGCTGGCGATGCGCCGGATCCGCGAGGTGGCGCCACCGGCACTGTATGCCCTGCTCAGCCATGACGGCAGCGAGTGGGACGCGCCGTTGTTCGGCGCGCCGCGTGGCAATGCGGTGCTGCCCCCCCGGAACGTGCTGGACCTGCGCAGTGGCTCGCCCGCGCCGTCGGCCGCAGCGCGCGCGGAGGCCGACGTCAAAGGCAGCAACAACTTCGCCGTGGCCGGCGCGCTCACCGCCGACGGCCGCGCCATCGTCGCCGACGACATGCACCTGGGCCTGCGCGCGCCCAGCCTGTGGTTGCGCGTGCGGCTTCGCTATCCCGACCCGCAGGCGGCCGGCGGCACGGTGGACGTCAGCGGCTTCTCGCTGCCCGGCCTTCCCGCCATCGTGGTGGGCAGCAACGGGCACGTGGCCTGGGGCTTCACCAACAGCTACATCGACACCGCCGATTTCCGGCCGGTTGCGGCCGGCGACGCGGGCGTGCGCGTGCATGAAGAGCGCATCCGCGTCGCCAATGCCGCGGACGTGCGCCTGCGTGTACGTGAAACCGCGTGGGGACCGATCCTGCACGAACGCCCCGACGGCAGCGGCGAAGCATTGCGCTGGACCGCGCACCTGCCCGGCGCGGTGCGCCTGGACTTCGCCGACATGGCGCGCGCCGCCGACCTGGACGATGCGCTGAAGATCGCCGACCGCGCCGGCATTCCCACCCAGAACCTGGTGCTGGCCGACGCCCACGGCCGCATTGCCTGGCGCCTGCTGGGCGCGCGCCCGGACCGGGCCGCCGACTGCCCGCCGGCCGGCATTGCCAGCACCGCGCCTGCTACTTGTGCCCCGTGGCCGATCCGCAGCGATGGCGCACCGACGCTGGTGGATCCGCCTTCGCACCGCGTGTGGACCGCCAATGGGCGGGTGCTGGATGGCGCCGAGCTTGCCGTGGCCGGCAACGCCGGCTACGACCTGGGCGCGCGCGGCCGGCAGATCCGCGACGACCTGCATGCCAAGGCGCGCTTCACCGAAAAAGACCTGCTGGCGATCCAGCTGGACGACCGCGCGGTGTTCCTGGAACGCTGGTACACCCTGCTGCGGCAGGTGGTCACGCACAGCGACGACCCTGCCCTCAAGCGGCTGGCCGTGGCCAGCGCCCACTGGGAAGGGCACGCCTCGGCCGACGCGGTCAGCTACCGGATCACCCGCGCGTTCCGCGGCAAGGTGCAGGAGATCGTCACGGCAGGCCTGCTGGCGCAGCCGAGGCAATCACTGGGCGAACAGTACCTGGAGCCGAGGCTGCCGCAGATCGAAGCGGTGCTGTGGCCGCTGGTGACCGAACGGCCCGCGCACCTGCTGCCACCACCGTACCCGGACTGGAACGCGCTGCTGGCCGAGGCGGCGCGACAGACCGAAACGGAACTGGCCGCACTGGGCCCGGACCTGGCCCAGCGCACCTGGGGGGAACGCAATACGGCATCCATCTGCCACCCCATCAGCCGCGCCCTGCCCGCCTTCGCCCGCGCGTGGCTGTGCATGCCAACCGATCCGCTGCCGGGCGACCGCGACATGCCGCGCGTGCAGGGCACCGCGTTCGGTGCATCGCAACGCATGGTGGTGTCGCCGGGCCACGAAGCCGACGGCATCATCCACATGCCCGGCGGCCAGAGCGGCCACCCGCTGTCGCCGTTCTGGGGCGCGGGCCATGAAGATTGGGTGCAGGGCAGGCCCACGCCGTTCCTGCCGGGCGCAACGCAGTACACGTTGCGGCTCGAGCCGAAATGAAGTCAGCCACGGCAACGCACGGCACGCGCGCGGTAAATTGGACTGGGTAAATCGGACTGGGTAGAGCGGACTGCTAGTCCGCTGCTCTTCGCGCGGTAGCGCAGCCGTCAAGCCCATCGCCAACAGCAGCGGACTAACAGTCCGCTCTACCCCACGCCGTGGTCGAGCCCCACGCCGTGGTCGAAGACCCCGCGGCCCGGTGGTCAGCGACGCGCGTTCCGCCGCTCCATCAGTGCCAGCAGCGGACCGGTCATGGCGGTGGTCACCAGCGCCATGATCACCAGCACCGCGAACAGGCGGTCGCCGAGGAAGCCCAGTTCATAGCCCAGGTTGAGCACGATCAGCTCCATCAGGCCACGGGTGTTCATCAGCGCGCCCAGTTTCCACGCATCACGGCTGCCCATGCCGGCCGTGCGTGCCGCGCTCCAGGTGCCGAGCAGCTTGCCCAGCGTGGCAACCGCGATCACCACCGCGCACAGCAGCAGGTCGCTGGCGTGCAACGCGTCGGCACGCATGCGCAGGCCGGTCATGGCAAAGAACAACGGCAGCAGCAGGGTCACCGCGAACGGCTCCACCCGTGCCATCAAAAGGTGGCGCAGCTGCGCATTGGCAGACACCGCCACGCCGGCCGCAAACGCACCGAACAGCGCGTGGATGCCCAGTACTTCGGTGACCAGCGCACTGGCCAGCGACAACAGCAGCATGCCCAGCAGCCAGCGGCCTTCGCTACCGGCCTGCACGACCTGACGTGCGAACCACGGCTTGACCACGCCCAGCATCAGCGCGATGAACCCCACCACGCACAGCAGGTTGAGGCCGGCCGGCACCCAGTTGGTGGCCTGGGCGGCGGCCACGATCAGCGCCAGCAGGCACCATGCGGTGGCATCGCCCAGCGCCGCGCAGGCGATGGCGGTCTGTCCCAGTGGGGTGTGGGTAAGGCCGCGGTCGGCCAGGATCCGCAGCAGCACCGGGAAGGCGGTGATGCTCAGTGAAATTCCGACGAACAATGCGAACGCGGTGAAGCCCACGCCGCTTGGGCCGTGGTTCGGGTACATCCAGATCGCCAGCGCCACGCCCAGCACGAAGGGCACCGCAATGCCGGCGTGGCTGACCGTGAACGCAAAGCGGCGGCGGCCGCGCAGCCCGCCGAGGTCGAGTTCGGCGCCGGCCACCAGCAGGAACATCAGCACGCCGAGCTGGCTGAGCATGCCCAGCGGCCCCAGCGAACTGGCCGGGAACAAGGCACCGTGCAGCCCCGGCAGCAGGCTGCCCAGCACCAGCGGGCCCATCATCAAGCCGGCGGCCATTTCGCCGATCACCGCCGGGTGTCCGAGCCGCTTCAACAGCGCGCCCGCCCCCTTGGCCACCACCAGCAGCACCAGCAGCTGCAGCAGGAACAGGCCCAGCGGCGAGGCCAGATGGTGGGCCCAGTCGCTGCCCACCACCGGTTCGGCCTTGGCGGCCACGGCCGGCAGCTCGGGTCCGGCATAACGCGCCAGCGCCAGGCCGATGACCAGCGGAATCCCGGCCCAGGCCAGGTAGTGCCAACCCCACTTCATCCGCGGCACGCTGCCTCCGGTCTGTACGTCCATGAACATTCCCCAATGCATGAAGCGGGAATGTTACCCGGTAGCGCCGGCCGCTGGCCGGCCCACATGGACGCTGCGACCGTTGCCTGGGCCGGCCAACGGCCGGCGCTACCCGGCCAGGGCTTGCTCATGGACACCGGCAACGGCGCGGCCGGACGGATCGGCCATGCTGGCGAAACTGGCGTCCCAGGCGATCGCGGCCGGCGACGAACAGGCGATCGACTTGCCGCCGGGCACGGTTTCCGCCGCGGCCTGGGTCGGGAAGTACTGCTCGAACACGTGGCGGTAGTAATACGCCTCCTTGGTCTGCGGCGGATTGTGCACGAAGCGCTTGTCCGCTGCGGCCATCACCCGGTCGCTGATCTGGGCTTCGGCGTGCGCCTTGAGCCCATCAATCCAGCCATAGCCCACGCCATCGCTGAACTGCTCCTTCTGCCGCCACAGGATCGAATCCGGCAGGTAGCCTTCGAACGCCTCGCGCAGCACCGCTTTCTCGATCCGGCGCGCGCCACCTGCACCCTGCCCGACCATCTTGTGCTTCGCATCGATGCGCATCGCCACGTCGAGGAATTCGCGGTCCAGGAACGGGACGCGCGGCTCCACGCCCCAGGCCATCATCGATTTGTTGGCGCGCAGGCAGTCGTAGTTGTTCAGCGCATCCAGCTTGCGCACCAGCTCTTCGTGGAATTCGCGGGCGTTGGGCGCTTTGTGGAAGTACAGGTAGCCGCCGAAGATTTCGTCGCTGCCCTCACCGGAGAGCACCATCTTTACGCCCATCGCCTTGATCCGGCGCGCCAGCAGGAACATCGGAGTGGAGGCGCGGATGGTGGTGACGTCGTAGGTTTCCACGTGCCGGATCACGTCGGGCAGCGCATCCAGCCCTTCTTCGAAGGTGTACTCGAAACCGTGGTGGACGGTGCCGAGCGCTTCGGCGGCGACGGCAGCGGCGGCCAGGTCGGGCGAGCCCTTCAACCCGATGGCGAACGAGTGCAGGCGCGGCCACCAGGCCTCGCTCTGGTCGCCGTCTTCGATGCGGTGGCGGGCATAGCGGGCGGCCACCGCGGCGACCAGCGACGAATCCAGGCCACCGGAAAGCAGCACCCCGTACGGCACGTCGGTCATCAACTGACGGTGCACGGCGCGCTCGAAGGCTTCACGCAGGGCGGCGCGGTCCGCCTCGACCCCTTCCACGGCGGCATAGTCGCGC
The DNA here is from genome assembly GCF_044543385.1 of Stenotrophomonas sp. NPDC077420. Lineage (NCBI taxonomy): Bacteria > Pseudomonadati > Pseudomonadota > Gammaproteobacteria > Lysobacterales > Lysobacteraceae > Stenotrophomonas > Stenotrophomonas sp. NPDC077420. The sequence goes on from NZ_JBITVZ010000007.1 coordinate 150,778, forward strand.
CACGGGCGCTCGTAGTAGCGGGTCAGCGTGTCGCTGGCGCTGTCGTACCAGTGGCCCGGCGGGAACTGGGCCGCGTCGGCACAGGTGTCCACCAGCGACTTCAGCTCCGAGGCCACCATGAGGCGGCCATCCTTGTCGTGCCCCCAGTACAGCGGCACCACCCCGATCGGATCGCGTGCGATCAGCACCCGTTGCTGCGCGCGGTCCCACAGGGCGAACGCGAAGATGCCGTTGAGGCGGTTGAGGAACGACGCGGGGGTATCCTGCTGGTACAGCGCGTTGATCACTTCGCAGTCCGAGCCGGTCTGGAACGCATAGGGCTGTGCCAGTTCGGCCTTCAGTTCGCGGTGGTTGTAGATCTCGCCGTTGACCGCCAGGGCCAGGCTGCCATCGTCGGACAGCAGCGGCTGCGAGCCGCCGGCCGGGTCGACGATGGCCAGCCGCTCGTGGACCAGGATGGCGCCGTCGTCGACGTACACGCCGCTCCAGTCCGGGCCGCGATGGCGCTGGCGTTGCGACAGGTCCAGCGCATGGCGGCGCAGGGCGGTGAGGTCATCGCCGGCCTGCAGGCCGAACATTCCAAAAATCGAACACATGGGAACAGCTCCTGATGATGGGGGAATACACGTAGCGCCTGCATCCGACCGGCCACCCATCCCGGGCCTGTGCTGCACCCGGAAAACAAAAAACCCGCATCGGCCGATGCGGGTTTTCTGGGGTCCGGGCGTTTGTTGCTTGTACTAGCCCTGGTCGCAGTCCCGCATTGGCCGCGCACGATTATTCGCGCGCAGATTAGTGCGGTTATTGTTGACGGCGGTGGCCAGGAGCGTGGACATGGACTGACCGTACCGCTGTTTCCGGCGCGGTGCAACTGTTGCGGACGCAACTGGTTCAGCCCCTGCCCCTGGAGGATCAGCCGCCCGGTCTGCCCTGTCGCTTCCCGCGCTGGCCGCGCGCGTGGCGACAGCGCTGTACACACATCCGGCAGGCCGACAAGACTGCCGGGGCGTGGCGATGTCGAACAGAATAGGCGCATGAACCGTGCTGTCTTCCGTGACGAAACCGTTACCCGCGCCCGCATGCAGGCGATCATCGCCGCACACCCCGGCCATGCGGTGTTCGAGAACTGCGTGTTCGACGACGGCGATTATTCCCGCCTGGACATGGACGGATTCGCGTTCGACCAGTGCTCGGTCGCCGGTGCGTCATGGCTGGCCGCGTCGCTGGAAGAAAGCCAGTGGACCCGCTGCCGGGGCGGCCAGTGCGACTTCAGCGCGGCGCAGTTGAGCGATGCGCGCTTCAGCCACTGCGACCTCAACAACAGCTGTTGGCGCCGGGCAACGCTGTCATCGGTGCAGTTCCAGGACTGCAAGCTGACCGGCGCGCACCTGCAGGAGGTGACCGGCTGGGCGCTGGAGTTCCGCGACTGCCTGCTGGTCAGTGCGGACCTGCGTGGGCTGTCGTTCCGCAAGGCCACGCTGCACGGGATGGATTTTTCCGATGCGGAGCTGTCCGGCTGCGATTTCCGCGATGCCGTATTCGAGGGCGGCAGCCTGCGCAACGCGCAGATTCGCCTGACCCGCTTCGACGGCGCCGACCTTCGCGGTGCCGATATCACCGGACTCAACGTGATGGACAGCAAACACTTCAGGAAGGCGGTGATTTCGCAGCGGCAGGCAGGCGCAGCGCTGGCCGCGTTTGGCTTGATCGTGGCCTGATGCCGGGGGAGCCGAAGGTAGCGCCGAAGGTAGAGCCGACTGTTGGTCGGCTGCCGGCCGCCGCGGGGACCTTGGTTCTGCGCGTAGAGCAGCCGACTGACAGTCGGCTCTACCATCGGCGCGCGTAGGGCAGCCGACTAACAGTCGGCTCTACCTTCGGTGAGAAGGCGCTCGATCAGGCGCCGGTACAGTTCCGGCAGCTTCTCCAGGTCGGCCACCGACACGTTTTCGTCCACCTGGTGGATGCTGGCGTTGACCGGCCCCACTTCGATGCACTGTGCGCCCAGCGGTGCGATGAAGCGTGCGTCGGAGGTGCCGCCGCCGGTGCTTTCCTCCGGCGCGGCGCCGGCGAATTCGCCCAGTACCTCGCGCGCCACGCGTCGCAGCGTGCCTTCCGGCGTATAGAACGGTTCGCCGCTGCGGTGCCACTTCAGCCGGTACTCCAGGCCATGGCGGTCCAGCAGCGCGGTGATCGCCTGCTCCAGTTTCGGCGCGTTCCAGAGCGGGTTGTAGCGCAGGTTGAACAGCACCTGCAGCTCGCCGGGGATCACGTTGTTGGCACCGGTGCCGGCGTGGATGTTGGACACCTGCAGACTGGTCGGCGGGAAGCTTTCGAAGCCATCGTCCCAGTGCCGCGCGGTCAACTCCGACAGCGCAGCCGCGGCCAGGTGGATCGGATTGCGCGCCTTGTGCGGGTACGCCACGTGACCCTGCACGCCCTGGACGGTCAGCGTGCCCGACAGGCTGCCGCGCCGGCCAACCCGCAGCAGGTCGCCGAGCACGGCGGTGGAGGACGGCTCGCCGGTGATGCACCAGTCGATCTTCTGGCCGCGCGCGCGGAACAGGTCTGCGACCCGGCGCACGCCGTCGATGGCATCGCCTTCTTCATCGCTGGTCAGCAGCACCGCCAGCGTGCCGGGATGGTCCGGATGGGCGGCCACGAACTGTTCGGCCGCGACCACGAAGGCGGCCACGCTACCCTTCATGTCGGCCGCGCCGCGCCCGTACAGCACACCGTCCCGGATCTGCGGATCGAACGGGTCGCTCCGCCATGCCTCGACCGGCCCACTCGGCACCACGTCGGTATGGCCCAACAGCACCAGCACCGGGGCGCCCTGCCCGTGCGTGGCCCACAGGTTGTCGACCTCGCCCAGGCGCAGGTGCTCGCAGGTGAAGCCGACCTGCTGCAGGCGCCCAGCCAGCAGTGCCTGGCAGCCGGCATCCTCGGGCGTCACGGACGCCCGGGCGATCAGGTCGCAGGTCAGTGCAACGACGTCGTTCACGCGCCCACTCCGAACCGCTGCTTGAACCCGTTGTCGGAAAAGCCCTGGGTCATCACGCCGTCCGCGCTCACAACGACCGGACGCTTGATCAGCTGCGGATACTCGCGCAGCAGCAGCTTCCACTCCGCGTCAGAGGCCGCCGCCTTGCGGTTCTCGGGCAGCTGCCGCCAGGTGGTGGAGGAACGGTTCACCAGCGCCGGGAACCCACCGGCCTGGGCCGCCCAGTCCAGCAGGGTTTCCGGGCTGGGCTTGACGTCGCGGTAGTCGACGAAGGTGTACGGCACCTGGAAGCGATCGAGCCACTTGCTGGCCTTCCTGCAGCTATCGCAGTTCTTCAATCCGTAAACGGTGGTGGTCATTGCCGACAGTGGGTCATGGGGACTGGCGGCCAGTATAGCCCTGCCCTGCCGAGGTGCCGGCCTCGCGGTCAGCCGATGCATCGTACGTGTTGAGTACGGTGAGCAGCGAGCGCTGCCATGACGACAGGCCGTAGTCGAACGGCACGTCAATGCCGATCAGCGGGCGTCCCTGCCGATCCACCAGCAGCGCCAGCTGCGAAGAGAGGAAGCCACGCATGCTCGACAGCTGCCACTGATACTGCGGCGCATCGAACGGATCGGCCGCGTACAGCCGCATGCACACCGCGTCCATGTCCAGCAGCATCTGCACCCGCGAGGCGTCGTTCAACGTGGTCCGCCCCGCCTCGATCGAAACGATCAATGCGTTGGTGGCCGATACCGCGTCTTCGCGGTCGAAGCGGTCGGCATCCTCGGCGAGCCGGACCAGGTCGCCCGCGGCCTGGCTGAACCGGGCCAACGCACTGGGCGGCTCGAGATGGGTGATCTCGGTGGACCGCGGCCGGCGCACCGGTGTGGCGACGAACGGTGCGGGAACCGCCGACGCCTGCTCCGTGGGTGTCGCCATCGCGCTGCGCCGCTGCACCACGTTGGCAAAGCTGCGGCCATTGGCCGGGTTGTCGGCGACCTGGCGCGGCGCCTCCTGCAGCGTCAACCGCGACTGCACCCATTCCGGCTGCTGCGTCAGCCACCGGCAGTAGTAATGCGTGGCATAGGCCAGGTAGTCCCGGAGCTGCTTGTCCTGGCCCAGGCCGCGGTAGTCGCCATCGCGCTGGTCCCATATCCGCCGCGACGGCTGGCGGGCTTCTTCGATGATCGGCTTGAGTACGCGCGCTGCGTTGATCTGCAGCGCAGTGCCCTGGGCCAGGCGCCCGCGGCCCCGGCTCAGCTGTGCCAGCCGCCGCAGGTACTGCACACCGTACTTGGCCACCAGGGCCAGGGTCCGGCTCTCCCACCCCAGCAGGAGATCCGGCTGCGCCTCCAGCAGCGACGGCACGGTCAACAACAGGCTGTCGGCGGCGGGGCGTGGCAGGGCCGCGCCCTGCGGTCGCGTCATCAGATGCTCGGACGCGCGCAGCGCGCTGACCAGACCGAAGGCCAGCGTCGCCCCCTCGATGGCGTGGATGGGATGCTGGCGCAGCAGGGTTTCGAAGATCGGGGCCAGGTGCTCGGTGATCGTCGCGCTGCAGCTGCGTTGCAGAGGCGGATGGTTGATGAGCTCACCCAGGTGGAACATCATCACACTGGCGTTTTCCAGGGTGAACTCCTGGCGGGCCCGGATCGTCTCGACACAGCGCTGGGTCGCGCGCAGCAGGCGATTTCCATCGCAGGGCGGCCCGGCAGTGCGGCGCACCTGCTGGCACAGGATGTTGAGCGCCTTGCCGACGTAGATGTTGGAGGCGCGCTGTTCGTCTTCGGTGTCGCCAAAGCCGACGCTGCCAGACATCACGCGCGCGATCGTATCCAGGTCCGCATTGAGCGTGGACAGGTCGCCGTGCTTCACGATCTTCTGATACAGCGCCGAAATGACGTAGTCGGCCTGCGTAAGGCGTACGCCATACTCGCCGGCAGGCACATTGGGCATGCCGGCGAAGCCTGGGAGGTTGTAAATGCCCGTCGGCGCCAGCGCGTTGTCGACCGTTGCACGATCCGCAGCGACCTGCGGCAGCGATTGAATCGGGTGGTGGATCACCGGCACTGCATTGCTGACGTTTTCCACGGAAGCGCCTTCTGCCTGGGGAAGCGCAGCATAGGCACGCGAAGACGTGCCCTGGGCAATGCGTGCGTCAAGCTGTGACCGCGTTTGCGAAGCCGCGCCATAGCGCGCGGCGAAAGCGTCATCGGGGCATCTGGCGATGCCCCGATTGCGTCAGCCGGTCAGTCGGCCAGGCCGCGCAGCAGGTCGTTGACGCTGGTCTTGCTGCGGGTCCTGGCGTCGACCTGCTTGACGATGACCGCGCAGTACAGGGAATGCGAGCCGTCCTTGGACGGCAGCTGCCCGGATACCACCACGCTGTACGGCGGCACCGAACCGTAGCTGATCTCACCGGTGGCGCGGTTGTACACGCGGGTGCTCTGGCCCAGGAACACGCCCATGCCGATCACGCTGTGGTGGCCGACCACGAAGCCTTCCACCACTTCCGAACGTGCACCGATGAAGCAATGGTCTTCGATGATGGTCGGGCTGGCCTGCAGCGGTTCCAGCACGCCGCCGATGCCGGCGCCGCCGGACAGGTGGCAATGCTTGCCGATCTGCGCGCACGAGCCCACCGTGGCCCAGGTATCGACCATGGTGCCTTCGCCGACGTAGGCGCCGATGTTGGTGAAGCTGGGCATCAGCACCACGTCCTTGCCGAAGTAGCTGCCACGGCGCGCGATCGCGCCGGGCACCACGCGCACCCCGGCGCGGCGGAACTTCGCTTCGTCGAAGCCGGCGAAACGCGATTCCACCTTGTCCCAGAACGGCGCCGGGCGCGCGTCGACCACCGCCATGTCGTTCACGCGGAAGTACAGCAGCACCGCCTTCTTCAACCATTCGTTGACCTTCCAGCCGCCATGGCCGTCCGGCTCGGCCACGCGGAATTCACCGGTTTCCAGCCCATCGATGACGCGGCCGACCAGCGGCTTGGTCGAGCCTTCGATCTCATGCAGGGTCAGCGTGGCGCGGCGCTCGAAGGCGCTCTCGATGCCGAACTTGAGCTCTTCCACGCCCGGCGTGGCCGGCTTGCGCAGCGACTTGCGGGCAATGGTCTCGGCGCGCTTGGCGGCGGTGTCCGCCGCGCTGCTGGCCGCACTCTTCTTCACCGGGGCCTTCTTCGTCGCCGGCGCTGCCTTTTTCGCAGCAGTCTTCTTCACCGCCGGGGCGGCGGCAGCAGTCTTCTTGGCCGCTGCGCTCTTGGCGGCGGTCTTCTTGGCAGGCTTGGTGGCCATCAGGGGGGGTCTCCGGCTTTTCGATCAGGGTCCAGGCAGGCCAGCATGGCGTCGTGCAGCTGCTGCCTGGCGGTTTCGGTCAGGGGGCGGTCGTGTTCATCGCTGATCACGAACATGTCTTCGGCGCGCTCGCCGAAGGTGGCGATACGCGCGTCATGCACGCGCAGGCCCTGGTTGCGCAGGACGAAGGCGACGTCGGCCAGCAACCCGGGGCGGTCGGGAGCGACCAGGCTGAAGCGGGTGCCGCCGGTGTCGTTGTCGTTGGCGTCGCGGAATTCGATGCGCGGGGCGAAGCGGAAATGCCGCAGCTGGCGCGGCACCACCCGCCGCGACGGACGCAGCCGCGCCAGGTCGCCGGCCAGCGCGTCGCGCAGGGCCGCTTCCAGGCGGGGCGCATCGCCGTCGGCGAAGCTGTCGGCCGGGGTCACTTCGAAGGTATCGAAAATGGTGTCCACCGGGCCGTCGAGCACGCGTGCGCGATGGATGCCGTAGCCCTTGCGGTCCAACGTCATCACGATGGCGGCAAACAGGCCGTCGCGGTCAGGGGAATGCACGAATACTTCCAGCGCATCGTCGTCAGCGGTGATCCGGCGCACCTTGACCAGGGTCTGGCCCTGCTTGATCGGCACCAGCGCCGCCGCCTGCCAGGCCAGCTGCTCCGGGCGCAGGCGGATGAAGCTCTCGTCCGGCATCACCGTGAACTGGCGGTCGATGGTCGCATCGTCGTAGCCGCGCTCGCGCACCAGCGCGCGCACCGACTCGCGCGCTTCGAGCACGCGTTCGGCGGCGGGCATCTGGTTTTCCAGGCCGTCACGCAGCGCGCGGCGCGCGGCGAAGTACAGGTCGGCCAGCAGGCGGTCCTTCCACGCGTTCCACAACTTCGGACTGGTCCCGGCGATGTCGGCGCAGGTCAGCAGGTACAGGTAATCAAGGCGGTCGCGGCTGGCGACCAGGGTCGCGAAGCGGTGGATCACGTCCGGGTCGGAGATATCCTGCTTCTGCGCGGTGACCGACATGCGCAGGTGCTGTTCCACCAGCCAGGCCACCAGCTCGGTGTCCGAACTGCTCAGCGCAAGCGCCTGGCAGAACGCGCGGGCGTCGACCGCGCCGAGTTCGGAATGGTCGCCCCCCCGGCCCTTGGCGATGTCATGGAACAGGCCGGCCAGCAGCAGCAGTTCCGGCTTGCGCAGGCGCGGCCACACTTCGTGGGCGATCGAGAAACGTTCGTCGGCGCGGCTGCTGGAGAACAGGCCGATGTTCCGCAGCACCATCAGCGTGTGCTGATCGACGGTGTAGACATGGAACAGGTCGAACTGCATGCGCCCCGATACCTGGGCGAAGGCCGGAATCCACTGGCCCAGCACGCCGAGCCTGGCCATCCGCGCCAGCGTGTCGACCGCGCGCGGGCTGCGCAGCAAGGCCAGGAACTGGTCGCGCGCGGCCGTTCCCGCCTCGGTGTAGGCCGGCAGATCGGCCAGCGCCTCGGCCAGCGCCCGCGCCGTGAGCGAATGCAGGCCGCGTACCTCCGGGTTGTAGGCCCAGCTGGAGAACAGCGCGAAGACCTGTTCGATGTCGCCGTTCGGCCACTGCGGATCGTTGGCGGCGAGATAACCACGGCGCAGCGAGAAACCCACGCTGACCGGTTCGGGCACGGCCTCGCCGTCGAACTGTTCCTCGAAGCGCTGCAGCAGGCGGTCGCTGATCCGGCGCACCACGGAGGCGCTGCGGTAGAAGCCCTGCATCATCTTCTCGACCGCAAGGCTCTCCACGTCGTCCTCGAAGCCGAGGCGGGCGGCCAGGGTCTTCTGGTAATCGAAGCGCAGGCGCTCTTCCGGACGGTTGGCGACCAGGTGCAGGCCAAAACGCAGCCGTGCCAGCGCACAACGCTCGCGGCGCAACGCCGCGGCTTCGTCCGGGCCCAGATGACCCAGCCCGACCAGCGCTTCCAGTTCGCGCACGCCGAACGCGCGCAGCGCCATCCAGCCCAGCGTATTGAGGTCGCGCAGGCCGCCCGGACCATCCTTGATGTCCGGTTCGAGGTTGTCGGCGGTATCGCCAAACCGCTGATGGCGGGCCAGCAGCTCGTCGCGCTTGGCCAGGAAGAAGGCGCGGGGCGGCCACAGGCCGTCGGTGTTCACGGCCTGCTTCACTCCCTGCCGTGCGGCCTCGTCGGCCACCAGCGGGCGCGATTCGATCAGGGCGGTCAGCACGGTCTGGTCGGCGCTTGCCTGCACACAGGCCTGCGCCGAGCGCACCGCATGGCTGACCGGCAGCCCGCAATCCCACAGCAGCGCGAACAGCCGCGCAAGCGCCGCCTCATGGGTGCGCTGGGCAGCCTCCGGTCCGAATACCAGCAGGTCGATGTCCGAGCGCGGGAACAGCTCGCCCCGTCCATAGCCACCGACCGCAAACAGCGCCAGGCCGGCGTCGGCCGGCACGCAGCGCTGCCAGGCCAGGCGGATCAGGTGGTCGGCCGCCCGCGCGCGCAGCGCGAGCAGGCGCTCGATGTTGTCGCCCTGGTCGAAGCGTCGATACAGGCGGGCATCGGCCTGCTGCAGGGTCTGGCGGGCCTCCGCCGCCCACTCGGGGTCGGCGACGGCGTCGGCCGGCGCGTCCAGGGTCGGGCTCGCCGGCAGCATGCTCAGACCTGCGATTCGCCGGGCGAGAGGGTCAGCACGTCCACGCCGGTCTCGGTAACCGCGACCATGTGCTCCCACTGCGCCGAGAGCTTGCGGTCCTTGGTGACCACGGTCCAGCCATCCGGCAGCACCTTGTTGTAGCGGGTGCCCTCGTTGATCATCGGCTCGATGGTGAAGGTCATGCCCGGCTGCAGGACCAGGCCCTGGCCCGGGCGCCCGTAATGCACGACCTGCGGCTCGTCGTGGTAGACCTTGCCGATGCCGTGGCCGCAGTACTCGCGCACCACGCTGAAACGCTCGGATTCAGCGTACTCCTGGATCGCGTGGCCGATGTCGCCCAGCGTCGCGCCCGGCTTGACCGCGCGGATGCCACGCCACATGGCTTCATAGGTCGCCTCCACCAGCCGCCGCGCCATCACCGACGGGGTGCCGACGTAGTACATGCGGCTGGTGTCGCCGTGCCAGCCGTCCTTGATCACGGTGACGTCGATATTGACGATGTCGCCGTCCTTGAGGACCTTGCCTTCGCTCGGGATGCCGTGGCAGATCACATTGTTGACCGACGTGCACACCGTCTTCGGGAAGCCCCGATAGCCGACATTGGCCGGGATGGCCTTCTGCACGTTGATGATGTGGTCGTGGCAGATGCGGTCCAGCGCTTCGGTGGTCACGCCCGGCTTCACATGCGGGGTGACGATGTCGAGCACTTCGCTGGCCAGGCGGCCGGCGACACGCATCAGTTCGATTTCCTCGGGGGTTTTCAGATTCACGCTCATGCCGGCCATTATCGCCGATCCGGGCCCATTCTGAACCGCAGCCGGCAGAACGCTGACAGCGCAGGTTGGGGTCTGCGGCCTCGCGCGGCCCCCGCACCCCGGCACTGCAACGTAAAAACTGTGATAACTGGCCAATTTCCGTCACATATCACCCACAAGCCTGCTTTTATAAGGGACCCAGCGCCGCCCCTGGCGCCCTCCCCCTGCAGTACGCCGGCATCGATCCGTTCATCCAGGACCCCCGTCCAAGGAGAAGACCATGCGATTCCTCCGCGCCCCGCGCCCCCTGCTGTTCGGCCTCGGCCTGGCCACCCTGGCCTCGCCCGCCCTCGCTGCCGACACCACCACCTTCAACGTGCGCCTGATCATCACCAAGGCCTGCACGATCACCGCGGCCGCAGCGACCGATGTCGATTTCGGCTCGGCCCTGTCTACCGCCACCACGCCGATCAACGCGCAGGGCTCGGTGACCGCGCAGTGCTCGGCGCTCACGCCGTACACCATCGCACTCAATGCCGGCTCCAATGCCGCCACCGCCAACGACGTCACCACCCGTCGCATGCGCAATACCGATACCACGGTGACCACCAACAATTTCGTTGGCTACCAGCTGTATTCCAACGCCACCCGCACCACCGTCTGGGGGGCCACGGCGGGAACCAACACCGTGGCCGGCGTCGGCACCGGCCTGGCGCAGGCGTATCCGATCTACGGCCAGGTCGCCAATCCCAGCGTGAACAACGCTGCGACGGGTAATTACCAGGACACAGTCACCGCCACCATCACCTACTGAGGCCCGCCATGTTCCAGCGACTGCGGGGGTGCGCCATGCGCGCCGCGGCGAAGCTGTGCGGCGGGGTCCTGCTCGGTGCGCTCACGCTGCCGGGGGCATGGGCAGCCAGCCTGCAGGTGGCCCCCACCTCCCTCCAGCTCACCGCACGCCAGAACGCCGAGGCCTTGTGGATCAGCAACAGCGGCTCCGCGCCGGTGGACGTGCAGGCGCGGGTCTTCCGCTGGACCCAGGCCGAGGGGCGTGATGCACTCGAACCCACCACCGAGCTGGTGGTCAGCCCGCCGATGCAGGCGCTGGCCGCCGGCCAGCAGCAGCTGATCCGGGTGGTGCGGGCGAACCCGCACGCGCCGGCGGGGCAGCTGGCCTACCGGGTGATCGTCGATGAAGTGCCCAGACTGGACCCGGGTCGCCAGGGCATGCAGTTCGTGCTGCGCTACTCGTTGCCGGTGTTCGTGCAGCCGGAAGGCGATCCGGCAGCGCCGGACCTGCAGGTGACGGTAGTGACCCCGCCTGAGGGCGCGCCCGTGCTGGAGGTGCACAACCGGGGCACCGGGTATGCCCAGCTGGCCGATCTGGCCGTGGGCCCGCTGGAGCGACCGCAGATCTTCCAGCCCGGGCTGGTCGGCTATGTCCTGGGCGGCCAGACCATGCGCTGGCCCTTGGACATCTCCGCCAGCCGCCTCGCCGGCGCGACCCTTTCGGCAAAGATCAATGGCGCCTCGCAAGCCACGCCACTGTCTTCGACGCCGCCGGCTCGCTGAGGCCTGCATGCGCGTCGCCCTGGCTGCCGGCGCGGTCTCGTCTGGAATGCCGGGCAGCGTGGCCCGCGCCGCCGACGGCCCGCTGGACGGCGCTGCGGAGATCGGCGCGTCGGCCGCGGACGACGTCATGCTGCCGGCGCCGACGCCGCTCACTGCACCGCAGACCCTGTACCTGGACGTGACCCTCAACGGGAGCCCACGCGGGCTGCTGCCGTTCACCCAGATCGGCGGGCAGCTACGCGCCGATCCGGCGGTGCTGCGCCAGCTGGGATTCGGCGCACGCGGCGATGCGCCGGTACCGCTGGCGCAGATCAGCGGCGTGGTGGTGCGCTACGACGCCGGCCTGCAGACCCTTTCGCTGGAGGTTCCGCTCGAGCAGTTGACGCTGCCCACCACCGAACTGGGCCAGGCGCTGCCCACCCCGCCCACCGCCAGCGCCTCGCCCGGCGCGCTGGTCAACTACGACGTCTACGCCAGCCACAACGAAGACGCCGGCAACCTGGCGCTGACCACCGAGTGGCGGATCTTCGGGCTGGGGCGCGGCATCCTGCGCAGCACCCAGCTGCTGCGCACCTACCAGGACGACGGGCGCGACTGGCGTGGTGAAAGCGTGCGGCTCGACAGTGCCTGGCAGCTGGACTTCCCCGACAGCGCGGTGACCCTGACCGTCGGCGACTTCTACAGCGGCTTCGTCGACTGGAGCCGGCCGGTGCGGATGGGCGGCATCCAGGTCGGACGCAACTACGGGCTGCAGCCCTACCGCGTGCTCACCCCGACCCCAAGCTTCCTGGGCGAGGCAGTGGTGCCGTCCACGGTGGAGCTGTACGTGGATGGACTGCGCCAGTACAACGGCGAGGTACCGGCAGGCCCGTTCCAGCTGGGCGCGCAACCGGGGATCAGCGGCACCGGCAACGCCCAGGTGGTCATCACCGACGCCTACGGGCGCATGCAGACCCTGGATTTCTCCTTCTATGGCACCCAGCAGCTGCTGGCGGAAGGCCTGTCGGACTGGTCGGCAGGCGTGGGCCGGATGCGTCGCGACTACGGCATCCGCTCGTTTGCCTACGACAGCGCGACGGTGGGCAGCGCGACCTGGCGGCGCGGGGTAAACAACCGCTTCACTGCCGAGCTGCATGCCGAGGGCGGTGGCGGCGTGGCCAGCGCCGGGGCCGGTGGCTGGTGGCAGCTGGGGCTGGCCGGCGTGCTCAATGCCTCCTACGCGCGCAGCCGCCGCGACGGCAGCGATGGCGGCCAATGGGCGCTGGGGTACAGCTGGAACAACCGGGTATTCAATATCAATGCCTCCACCCTGCGCACCCATGGCCGATACCAGGACCTGGGCAGCCTGCAGGGCGCGCGGCCGCCGGACGTGACCGACCAGGTCACCGCCGGCACCAGCCTGGGCCGGCTCGGGGCGCTGAGCGCCAGCTACCTGCGGCTGTCCTATCCCGATGGCGATGATCGCCGCTATGCCAGCGTGTTCTGGAACCGCACGTTTTCCGAGCGCTGGTCGGCCTACGCCTCGTTCAACCAGAACCTGGACGCCAGCGCCGACCGCAGCGTGTACGTGTCGATCACCGCCAGCCTGGGCCAGAACCGCCAGAGCAGCGTGGCCGCACAGCGCAACGGCGAGCGCATGCTGTACACCGTGGACGTGTCCAAGCCGGTGCCCGGCGACGGCAGCGAAGGCGGCGTCGGTTGGCGCGCGCAGGCGCGCCACGGCGACGACGGTACCGGCGGGCTGGCCGAAGTGGGCTGGTTGAACCGGGTGGGCCGCTACGCGCTGGGCGCCGCGCGCCAGGGCGAAGCCAGCTTCGCCTACGCCAATGCCAGCGGCAGCCTGGTCTGGATGGGCGGACATGTGTTTGCCGCACGCGAGGTACCCGATGCGTTCGCGGTGGTGTCCACGGGCGGGTTCGGCGGGGTGCCGGTGCGGCTGGAAAACCGCCCGATCGGGGTGACCGACGAGAACGGCCTGCTGCTGGTGACGCCGCTGCTGTCCTGGCAACGCAATCGCATCTCGATCGACACCCTGGACCTGCCCGCCGATCTGCGTGCCGATCGCGTGGACACCCAGGTCACGCCGCGACAGAGCGCCGGGCTGGGCGTGGACTTCGGGCTGCGCCGGACCCGCGCGATCACCCTGGTCCTGCACGACGCGCAGGACCAGTCGCTGGCGGCGGGAAGCCAGGTGCGCCTGCCCGACCAGCGCAGCGCCACCGTCGGCTATGGCGGCGAAGTCTACCTCGACGACCTGCCGGGCCGGGCCCTGCTGCAGGTGGATACCGACGACGGCCGCTGCACGGTCAGCGTGCCGCTCGGCGATGGCGCCCCCGGCACGTCGCTGCGGCTGGGCCCGCTGCGCTGCCAGCCGGACCCCGCACCATGAGCGGCCGCCTGCTGCTGGGCGTGCTGCTGGCGCTGGGCGCCCTGCTGGCGACCGACACCGCGCGGGCTGACACCACCTGCACCACGACCACCCCGGTGACCGCCGCGTTCGGCAATGTCGCCAATGCGGCCGCGGCACCGGTGTTCACCACCACCACCTTCACCATCACCTGCTCGACCGCCGCGCTGAGCCTGCTGGCCACCGCGTCGGTGCGCGCCTGCCTGGGCATCGGCGCGGGCACCACCGGCACCACGGTGTCGCCGCTGCGGCAGATGACCAGCGCCAGCGGCGACCCGATCAGCTACCAGCTGTTCACCAGCTCCGCCTACAGCACGATCTGGGGCCTGACCCCGGGCACCACGCCGGCCCCGCGGGTGGTGGACCTCAACTACAACGTGCCGTTGCTCACGGGCGGCAGCGGCGCGGTGTCGGTGACCATCTACGGGCGCATCCCGGCCGGGCAGATCCTGTCGGCCGGCGCCTACAGCAGCGCCTTCAGTGGCGGCGATGTGCGCCTGGAATACGCCTTCAACGAGGTGCTGCTCGGCACCGCGACCGCGCCACCGGCCTGCTCCAGCGTGGCCGGGGTCACCGGGCACAAGGTGGCGACCGGCGCCTTTCCGTTCACGGTCACCGCCAACGTGCTGCCCCAGTGCAGTGCCTATGTCACCACCGACATGGACTTCGGCAGCAATGCCGGTGCGGTCACCGCCAACATCGACCGCACCTCGACCATCGGGCTGACCTGCCTCAACCGCACCGCGTACACCATCGCGCTGGACAATGGCCTGTATGCCAGTGGGACGGTCCGCCGCATGCGCCACGATACCGACCCGGCCTGGTTCATTCCGTATGAGCTGTACCAGGACAGCAGCCGCACCCAGCGCTGGGGCAGCACGGTGAATGTCGATCGGGTGTCTGGCACCGGCACAGGCGCGGCACAGACGCTGACCGTGTACGGCCGCGCCCCACCGACCAGCGGCGCGGTGGCGGCGGGCAGCTACAGCGACCAGGTCAAGGTGACCATCACCTACTGAGGGCATCAAGTGCGGCGGCGGCGGGCCGATAAGGCTGGGCATGAATCCCCGTCGCCATGGTGTCGTCCCCCTCGCCCTGTTGATGCTGGCCGCACTGTCGGCAGCGCAGGCCCAGCCGGCGCCCACCGGCACGCCGACCGTCCAGGCGACGTCGGTTCGCATCCACCTGCGACTGGTGGACGCCTGCCGCATGCCAGCCACCGCCGGAACGGCAGCCTGCACCACGGTGCACCAGCGCAGCGACGCGCCGCTCGCCCCCCCGCCGCAGGTGCAGGCCCTGACGCCCCCTGCGGACGGCGGACAGGCGCCGCGCGCATGGCAGACCCTCACGTTCTGATGGCCGGCGCCGGTCGCCTGTGGCTGCTGCTGGCGGCACTGCTGCCAGCTGGCCTGGCGCAGGCGCTGGAGGTGTCGCCGCTGCGGGTCGAACTCGCTCCGGGGCAGACCGATGGCGAGCTGTGGCTGTACAACGACAGCGCGCTGCCGTGGACCGGCCAGGCACGCCTGTTCGCCTGGGCCCAGACCGTCCATGACGAACGGTTGCGGCCAACCACGGCCCTGGTGGTGAGCCCGGCCGAACTGCACCTGCCTGCGCATGCCCGCCAGCGGCTTCGGGTGGTGCGGACCAGCCCTGCCCCGGCCACCGAACAGGGCTACCGGCTGGTGCTGCGCGCGGGTGCGGACAGCCCGCCGGTGCAGCTGTCGCTGCCGGTCTTCGTGGCCGGCGCCGACGCCCCGCGGGGCCCGGCGCTGACCGTGCAGCTGCTGGAAGACAGCGATCCGGCGGTGCTGGCGCTTCATAATGGCGGCGGTCGGCACGCCCGCCTTGCCGACCTGGCCTTCATGGCCGCCAATGGGCAGTCCCGGCCGCTCCTGCCCGACCTTGCCGGCTACGTGCTCGCGGGCCAGACCCGGCACTGGGTGCTGCCCGGTCCGGCAGCGGCCTACCGCGACGGGCATTTCCAGGCCCGAATCGGCGACCAGCCCGCCCGCCGTCTGGAGCCGTCGTCCCCTTCAATTGCAACCCGGGCGCCCGCCGGGCTATAATCGATTGGATTCCTGTGCGCCCCGCGTGCCAGGACCCGTCAACACCGGACGTCACCGGTGAATACACACCTGCCGCCCTCATCCGTGCCGGGGTGCTCCGCAAGGAGTTCGGACACGGAAGCGACAGGGAAGCCAAACCCCGGAACCTCCCGCCTTGCGGCGGACCGCCCTCAATCATCCGTGGCGGCCGGTTCCCTATCAGGAGTATTGCAATGCCCCAGGTCACCATGCGTCAGATGCTGGAAGCCGGCGTCCACTTCGGCCACCAGACCCGTTACTGGAACCCGAAGATGGGCCAGTACATTTTCGGCGCCCGCGGCAAGATCCACATCATCAACCTGGAAAAGACCGTTCCGCTCTTCAATGACGCGATGAACTTCATTTCCAGCATCGCGCAGAAGCGCGGCACCATCCTGTTCCTGGGCACCAAGCGCAGCGCGCGCGAGTCGATCCGCGAAGAAGCCGAGCGTTGCGGCATGCCGTTCATGAACCAGCGTTGGCTGGGCGGCACCCTGACCAACTTCCGTACCGTGAAGCAGTCGGTTGCCCGCCTGAAGGAACTGGAAGCCGGCGAAACCGACGGCACCTTCGACAAGCTGGTCAAGCACGAAGTGCTGGGCCTGCGTCGTGAGCGCGACAAGCTGGAAGCCTCGCTGGGCGGCATCAAGGACATGAACCGCCTGCCGGACGCGATCTTCGTGATCGACATCGGCCACGAAGACATCGCCATCAAGGAAGCCAAGAAGCTCGGCATCCCGGTGATCGCGGTGGTCGACACCAACTACAACCCGGAACTGGTCGATTACGCGATCCCGGGCAACGACGACGCCATCCGTGCGGTGCAGCTGTACGCCCGCGCCGCTGCCGACGCCGTGCTGGAAGGCAAGGCTGCCGCGCCGCACGCTGCCACCGTCCGTGAAGAAGACTTCGCCGACGCCGCTGCTGCCGACGAAGCCAAGCCGGCCCGCCGCGCTCCGGCCAAGAAGGCTGCTGCCGACAAGGGCGAAGCCCAGGCCTGATCCAGGCCCGCGGTGGGTGCCTGGCGCCCACCGCTCCTGTCCGCTGCCGCTGGCGCGATGACAGGACCGTGTCACATGGGCCGGCCACCATGCCGGCCCAACCCCTTTCTTTCGTGAGGAATTCCCGTGGAAATCACTGCTTCCCTGGTCAAGGAACTGCGCGAGCGCACTGGCGCCGGCATGATGGAGTGCAAGAAGGCACTTACTGAAAACGGCGGCGACATCGACGCTTCGGCGGAATGGCTGCGCAAGTCGGGCCTGGCCAAGGCCGACAAGAAGGCTGACCGCATTGCTGCCGAAGGCATCATCGTGGCCGCACAGGACGGCAACAAGGCCGTGCTGGTCGAAATCAACTCCGAAACCGACTTCGTCGCCAAGGACAGCAACTTCCTGGACTTCTCCAAGGCCGTTGCCGACGTTGCGCTGAGCTCGGGCGCTGCCGACATCGACGCACTGAAGGCCGCCAAGCTGCCGTCGGGCGAAACCGTCGAAGAATCGCGCGCTGCGGTCATTGCCAAGGTGGGCGAAAAGGTCGACGTGCGCCGCATCGTGCGCCTGGAATCGTCGAACAACGTCGCTGCCTACGTGCACGGCGGCCGCATCGGCGTTCTGGTCGAGCTGGCCGGCGGCAACGCCGAACTGGCGCGTGGCCTGGCCATGCACGTGGCTGCAATGAACCCGCCGCACAACAAGGCCGCCGACGTGCCGGCCGAGTTCGTTGCCAAGGAAAAGGAAATCGAACTGGCCAAGATGTCCGAAAAGGACAAGTCCAAGCCGGCCGACATCCTGGAAAAGATCATCAGCGGCAAGATCGCCAAGATCGTCAACGAAGTCACCCTGTACGGCCAGCCGTACGTGCTGAACACCGACCAGTCCGTCGAGCAGGTGGTCAAGGCCGCCGGCGCTGACGTGATCGGCTTCAAGCGCCTGGCTGTTGGCGAAGGCATCGAGAAGGTGGTGGAAGACTACGCCGCCGAAGTGATGAAGCAGGCCGGCCTGGCCTGAGTTTTCGCTTGACGCGATGCAACGAAGGAGCCCGGCGCACGCCGGGCTTTTTTGTAGGCGCGTTGAAGCTCAGCCCTTGGCCTGGAAGGTGACTTCCTCGTACGGCTGCACCACCACCCACCCTTCGCCGGCGAACCGCAGCTGCAGGGTTTCGCCCGAGCCGCGACCGACCAGCGTGCCGAGGGTCATGTCGGTCACCACCTCCGGGGTCAGCGAACCCGACCACGCCACCGTCGCGTTCGGATCGGTGAACACCGGCCCGCCCTGCGCGGTCACCGGCAGCGTCAGCGGCTCGTAGTGGGAGGTGATGGCCACGATCCCGTGTCCGCTCAGGCGCATGTTGAACAGGCCGCCGGACAGCATGCCGGCGACCCGGCGCATCATGGTGATCTTCGATTCGATCCCGTTTTCGAACGCCAGCACGTCGTTGCCGTTGACGAAGATCGACTCGCCCGCCAGCCGCAGCAGGGTCACCTGCTTGCCGGCATCGGCCAGGTAGGCGCGCCCCTGCCCTTCGATCTTCATCAGCTGCAGGCCCTCGCCACTGACCATCTTCTTCAGCAGCGTGCCCAGGCCCTGCTCCAGCAGGCCCTGGCGGGTGAACTTCACCGCCCCCTTGCGGGCGACCATCGACCCGGCCTTGGCCCAGACCAGCCCGTCCACGCGGACTTCCAGCAGATGCGGGCTTTCCAGCTCGAACGCGTCGGCGCTGAGATCTTTCTCGCGCGTGCTGGAAAGGAATTCGCTGAGCGTTCTCACCGCCATGTGACCACATCCTTTTTGTTGGAAGGCGCATGGTAACCGCGCCACCGCGCTCGTGGCACTCGCCCATCCGGTGGCGGATGTGGTACCAAAGACCCCGTTACCCTGACCTGCCCGGATGGCCGGTTGGTTTTGCTGGATTGGGTGGATCAGGTTCTGAATTGCAAGGGACCACACTCAAAACTGTGACGCACTCCATGTATTCTTGCCACATCACCTCAGTATTCCCATCATGCCTCCCGAGCTGACAGCCGTCCTGGCGCTCTGCCGCAACCTGCCCTCGCCGCCCGGTATCGCCCTGCGCATCATCGAACTGGCGCAGGACCCGGAAACCGACATCACCACCGCCGCGGACGTCATCGCCATCGACATGGCGTTGAGCGCGCGCATGCTGCGCATCGCCAATTCGCCGCTGTACGCCAGCCGCCGCCGGATCGAAAACCTGGGCCAGGCGCTGACCATGCTTGGCCTGAATGCCACCATCAGCCTCGCCCTGGGCTTTACCGTGACCCAGAACCTGAGCGCGGCGGGCCAGGGCCAGGACGTCCGCGCGCGGGCCTGGCGCCGCAGCATCCTCAGCGCCCTGGCGGCCAGCCTGCTCGGCCAGGCCCGCGGCCTGCGCAAGGCCGAAGAACTGATGCTGGCCGGCCTGCTGCAGGACATCGGGGTGCTGGTGCTGGCCCAGAGCGAGCCGGACCGTTACCTGCCGCTGCTGCGCCAGGCCGCCGACAACGACCAGCTGCTGGCGCTGGAGCGCGAACACCTGGACTGCAGCCACGCCGAGGTGGGCGCGTGGATGGCGGAACAGTGGGACCTGCCGCGCTATCTGGTCGACGCCATCGCCCACAGTGAAGCCCCGGCCACGCCAGGTGACACGTTCCAGGCCTGCGTTGCCCTGTCCGGTGCGGTGGCCGACATCTGGCTCAGTGCCGACGCCGACGCGGCGCGCGAGCACGCCCTGCAGCGGGTCAACGAGACCCTGCAGCTGGACAGCGCACAGTTCGACCAGGTGCTGGCCCGGATCGGCGAAGCCCTGCCGGAGATCAGCGCGCTGTTCGAAACCACGCTGATTTCGCCGTCGCGGGTCCAGCAGCTCATCGACCACGCCCAGGAGCTGGCCACCCTGCGCAACCTGCGTGAAATGCAGGACGCGGCGCTGGCCCGGCAGCGTGCCGACGAGTTCGAGGCGCGCGCCAACCGGCTGGCCGAACAGGCCCATCGCGACGCCCTGACCGGGGTGCTCAACCGCCGCCAGCTCGAGGCCGTGCTGGAGCAGGAGTTCCTGCGCGCAACCCGGCATGGCTGGCCGTTGTCGGTGGCCTTCATCGACCTGGACGATTTCAAGAAGATCAACGACGCGCACGGCCACCTGCTTGGCGACCAGGTGCTGCGCGCGTTTGCCGGCAAGCTGCAGGAACACCTGCGCAACAGCGACACCGTGGCCCGCTTCGGCGGCGAGGAGTTCATCGCCCTGCTGCCCAACACCACCGAACCGGTGGCGCTGGAAGTGGTGCGCCGGGTCCTGGCCAGCATCGTCAACACGCCCATGGCCGAGGTGGCCAGCGGGCCGTTGTTCGTGACCTTCTCGGCAGGCGTGGCCACCCAGGGCGGCTATGAACGTTTTGCCGATGTTCAGGACCTGTTGAAGGCGGCCGACGACGTGCTTTACCGTTCCAAGAACCTCGGCCGGAACCGCGTCATTGCGCGTTCCCCGGGTACTGCGCCGGCCTGAATGGAGTCAGGAAGCGGTCTGGGCGTGCTGCAGCAGCCTTTCGCCGCAGCGCAGCAGAAAGTCCACGCCGAGTGCCGCCGGTTCCAGTAGAATTTCCGCGTTTTCCACGCATCCAGAGGCCACCATGTCCAATCTCACCTATCGCCGCATCCTGCTGAAAGTTTCCGGGGAGGCGCTGATGGGAGACGAGGACTATGGCATCGACCCGAAGGTGATCAACCGGCTGGCGCGTGAAGTGATCGAAGCCCAGCAGGCCGGCGCGGAAGTGGCGCTGGTCATCGGCGGTGGCAACATCTTCCGCGGCGCCGGCCTGGCCGCCGGCGGCATGGACCGGGTCACCGGCGACCAGATGGGCATGCTGGCCACGGTGATCAACGCGCTGGCCATGCAGGACGCGCTGGAGAAGCTGGGCGCCAAGGCCCGCGTGATGAGCGCGATCAAGATCAACGACGTGTGCGAGGACTACATCCGCCGCCGCGCCATCCGCCACCTTGAAAAAGGCCGCCTGGTGATCTTCGCCGCCGGCGTGGGCAGCCCGTTCTTCACCACCGACTCCGGTGCGGCGCTGCGCGCCATCGAAATCGGCGCCGACCTGCTGCTCAAGGCCACCAAGGTCGACGGCGTGTACGACAAGGACCCGAACAAGTACAGCGACGCGGTCCGCTTCGACAGCCTGAGCTACGACGAGGTGATCCGCCGCGGCCTGGAAGTGATGGACACCGCCGCCTTCGCCCTGGCCCGCGACAGCGACCTGCCGCTGCGCGTGTTCGACATGGGCCAGCCCGGCGAGCTGCTGAAGATCCTGCACGGCGAGAACATCGGCACGCTGGTGCGAGGCCGCGACGCCGGCTGAGGCGCTTCCGGCCCCGCCGGTCGCAACCGGGCGGGGTTCACCGGATTTCGCCTATAATCGCCCGATTCCCAGTGACATCCAGGATTCGGGCGATGCTCAACGATATCAAGCAGGACGCGCAGACGCGCATGGCCAAGAGCATCGATGCTCTGAAGCACACCCTCACCTCCATCCGCACGGGCCGTGCCTCGCCGGCCCTGCTGGACCGCGTCATGGTGAACGCGTACGGCAATCCGAACACCCCGCTGAACCAGGTGGCGAACGTGTCCAGTCCGGATCCCCACTCGCTGGCGATTACGCCGTTCGACAAGAGCATGATCAAGGAGATCGAAAAAGGTCTCTACAACGCTGAGCTGACGCCCAACACCATGGGCACCACGATCCGCATCGGCCTCCCGCCGCCGACCGAAGAGCGCCGCAAGGAACTGGCCAAGCAGGTCCAGCAGGAAGGCGAAGGCGCCAAGGTCGCCATCCGCAAGATCCGCGAAAGCGCCAACAAGGCGGTCGCCACCCTGTTCAAGGACAAGGAAATCACCGAAGACGACAAGAAGCGCGGCGAAGACGATATCCAGAAGCTGACCGACAAGTCCAGCAAGGACATCGACGGTGTCGTTGCCGAGAAGGTGAAGGAACTGATGTCGGTCTGAGCGCCATGACCCAGGCCCCGACCATCGCAGCCCCTGCCGCCGTGCCCCGCCACGTTGCCATCATCATGGATGGCAACGGTCGCTGGGCGCAGAAGCGCCGTCGCCCCCGGGTGATCGGCCATCGCGCCGGCGCGCGTGCAGTGAACCGCACCATCGACTTCTGCCTGGAGCGCGGCATTGCCGTGCTTACCCTGTTCGCGTTCTCCAGCGAAAACTGGGGACGGCCGAGCGAGGAAGTGGACGCGCTGATGAAGCTGTTCCTCAACGCGCTGGACCGCGAGGTGGACGAACTCCACCGGCGTGGCGTGCGCGTGCGCTTCATCGGCGAACGCGAGCGCTTCGGCGCCGGGCTGGTCAGCCGCATGCAGCTGGCCGAGCAGCGTACCGCCGGCAACACCGGCATGACCCTGAATATTGCCGCCAGCTACGGCGGCCGCCAGGACATCGCGCGCGCCGCGCGCGAACTGGCCGCCGAGGTGGCGGCCGGTCGCCTGCTGCCCGAGCAGATCGACGAAACGCTGCTCGGCAGCCGCGTCGCCCTGGCCGACCTGCCGGCGCCGGACCTGTTCATCCGCACCGGCGGCGACACCCGCGTCAGCAACTTCCTGCTGTGGCAGCTGGCCTATACCGAACTGTGGTTCACCGAGGTGCTGTGGCCCGAGTTCGACGCCGCCATCCTGCAGCAGGCGCTGGACGCCTACGCCGCACGTGAACGCCGCTTCGGCCTGACCAGCGCCCAGATTGCCGCCCTGGCCACCGAGACGTCTTCCCCATGACCAAGACCCGAGTCATCGCCGCGCTGATCATGGCGCCGCTCGCTATTGCCGCCATCCTGTTGCTGCCCACCCAGTGGCTGGCCGCCGCGGCCGCCGCCGTGTTCCTGATCGGCCTGTGGGAATGGCTGAAGCTGGCCGACGTGGAAGACACCCTGGCGCGCACCGTGCTGCTGGTGCTGAACCTGGTGCTGATGGTGCTGATCGTGTGGGCCGACGCCGGCACGCTGGTGCTGTACCAGATTGCCGCCCTGGTCGGCATCGGCTGGTGGCTGCTGGCGCTGCTGTGGCTGCGCTTCTTCACCTTCGGCGCCGAACCGGGCAGCCCGGCCCGCGCGCTCAAACTGCTGGCCGGCAGCCTGGCGATCGTGCCGGCATGGGCCTCGCTGGTCCTGATCCACGCCGGCGGTGCCAACGGCCACCTGTGGCTGCTGACCGCGCTGGCCGTGGTCTGGGCCGCCGATTCGGGGGCCTATTTCGCCGGGCGCAGCCTGGGCCGGACCAAGCTGGCACCCCGGATCAGCCCGAACAAGACCTGGGAAGGCCTGGCCGGCGGCATGCTCGCCGGCGTGCTGGTGGCGCTGCTGTTCGGCTGGATGGCCGGGGTCGGCAGCGCGCATGTGCCCGGCCTGGTCATCACCGCCGTGGTCAGCGTGTTCGCCTCGGTCCTGGGCGATCTGTACGAAAGCCTGCTCAAGCGCCATGCCGGTGCCAAGGATTCGGGGCACATCATCCCGGGCCATGGTGGCGTGCTGGACCGCATCGACGGCGTGCTGGCCGCCCTGCCGGTGTTCGCGCTGGGCAAGGAAATCTTCGGGTTCTGAGCATGACCATCGCTTCCGCCCCCCGCCGGGTTGCCGTCTTCGGTGCCACCGGCTCGATCGGCGCGTCCGCGCTGGACGTGATCGCCCGCCACCCGGACCGCTACCGCGCCACCGTGCTCGCCGCCGGCAGCCAGGTGGAGGCGCTGCTGGCGTTGTGCGTGGCGCATCGCCCGCTGCACGCGGTGATTGCCGATGCGCGCCTTTACGGCACCCTGCGCGATGGCCTGCGCGCGGCCGGCCTGGACACCCAGCCCCATGCCGGCGCCGACGCGCTGGATGCACTGGCCGCCAGCGATGCCTGCGACACCCTGGTCGCCGCCATCGTCGGTGCGGCCGGGCTGTCCTCGACCCTGGCCGCGGCCGATGCCGGCAAGCGCATCCTGCTGGCCAACAAGGAATCGCTGGTGCTGGCCGGGGAACTGCTGACCCGCCGCGCCAGTGCCGCCGGCGCCGAGATCATTCCGATCGACAGCGAGCACAGCGCCATTTTCCAGTGCCTGCGGTCGCGCGATGCCAGCCTGGACCAGGCCGGCGTGCGCCGGATCCTGCTCACCGCCTCGGGCGGCCCGTTCCGCGGGCGGCGTCGGGCGGAGCTGGCCGAGGTCACCCCGGCCCAGGCCGTTGCGCACCCGAAGTGGTCGATGGGCCCGAAGATCTCGGTGGATTCGGCGACGTTGATGAACAAGGGGCTGGAGGTCATCGAGGCCCACCACCTGTTCAACATTCCCGGCGAGCGCATCGAGGTGCTGGTCCACCCGCAGAGCCTGGTGCATTCGCTGGTGGAATTCGTGGACGGCTCCACCCTGGCGCAGCTGGGCCTGCCGGACATGCGCACGACCCTGGCCGTGGGCCTGGGCTGGCCGCAGCGGATTGAATCGGGGGTCGGCGGTCTGGACCTGCTGAGCCAGGGGCGGCTGGATTTCGAGGCGCCCGACACCGAGGCGTTCCCTTGCCTGGCACTGGCCTGGCAGGCGATGGCCGCCGGCGGCACCGCCCCGGCCATCCTCAATGCGGCCAATGAAGTCGCTGTTTCAGCGTTTCTTCAGGGGCGGATCGCTTTCCTAGCCATTCCCGACCTGGTGGCTAACGCCCTTTCAACACTGCCGGCCGCGTCCGCCGATACACTGGAGGGCCTGCTGGATGCCGACCAGCGCGCCCGCCAGATCACCCAAGCCGCCATCGATCCCGCCTGAATGCCCTTCCCGCTCCTTTCCAGCGACCTCCACCATGGGTGAATTCATCGGCTCCGTCTGGTGGATGATCGTCAGCCTTGGCCTGCTGGTGACCTTCCATGAGTTCGGTCACTACTGGGTGGCGCGCCGCTGCGGGGTAAAGGTGCTGCGCTTCTCGGTCGGGTTCGGGCGGCCGTTGTTCATGCGCCGCAACCGCGCCGGCACCGAGTTCGCGCTTGCCGCCATCCCGCTGGGCGGTTACGTGAAGATGCTGGACGAGCGCGAGGTCGAGGTGCACCCGGCCGAGCGCGGGCTGGCCTTCAACCACAAGACCGTCTGGCAGCGCATCGCGATCGTCGCGGCCGGCCCGCTGGCCAACCTGATCCTGTGCGTGGCCCTGCTCTGGGCCATGTTCGTGCTGGGCAAGCAGGACTATTCAGCCACCATCGGCCGGACTACCGGCATGGCCGAGGTGGCCGGGCTGCAGGCCGGCGACCGCATCCTGAGCGTGGACGCGCGCAGCGTGGTGACCGCCAGCCAGGCCGCGATGGCGCTGACCACCGCCGCGATGGACCGCCACGATGCGACGCTGGAGGTGATGGATACGCAGGACCAGGTGCGCACCCGCACCCTGCCCTTGTCGCAGCTGCCGGCCGGTTTCGATGAACGCTGGGTGGCGTCGCTGGCCGGGCTGACCTGGCAGTTCCACCTGCAGCCTGCGCTGGTGGAACAGGTGGTGGCCGATTCGGCCGCCCAGGGCGTGCTGCTGCCTGGCGACCTGATCCTGGCCGTGGACGGCGAGCGCATCGAGGCGGCCGACCAGGTGTCCCCGGCCATCCAGGCGCTGGGCAAGCGCGGCGGCCCCGGCATGGTGGACGTGCTGCGCGGCGGCGAGCGCCTGGCGCTGGAACTCACCCCGCGGCAGGGCAAGGATCCGCGCGGCCAGCCTACCTGGCAGGTCGGCGTGGGCTTCCCGCAGACCAGCGCACCGGCCTACGACACCACGCTGCAGTACGGTCCGCTGGCGGCGATCCCCGCCGCGTTGCGCGAAACCGGGCGCGCGGCCAGCGATTCGCTGGGCATGATGCGCCGCATCGTCACCGGCAATGCCTCGCTGCAGAACGTTTCCGGGCCGGTCACCATCGCCCGGGTGGCCAACCAGACCGCCCAGCGCGGGCTGGATTGGTTCCTCTGGTTCCTGGCGGTCCTGTCGCTGAGCCTGTGCATCATCAACCTGTTGCCCATCCCCATCTTGGACGGCGGGCACCTGCTGTATTACCTTATCGAGTTGGTCAAGGGCAGCCCGCTGAGCGAGCGTGCCATGGCGACCGGCCAATACATCGGCCTTGCCATGCTGGCCGGACTGATGGGACTGGCGTTCTACAACGACATCCTTGGTCTGGTCCCGCGATGAACTTTTACCCTTTTGTCGTCGTCTTATGCGCCGGCATCCTGAAACAACGTATTCGACTCCAACCGGACGTGACATGACGCGACTCCCCAATCGCCGCCTGCTTGCCCTCGCACTCGCCGCCGGTTTCGGCGCGCCCGCCCTGGCCCAGGCAGCCGAGCCCTTCACCGTCAGCGACATCCGTGTCGACGGTCTGCAGCGCATCACCTCCGGTACCGTGTTCACCTACCTGCCGGTGGAACGCGGCGAGACCCTGACCGACAACAAGGTCGGCGAGTCCATCCGCGCCCTGTACAAGACCGGGTTCTTCGAGGACGTGCAGCTGGAGCGCCAGGGCGACATCCTGGTGGTCACGGTCAAGGAGCGCCCGGCGATCAACAAGCTGACGGTCACCGGCAACAAGGACATCAAGAGCGACCAGCTGCTCAAGGGCCTGAGCGACATCGGCCTGAGCGAGGGCGGCACCTTCGATCGCCTGAGCCTGGACCGCGTGACCCAGGAACTCCGCCGCCAGTACAACGACCGCGGCAAGTACAACGTGGAGATCACCCCGACGGTCAGCCCGCTGGACCGCAACCGCGTGGACATCACCATCGCGATCAAGGAAGGCAAGGCCGCCAAGATCCAGCACGTGAACCTGGTCGGGACCGAGAAGTTCGAGTCCGAGGACATCCTCAAGACCTGGGAATCGAAGGAGCACAACTGGGCGTCGTGGTACCGCCGCGATGACCAGTACTCGAAGGAAAAACTGTCCGGCGACCTGGAGAAGCTCAATTCCTGGTACCTGGACCGCGGCTACGTGGACTTCAGCATCGATTCCACGCAGGTGTCGATCAGCCCCGACAAGCGCGACATGTTCATCACCGCCGGCGTGACCGAGGGTGAGCAGTACAAGATTTCCGAGATCAAGGTCACCGGCGACACGATCCTGCCGCAGGAAGACGTGGAGCGCATGCTGATCCAGAAGTCGGGCGATACCTTCTCGCGCGCGCTGCTGGAGTTCAGCTCGGACGCCATCACCAATTCGCTGTCCAACATCGGTTACGCGTTCGCCAAGGTGAACCCGATCCCGACCAGCAACCGCGCCGAGCGCACCGTGGCGATCAACATGCAGGTCGTGCCGGGTCCGCGCGTGGGCGTGCGCCGCATCGTGTTCAAGGGCAATACGCGCACGTCCGACGAAGTGCTGCGCCGTGAAATGCGCCAGTTCGAGAACAGCTGGTACTCGCAGGCGGCGATCGACCGCTCCAAGATCCGCCTGCAGCGCCTGGGTTACTTCGAGTCGGTGGATGTGGAAACGCCGCCGGTCACCGGCAGCAACGACCAGGTCGACGTGGTCTACAACGTGAAGGAAACCACGTCGGGCAGCTTCGTGTTCGGCCTGGGCTACTCGCAGTCCTACGGCATGACCACGTCGGTGCAGCTGTCGCAGAACAACTTCCTGGGCGGCGGCAACCGCGTGTCGGTGGAAGCGTCGCGCAGCAGCTACCTGCAGCGTTACGGCTTCTCCTACACCAACCCGTACTTCACCGACGACGGCGTGTCGCTGGGCTACAACCTGTCCTGGCGCGAGCTGGACTACTCGGACTTCAACACCGCGCAGTACAACAGCACCAACGGTGCGGCGCAGGTGGTGTTCGGCGTGCCGATCACCGAGAACGACACGGTCTCGCTGATGGTGGGCATCGACAGCAACCAGATCACCACCTACCCGGGGGCGACGCCGCAGGCGATCATCGATTACATCGATGCCATCGGCCAGCGTACGTTCCACTCCTGGCGCACCGAGCTGGGCTGGGCGCGCGACACCCGCAACGACTACTTCATGCCCACCCGCGGCATGTACCAGCGCGTGGGCCTGGAAACCACGCTGCCGGGGTCGACGGTCGAGTACTACAAGCTGAACTACCAGGTGTCCAAGTACTGGCCGATCATCCCGTCGCTGGTGATCAACACCCGCGCCGAAGTCGGTTACGGCGATTCCTACGGCAACGACGTCTCGCGCGTGCTCACCAACCCGGACGGCACCACCCGCGTGGTCACCGCCTCGGGCCTGCCGTTCTTCGAGAACTTCTATGCCGGCGGTACCAATTCGGTGCGCGGTTTCGAGGACAACACCCTGGGTCCGCGTTCGGAGCCGACCGCGTCCTACAACCGCGGCCAGCCGCTGGGTGGTTCGCTGAAGACGGTCGGTTCGGTCGAAGCGTATTTCCCGCGCCTGTTCGACAGCCCGTCGGCGCGCGTGTCGGCGTTCTTCGACGTCGGCAACGTGTACAACGGCGTCGACAACTTCAAGGCCAACGAACTGCGCGCCTCGGCCGGTGTCGCCCTGCTCTGGCGCGCCCCGGTCGGCCCGATCTCGATCAGCTACGCCTTCCCGCTCAAGAAGGAAGACGGCGACGAGATCGAGCGTCTCCAGTTCACGTTCGGCGGCCAGTTCTAAGCGCTGGACGCATCAGCAGAAACGCCGGGCATTGCCCGGCGTTTTTTTTTGCCCGTTGGAGCGCGGCGTCATGGCTACGGCCCGTTGCCGAGGGCGCACGGTCTTCGATCGGGTACAGCTCGAGCGTCTGGGGCCCCGCCGCGGCCGGCAGGCCCCTATGCAAATGTCCCCCGGCGGCGGCCTGCGGCCACCCCCTCCTCCTTTACTTTGCCAGGGACCTACCGGCCGCGACGGGGCTCGGCTCGCGGCAAGCGATGGAAAAAGCAGATGTCACGGTGCCGACGCCGGTGGGGCGAGTGCGGGGCCGCCGTGCCCTTGCGGCGAAGTAAAGGAGGAGGGGGCGGCCGCAGGCCGACGCCGGGGGACATTCGCAGGCAAGGGCACGGCGGCCCCGTACTTGCCCCACCGGCAGCCGCGTTCCCCCGGCAAACCGGCGCAGGGCGGCGCAATCCCGGGATCGTGCATGACCGAAGTCACGGCACACGGTAAACTCGCGGCGTGAACACTCCTACCTATACCGCCCAGCAACTCGCCGAGCAGTTTGGCCTGCAGGTCCATGGTGATGGCAGCACCGCCATCCGTGGCGTGGCCACGCTTGCCCATGCCGGCTCCGGCCAGCTGACCTTCCTGGCCAACCCGCGCTACCGGGCCCAGCTGGCCGACAGCCAGGCCGGCATCGTGGTGCTGCGCGCCGACGACGCCGAGGCCGCGCCCGGCACCGCGCTGATCGCCAAGGATCCGTACACCACCTTCGCCAAGATCGCCGCGCTGTTCGACATCGCCCCGACCCGCCCGCCCGGCATCCACCCCAGTGCCGTCATCGATCCCGACGCCCAGGTCGCCGCCAGCGCCCACATCGGGCCGTTCGTCACCATCGGCGCGCGCAGCGTGATCGGCGAGAACTGCATCGTCGGCGCCGGCAGCATCATCGGCGAAGACTGCAGCCTCGACACCGGCTGCGAACTCATCGCCCGCGTCACCCTGGTCACCCGCGTCCGCATCGGCAAGCGCGTGCGCATCCATCCCGGCGCCGTCCTCGGCGCCGACGGCTTCGGCCTGGCCATGGATGCCGGCAGCTGGATCAAAGTGCCCCAGCTGGGCGGCGTACGCATCGGCGACGACTGCGAAATCGGCGCCAACACCTGCGTCGACCGCGGCGCCCTCGAAGATACCGTGCTCGACAACGACGTGCGCCTGGACAACCTGGTCCAGGTCGCCCACAACGTCCAGATCGGCGCCCACTCGGCCATCGCCGGCTGCACCGGCATCGCCGGCAGCGCCAAGATCGGCCGTTACTGCCTGCTCGGCGGCGCCGTCGGCGTCGTCGGCCACCTCGAAATCTGCGACAAGGTGGTCATCACCGGCAAATCCGTGGTGCGCAACTCCATCACCGAACCGGGCGAGTACTCGTCCGGCACCCCATTGACCGACAACCGCACGTGGCGCAAGAACGCCGCGCGCTTCAAGCAGCTCGATGCACTGGCCCGTCGCATCCTGTCTGTAAGCAAGGAGAAGGAATGAGCCACGAACAGAAGCTGCCGGACATCACCGAAATCCAGGCGCTGATCCCGCACCGCTACCCCTTCCTGCTGGTCGACAAGGTCGTCGCGATCGATTACGAAAAGCGCACCATCGTCGCCACCAAGAACGTCAGCATCAACGAACCGTTCTTCCAGGGCCACTTCCCCGGCCAGCCGATCATGCCCGGCGTGCTGATCATCGAAGCCATGGCCCAGGCCGGCGGCGTGCTCACCCAGCTCACCCTGGGCCGCGACGCCCAGTCCAAGCTGTTCTACATGGTCAAGGTCGACAAGGCCCGCTTCAGCAAGCAGGTCGTGCCCGGTGACGTGCTCGAAATGCATGTCGAGATCAAGCGCGTGATCCGCAACATGGCCGTGTACGACTGCATCGCCAAGGTCGACGGCGACGTCGTTGCCTGCGCCGAAGTGCTCTGCGCCGGCACCCGCGAATGAACGCGCCGCTCATCCACCCCACCGCGGTCATCGACCCGTCGGCAAAACTGGCGGCGGATGTGCGTGTCGGTGCGTTCTGCCTGATCGGTGCCGACGTCGAGATCGGCGAAGGCACCGAGGTCGGCCCGCACTGCTCGATCCATGGCCCGACCCGGATCGGCCGCAACAACCGCTTCATCGGCCACGTCGCCGTGGGCGGCGAGCCGCAGGACAAGAAATATGCCGGCGAACGCACCGAACTGGTGATCGGCGACGACAACGTGTTCCGCGAGTTCGTCACCCTCAACCGGGGTACCGGCGGTGGCGGCGGCATCACCACCATCGGCAACGGCAACTGGATGCTGGCCTACACGCATGTGGCGCATGACTGCCACGTAGGCAACCACTGCGTGTTCTCCAACAACACCACCCTGGCCGGCCACGTCAGTGTCGGCGACTACGTGATCATCAGCGGCTTCGCCGGTGCCCACCAGTTCTGCCGTATCGGTGCCCACGCCTTCCTGGGCATGGGCGCGCTGACCAACGGCGACGTGCCGCCGTTCACCATGGTCGGCAGCGACTCGCTGGGCCGCCCGCGCGGCATCAACAGCGAAGGCCTCAAGCGCCGCGGCTTCGACGCCGAACGCATCGCCAGCATCAAGCGCGCTTACCGCACCCTGTACGTGGCCGGCCTGCCGCTGGCCGAAGCCAAAGTGCAGCTCGCCGAACAGGCAGCCCACAGTGCCGACGTCAAGGACATGCTGGACTTCATCGAGCACGCCGAGAGGCCGCTGCTGCGATGAGCGGTCGGCCGCTGCGGATCGCCCTGGTCGCCGGTGAAGCATCCGGCGACCTGCTGGGTGCCGGTCTGGTCCGCGAACTGCAACAGCGTTTTCCCGATGCCGAGTTTGCCGGCATTGGCGGCGACGCCATGCGCAACGCCGGCTGCCAGACCTGGTTCGACGCCAGCGAACTGGCGGTCATGGGGCTGACCGAAGTGCTGCGCCACCTGCCGCGGCTGCTGACGCTGCGCAAGGCGTTCCGCAGCCGCGTGCTGGAATGGCAGCCGGACGTGTTCATCGGCATCGATGCGCCCGACTTCAACCTGGGCGTGGAGCGCTGGCTGAAGGAACGCGGTGTCCGCACCGTGCACTACGTCAGCCCCTCGGTCTGGGCCTGGCGCGAGAAGCGCGCGGAAAAGATCGGCGCCAGCGCCGACCTGGTGCTGTGCCTGTTCCCGATGGAGCCGCCGATCTACGCGCGGCACGGCATCGATGCGCGCTTCGTCGGCCACCCGATGGCCGACGACATCCCGCTGCACAGCGACCGCGAGGCGGCGCGCGTGGCACTGGGCCTGCCGGTCAATGCGAAGGTGCTG
Organism: Stenotrophomonas sp. NPDC077420; assembly: GCF_044543385.1. Lineage (NCBI taxonomy): Bacteria > Pseudomonadati > Pseudomonadota > Gammaproteobacteria > Lysobacterales > Lysobacteraceae > Stenotrophomonas > Stenotrophomonas sp. NPDC077420. The sequence goes on from NZ_JBITVZ010000007.1 coordinate 182,479, forward strand.
GCCGTGCTGCCGGGCAGCCGACTGGGCGAGATCAGCAAGCTGGGCGAAGCCTTCTTCGAGGCAGCCTGGCAGGTGTCGGAACGTATTCCGGGCCTGCACGTGGTGGTCCCGGCGGCCAACCCGGCCTGCCGCCAGCTGATCAACGAACAGCTCTCGCGTTCGGCATTGCCGGTGGCCCATTCGCATGTCCTGGACGGCGAGGCGCGCACGGCGATGATCGCGGCCGACGTGGTGGTGCTGGCCTCGGGCACGGCCACCCTGGAAACCATGCTGGTCAAGCGACCGATGGTGGTGGGCTACCGGGTGGCGGAGTTGACCTACCGCATCGTCAAGGCGCTGGGCCTGATCAAGGTGGATCGTTTCGCGCTGCCCAACATCCTGGCCGGCAAGGACCTGGCCCCGGAACTGATCCAGCACGACTGCGTGCCCGACAAACTGGCCGCTGCGATCCTGCAATGGTTCGACCATCCGCAACGCGGTCTCGACCTCCAGCCGACCTACGAACAACTGCACCTGCAGCTGCGCCAGGACGCCTCGGCGCGCGCGGCCGATGCGGTGGCCGAGCTGCTCTCGCGCCGAGGCGCAGCGGCATGAGCCGCCGCCACGCAGCGGCCGCATCGCTGGCGCTGTTCGACGGCGCGGCGCTGGCCACGGTGGCGCCGCGCTACGTGGCCGGCGTGGACGAGGCCGGCCGCGGCCCGCTGGCCGGCCCGGTCGCGGTGGCGGCGGTAGTGTTCTGCCCCGACCGGCCGCGCCTGAACGGACTGGACGACTCCAAGCAGCTCACCGCGCTGCGCCGCGACCAGCTGTTCGACAGGATCCAGCAGCGGGCGCTGGCCTTCCACGTGGTGATGGTCGACGTGGGCGAGATCGATGCATTCAACATCTACCAGGCCACCCTGCTCGGCATGCGCCGGGCGGTGGAAGCGGTGGCGCACGTGGCGCAGTTCGCGCGCATCGACGGCAACGTGGTGCCCAAGGGCCTCCCCTGCCCGGCCCAGGCGCTGGTCGGCGGCGACGCCCTCGACCGCGCGATCATGGCTGCGTCGATCCTGGCCAAGGTCAGCCGCGACCGCTACATGCTGCAGCTCCACGAGCAGCACCCCGAATACGGTTTCGACCAGCACAAGGGCTACGGCACCCCGGCCCACCTGGCCGCCCTGCGCACCCACGGCCCCTGCCCGCACCACCGCCACAGCTTCGCGCCCGTCCGCGACTGCCTGGCGCCGCCGGTGCACGCCCTGACCGCCTGACGCCCACGAACCCCATACTCCGGACCCGCCGTAGAGCCGGGCTCTGCCCGGCTGCTTCACGCATTTGGGCGAACAGCCCATATGCAACGCTGCCCTTCCTAAGGCGGGTCGGGGCGGGTCCGTGGGGGACGCCGTAAATACATCCTTGTAGGCTTGGTCGCCGCATCCATGCGGCTCACACCCCCACAAACCCGCCCCGACCCACCTTTCGACAGTGTGTCGTTGCCACGGGAAAAGCCGGTGCCGACCATCGTCGGCAAGACCTGCCTCTCCCTTAGCAGCCGACCCTCCGTAAGGGGCGGCGGCGGGGGTAGGGGTACGGGACCTTTCCTTGCAACATGGATGTTGCAAGAGAGCCTCCAGGGATGGATTCACGGCGTGTCCCGTACCCCTGCCCCCGCCGCCGCCCCAGCACGTAGATTCCCCGACGAGGCGCTTTGGCTTCGGCTCTGGCTTCGTCGCTAGTCCGAACGCCCGCCTTAACCCACCGAACTGTCAAGGCTTGTCCGGCTTGCCCCCCGCCGCTACCCTGACCGGGCATTACATTGGCCCGGCATGACCACTTCCCGTTTCGTACATCTGCACGTCCACACCGAATTTTCGCTGGCGGATTCGACCATCCGTGTCCCGGCGAAGCCGGATCAGGCTGACCCGAAAAAGGCCAAGCAGGCCAACCTGCTCAGCCGCGCCGTCGAACTGAACCTGCCCGCGCTGGCAGTGACCGACCTGAACAACCTGTTCGCCCTGGTCAAGTTCTACAAGGCCGCTGAAACCGTCGGCATCAAGCCGATTGCCGGCGCCGACATCATGATCGCCGAAGAGGGCATGACCCCCTGGCGCATGACCCTGCTGTGCCGCGACCGCGAAGGCTACCTCAGCCTCTCACGCCTGCTCACCCGCGCCTGGATGGAAGGCCACCGCCCCGAAGGCGGCGTTGCCGTGCATCCCGACTGGCTCAAGGCCGGCTGCCACAACCTGTTCGCCCTCGCCGGCCGCGACAGCCTCGCCGGGCGCCTGGCCGGCGAAGGGCGCCATGACCTGGCCGAACAGCAGCTCGCCGACTGGCAGCGCGTGTTCGGCGATGGCCTGCACCTGGAACTGACCCGCACCGGCCGCGACGGCGAAGAAGCCTTCAACCAGTTTGCCCTGGTGGCCGCCGGCCAGCGTGGCCTGCCCGTCGTCGCCAGCAACGACGTCCGCTTCCTGCGCCCCGACGACTTCAGCGCCCACGAAGCGCGCGTCTGCATTTCTTCCGGCCGCGTCCTCGACGACCCCAAGCGCCCGCGCGACTACAGCGACCAGCAGTACCTCAAATCGCCCGAGGAAATGTGCGCCCTGTTCGCCGACATTCCCGACGCGATCGACAACACCCTTGCCCTCGCCGAACGCTGCAACATGGAAATGCGGCTCGGCACCTACTTCCTGCCCGACTACCCGGTACCCGACAACGAGACGCTGGACAGCTGGATCTGCAGCGAATCGCGCAAAGGCCTGGACGCGCGCCTGGAAAAGAATCCGCTCGCCGAGGGCAAGACCCGCGAGGATTATGTCGAACGCCTTGAGTTCGAACTTGCCACCATCATCAAGATGGGGTTCCCCGGCTACTTCCTGATCGTGGCCGACTTCATCCAGTGGGGGAAGAGCCAGGGCATCCCGATCGGACCCGGCCGCGGTTCCGGCGCCGGCTCGCTCGTGGCCTGGGCCCTGCAGATCACCGACCTCGACCCGATTCCCTACAACCTGCTGTTCGAGCGGTTCCTCAACCCCGAACGCGTGTCGATGCCCGACTTCGACATCGACTTCTGCATGGACCGCCGCGACGAAGTCATCGACTACGTCGCGCGCAAGTACGGCCGCGAACGCGTCAGCCAGATCATCACCTACGGCACCATGGCCGCCAAGGCCGTCGTGCGCGACTCCGGGCGCGTGCTCGGCTTCCCGTACGGCCTGGTCGACGGCGTCTCCAAGCTCATCCCCAACATCCTGGGCATCTCGCTCAAGGATGCCATGGGCGAAGGCAAGGACTCGGAAATGGCGTCGCCGGAGCTGATCCAGCGCTACCAGAACGAAGACGACGTGCGCGACCTGATCGACCTGGCCCGCCAGCTCGAAGACCTCACCCGCAACGCCGGCAAGCACGCCGGCGGCGTGGTGATCGCGCCCGAACCGCTGGCCGAATTCTGCCCCCTGTTCGCCGAACACGACGAAGGCGGACGCGGCCGCAACCCGGTCACCCAGTTCGACAAGAACGACGTCGAAGAAATCGGCCTGGTGAAGTTCGACTTCCTGGGCCTGCGCACGCTGACCATCATCGACTGGGCGGTGAAGGCGATCAACAAACGCCACGCCCGCGCCGGCATTCCGCCGGTGGACATCACCGCCATTCCGCTCGACGACGCCCCCACCTACAAGGACATCTTCGCCAACGGCAACACCGGCGCCGTGTTCCAGTTCGAATCCTCCGGCATGCGCCGCCTGCTCAAGGACGCGCGCCCCGACCGCTTCGAAGACCTGATCGCCCTGGTCTCGCTGTACCGCCCCGGTCCGATGGACCTGATTCCCTCCTTCAACGCGCGTAAGCACGGCCAGGAAGAAATCATCTACCCCGATCCGCGTACCGAAGCCATCCTGAAAGACACCTACGGCATCATGGTGTACCAGGAGCAGGTCATGCAGATGGCGCAGATCGTCGGCGGCTACTCGCTCGGCGGCGCCGACCTGCTGCGCCGCGCGATGGGCAAGAAGGTGCCGGCCGAAATGGCCAAGCACCGCGAGATCTTCCGCGAAGGTGCCGCCAAGGGCGGCGTCGACGGACCCAAGGCCGACGAAATCTTCGACCTGATGGAAAAGTTCGCCGGCTACGGCTTCAACAAGTCGCACGCCGCTGCCTACGCCCTGGTCAGCTACCAGACCGCCTGGCTCAAGCGCCATTACCCGGCTGAGTTCATGGCGGCCACGCTGTCCTCGGACATGGACAACACCGACAAGGTCGTCGGCTTCCTCGCCGAAGTACGCAACCTCGGCCTGACCGTGCTGCCGCCACGCGTCAACGAATCGGCCTACATGTTCGAAGCCTCCAGCGCAGACACCATCCAGTACGGACTGGGCGCGATCAAAGGCGTCGGCCAGGGCGCATGCGAAGCGGTGGTCGACGAGCGCGTGGCCAAGGGCCGCTACCAGTCGCTGCTCGACTTCTGCATGCGCATCGAGTCCGGCAAGCTCAACCGGCGCACCCTGGAAGCGATGATCAACTGTGGCGCGCTCGATGGCCTTGGCAAGAATCGCGCCTCGCTGATGCTGCAGCTGCCCGAAGTGCTCAAGGCCACCGACCAGATGTCGCGCGAGAAGGCCTCCGGGCAGAACTCGCTGTTCGGCGCACCGGATCCGGTCAGCACCGCCCTGCAGCTGGACCTGCCCGAAGCCAAGGAGTGGCCGCTCGGCCAGCTGCTCGATGGCGAGCGCGAAACGCTGGGCTTCTACCTCAGCGGCCATCCGTTCGACCCGCACGCCGACGACGTCAAGGAACTGGTCGGCACCGACCTGGGCATGCTGGAGAAACTCATCCCGCCGGCCCGTCCCAGCAAGGACGGCGAAAAGCGCGCCTGGCGCCAGGAAACCCCGGTGATCCTGGCCGGGCTGGTGGTCGGCGTGCGCCGCAAGGGCGAGAGCCAGATCTTCATGCAGCTCGAAGACGGCAAGGGCCGGGTCGAGTGCAGCGCCTTCACCGACGGCCTGGCCGAGTTCGGCCACCTGATGACCAAGGACCGCATCCTGGTGGTCAAGGGCGGCCTGCGCGAAGACGAGTTCAACGGCGGCTATGCCCTGCGCATCCGCCAATGCTGGGACTTCGAGGAAATCTGCGCCAATTACGCCACCCGCCTCTCGCTGCGCCTGGACCTGCGCCAGGGCGAGCCGGTCTGGGGCCGGGTCAACGCCCTGCTTGACCGCCACCGTCCCGGCCGCACCCCCCTGCGCCTGGACCTGCTTCTCGGCTCCGAGCAGGGCCCGGTGGCCGGCATGCTCGACGTGGCCGGCGACGTCGCCGTGCGCGTGGACAGCCAGCTGGTGGACGCCCTGCGGGCCGACCCGGCCGTACGCACCCTGAAAGTCCGGTACAGCCCGCCATGGGCGAACTGATTCACGTGCGGCCCGGCCCCCCGCCCGGGCACCCTGACCCGTTCCACCAGACGACCCCGTACGGGGCATTTAGACGCATTCGGCTACACTTTCCCTCTTTTCTTCACGACGGCTTCCGATGAATCCGAACTACCTCGACTTCGAGCAACCCATCGCTGATCTGGAGGCAAAGATCCAGGAGCTGCGCAGCGCAAGCGCCGGCCCGGCGGTCAATGTCGAGGCCGAAGTACGCACCCTGCAGGACAAACTGCGGCTGCGTACCGCCCAGATCTTCCGCAACCTGACCTCGTGGCAGGTGCTGCAGCTGGCCCGGCATCCCTCGCGGCCCTATACCGCCGACTACATCCGGATCATCTGCGACGAATTCCAGGAGCTGGCCGGCGACCGCGCCTTCGCCGACGACAAGGCGATCATGGGGGGCCTGGCCCGCATCGGCGGCCGCTCGGTGATGCTGATCGGTCACCAGAAGGGCCGCGACACCAAGGAAAAGATCAAGCGCAACTTCGGCATGCCCAAGCCGGAGGGCTACCGCAAGGCGCTGCGCCTGATGAAGATGGCCGAACGCTTCGGCCTGCCGGTGCTGACCCTGATCGACACCGCTGGCGCCTGGCCGGGCATCGACGCCGAATCGCGTGGCCAGTCCGAAGCGATCGCGCGCAACCTGATGGAAATGGCCGAACTGAAGGTGCCGGTGATCTGCACCGTGATCGGCGAAGGCGGCTCCGGTGGCGCGCTGGCGCTGGGCGTGGGCGACCGCACCGTGATGCTGGAATACAGCGTGTACTCCACCATCAGCCCGGAAGGCTGCGCCTCGATCCTGTGGAAGGACGCCAGCAAGGCCAAGGACGCGGCCGAACAGCTGGGCCTGACCGCCCCGCGCCTGAAGGGCCTGGGCCTGGTCGACAAGGTCGTACGCGAGCCGACCGGCGGCGCGCACCGCAACCCGAACCAGATGGCCAAGCGCCTGAAGGCCGTGCTGCTCAACGAGCTGGATGCGCTGGAGAAGCTGTCCACCGACGACCTGCTGCAGAAGCGCTACGAGCGCCTGCGCGGGTATGGCGCCTACGAAACGGCCTGATCGGCCGTTGCGGGTGCGGCAACGAAAAACCGGGCCATGCGCCCGGTTTTTTTGTGTCGTTCGGCATTGCGTTGGACACGCATGGCGTGTCCCTACGCCGGCGTGCGATCGCGTAGTGACACGCCATGCGTGTCAACGCGACCCCAACCCGCTCAGAACGGCTTGGCCAGCACCAGCCACACCACCCCGATGAACAACACCAGCGGCAGCTCATTGAACCAGCGCAGCGCGCGCGACGACGGCAGCACCCCGCCCTTCACCGCCCCCTTCAACAGCCGCCCGGTCCACGAGTAATACACCAGCAGCAGCACCACCAGCCCCAGCTTCGCATGCAGCCAGCCCGCCGCGCCCGGCGCGACCATGGTCGGAAAATCGGGAATTACCTTGTAGCCCAACCACAGCACCAGCCCCAGGATCAGCGCGATGCCGAACATCACGTGCCCGAACCGGTACAGGCGCAGGCCCATCAGCTGCAGCCGTTCGATCACCGGCAGCTGGCCAGCGGTTTCGCTCAGGTTGACCAGGATCCGCGGCAGGTAGAACACCGACGCCATCCACGCCACCACGAACACCAGGTGGAAGGTCTTGACCCAATAGTAGGACTGCATGCGCGTGCTCCGGCGGCTGGCGTGGATGTCGTGCATTCTGGCCGATTCGCACCGTCGCCGCATGCGCGACGCTTTGACGCAGCGCGGTACCATGGCGGCCGCTTCCACTCTGCCCACCTTCCCGCCATGTCCAAGACCTACGACCAGGCCTACTTCCAGCGCTGGTACCAGCCCGACCAGACCGGTGGCGCCGCGCGCCTGGCGCGCAAGGTCGCATTGGCCGTGGCCACCGCCGAGTACTACCTGGAGCGGCCGATCCGCAGCGTGCTGGACATCGGCGCCGGTGAAGGCGCGTGGCGCGCGCCGCTGCTCAAACTGCGCCCGCGCGTGCAGTACATGGGTTTCGACAGCAGCGACTATGCGGTGCAGCGCTATGGCCGCAGCCGCAACCTGCACCCGGCCAAGGTCGGCGATTTCGCCTGGCTGCGCCCCTGCGCGCCGGTGGACCTGCTGGTCTGTTCGGACGTGATGCACTACGTGCCCAGCCGCGAACTGCGCCCGGCGCTGGCCGGGTTTGCCGAGCTGACCGCCGGCGTCGCGTTCCTGGAAGCGTTCACCGCCGAAGACGAATTCGAGGGCGACCACGACGGCTTCCAGCCCCGCCCGGCCGCCTGGTACCGCCGCCAGCTGAAGGCCGAAGGCTTCACCGCGCTGGGGTCCCACTGCTGGCTTTCGCCCGCGCTGGCAGGCCACGCCGCCGCCCTCGAGCGCGGCGCGTAAAGCCACGTCCTGCGTGGCTGGCTACGATCCGGCACTGCGGAGCCACGCAGGTCGCGGTTCCACGGGTCTCATTCCGGCGTGATATCCGCCCCATTAACCCATGGGACGATGGCCTGCTGTATGCTGCGCGGCAACATAAGACCATACATATTCGGACGTCATGCTTTACCAACTGCATGAATTGACCCGCAACATGCTCGCCCCGTGGGTGCACCAGGCCCAGGCGAATGCGAAGTTCTTCGCCAACCAGGGCCACTGGTGGTCGCAGATGCCCGGCGCCGACCGCCTGGCCGCGGTGAACGAGCTGTTCCACCGCATCGGCAAGGATTACGAGAAGCCCGAGTGGGGCATCAACGAAATCGAGGTCGACGGCGAGCGCGTGCCGATCGTGGTCCACGAAGAGGTCAGCAAGCCGTTCTGCAAGCTGCTGCGCTTCAAGCGTCACAGCAACGAAGCCGACCAGCTCAACACCATGCTCAACCAGCCGTTCGTGCTGGTGGTGGCGCCCTTGTCCGGCCACCACGCCACGCTGCTGCGCGACACCGTACGCACCCTGCTGCGCGACCACCGCGTGTATGTCACCGACTGGGTGGACGCGCGCATGGTGCCCGGCAGCGAGGGCGAGTTCAGCCTGGACGACTACATCGCCTACGTGCAGGAATTCATCCGCCACCTCGGTGCCGAGAAGCTGCACGTGGTCAGCGTCTGCCAGCCGACCGTGCCGGTGCTGGCGGCCGTATCGCTGATGGCCAGCCGTGGTGAACCCACGCCGCGTTCGCTGGTGATGATGGGCGGCCCGATCGATGCGCGCTGCAGTCCCACCGCGGTGAACAACCTGGCCACGCAGAACCCGCTGTCGTGGTTCGAGAACAACGTCATCCACACCGTGCCGCCGGGCTATCCGGGCGCCGGTCGCCGCGTGTATCCGGGCTTCCTGCAGCACGCCGGCTTCCTGTCGATGAATCCCAGCCGTCATTTCAGTTCGCACTGGGACTTCTATGCCGACCTGGTGAAGGGCGACATGGAAGATGCCGACGCGCACCGCCGCTTCTACGACGAATACAACGCGGTGCTGGACATGCCGGCGCGTTACTACCTCGATACCATCCGCGTGGTGTTCCAGGAGTTCCTGCTGCCGCGCGGCGAGTGGTACGTGCAGGGCGAGCGCGTCGACCCGGGCGCGATCACCGGTACCGCGCTGCTGAGCATCGAAGGCGAGCTGGACGACATCGCCGGCCTCGGCCAGACCGAAGCGGCGCAGGAACTGTGCACCGGCATTCCGGCCGAACGCCGTGAGCATTTCATCGTCGAAGGCGCCGGCCATTACGGCATCTTCAGCGGCCGCCGCTGGCGCGAGACCGTGTACCCGAAGGTGCGCGATTTCTTCGCCGCCAATGCCCAGGCCGCGGCGAAGCCGAAGAAGGCCGCCAAGGCCGCCAGCAACGTCACCCCGATCCGCAAGAAGGCCGGTTGACCGCCGTATCGACCCACGGTCGATACCTACCCGCCAGCTCCCGACCGTTGGTCGTGACCCGCGATGCCCCCCGGTAGGTCACGACCGTTGGTCGTGACCCGCGATACCCCCCCGGTACGTCACGACCGTTGGTCGTGACCCGCGATGCCCCCCGGTAGGTC
>NZ_JBITVZ010000008.1:0-188595 GCF_044543385.1 Stenotrophomonas sp. NPDC077420
TCCCGGGCCACCTTCAGTTTGAAACGCCTTTCGTATTGGATCATGAACAAATTCCAGAGGTTGGATGGGCGTCCAACTTCTGGGGGTCAGTTCAAGTGCGTGGCGCTACCCGGGGCGCTTTACCGCACCCGCTGCGCCGTGCCGTTGGCCAGGGCCTGGTCGATGGCACTGCGCACATCGCGCGCCACCTTCGCCGATGCCACGCTCTGGCGCGCTGCCAACGCCTCCTGCTGGCGGGCCAATCCTTCCTGCTGAAGCGCAAGCTGCGCCTGTTGCGCGGCGGCCTGCTCGATCTGCTGCTGGCGAACGTGCCCGCTGGCACGGCGTGCCGCGGCCGGGGCGTCCACCGTACTGCGTCCGGAGCGCGCCGCCTGGTTGGCCATTTCCGCCGCGTCGGTCGCCATGACGTCGCGGCTGGCCGCCAGCGCGTCAAGGCTGGCCTGCTGCGCGATGGTTGAGATGCGCTCGCCCAGGCGACCCTGCTGCTCGCCCAGCCGGCCCTGCTGCTCCCCCAATTCGCCCTGCGCACGGCCCAGCGCAGCGACTTCCTTCTGCGACTGGCTGAGCGAGCGGATCAGCGCCGGATCGCGGATCACGTAACGTTCGTTGCCGCGGCGCACCCACAACACGGATTCCCCCTTGCCCGTGTCGCGCTGCGACTGCTTCAGGTCAGCCATCGACGCGTCCACGAAGTTGTCCTCGCCCATCCGCAGCACGTAGGCCTGCGAGGATGAGTGCGACAGGTCGAGGCGCCCATGGGTTACCAGCGTGGTGCTGCTGTCGGTGTGATCAACCTGGTTGCGGCCCATCGCGTCCAGATGCGGGGCCGCCGGCGTGCGGGGTGCAGCCGGTGCGGCCGGCGCCGAAGGAGCGGCCGGTGCAGCGGGCGCCACTGCCGGGCGCGGTGCAGCTGCGGGTCGCGGCGTCGGCGCCGACGTGGTCGCCGCCGGTGCCGACGGTGGCTTCGGTGCGGCGGGCACGCTCGTCAGCGCCGGAACGGCCTCCAGGGTGGGCGGTGCGGGCGGTGCGGGCGGTACCGCCGCGACCAGGCGCAGCGGGGCCACGCCGATCAGCACGAACACGACCGTCACCGCCACCGACACCGCGCGTGGCAGCGAACCGGTCTGTTGCAGGGTCAGCAGTCGGCGCTTCAGCATGCGGAAGTTAGGCGATGCACTGGCCACGCCCACCGCCGGACGGGGCGCCACGCCCAGCTGCACGAGCAGGCGGCCATAGTCATGGCGGCAATGGCCATGACCTGCCACCACCGCGCTGTCGCAAGCCTCTTCGCGCGCCAGCGCGTACTCGCGCGCCGCCAGGTGTACCAGCGGATGGAAGAACAGCAGGTGCTGCGCCAGCGCGGGCAGCAGGCCCCACCACAGGTCGCGGCGTTGCAGGTGCACCAGTTCATGCGTCAGCGCCATGTCCAGATCATCCGCCGCCATCGCCGGCAGCTCGCGTGCCGGCAGCAGCAGCACCGGATGCCACGGCCCGATCAGCTGCGGCGAGGTGATCTGGGCGGAAATTTTCAGCTGCGGCGCGCTTGCCAGCCCATGGGCTTCGGCGGCCAGCTGCAGCGCCTGCTGCAGGTTGGAGTCGGTGCACGCCGCCGCGCTGCGCACCAGGGCGCGGCTCTGCCGATACGCGCGCAGGCTGTGCAGCAGCATCACCAGCACGCCGGCGGCCCACAGGGCGAACAGCGCCGTCTGCCAGGACAGCGCGGGCAGCAGCGCGCTCGCGACCGCCGGCGGCGCCACCTCCACCATCGCCCCGGTCAGTTCCATCTGCACCGGCACCATCGGCTGCGCAGCCATCGTGGCGGTGTCGATGCCCGGCGCGGGCAGCACGGCCAGTTCCAGCGGACTGCTCCACACAAGCCCCAGCACTGCCTGCAGCGCAACCAGCCACCAGAGACGGCAGCGCGTGGCCGCGGGCAGGCGCGGCAGCAGCCGGCACACGCCCCACACCAGGGCGACCAGCACGCCACTCTGCACGCTGGTCCAGGCCAGGCGGGTCAACAGTTCCATCATCGCGGTCTGCATGGCTCAGCCCTCCCGCTTGCGTGACTGCAGCTGCGCGACCAGCGCTTCCAGCTCGGCCAGTTCGCTGTCGCTGACGTCGGCCTTGTGCGACATGAACGCCACGAACGGCGACACCGAGCCCTGCAGGGTCTTCTCCACGAAGCTGGCCACCGCCCCTTGGACCACGCTGTCCTGTTCGCCGGTCGGCGAGTAGCGGTACACGCCCTCGACCTGTTCGCGTCGCAGGTAGGCCTTGCCGCGCAGGCGTTCCATCATGGTCAGCACGGTCGAACGGGCCAAACCGCGCTCCTCGCCGAAGCCGGCCGCCACTTCGCCCACGCTGGGTCTGTTCTGTTCGGTTATGTACTGCAGCAGGGCCAGTTCCTGGTCCCCGATGGTCTTGCCGCGCATGGCACACTCCATTGACTACACGTGTCGCCACCATGCCCGTGACTACAGATGTCGTCAAGTGCCGGACGGCGGCGGCCGACGAACGGTAATGGGGAAGCCGCCGCGTCGCGTGACGTCGGAAGACGCCGGTAGAGCGGACTGTTAGTCCGCTGGCTTTTCGCAGGGAACTCAATGCTCCCGCCAAAGGCAGCCGACTGACAGTCGGCTCTACCGCGTCGTTCCCTTCGGCCTGGCCTTTACCCCCTCGGACCGCCCATCACCGGCAGGATTACCCCGCTGATGTAGCTGGCGGTGACCGGCGAGGCCAGGAAGACATAGGCCGGCGACAGTTCCTCCGGCTGTGCCGGCCGGCCCATGTCGCTGTCCTTGCCGAATTCGGCCACGTCCGGCGCCTGCTTGTCGGCCGGGTTGAGCGGGGTCCACACCGGGCCGGGGGCCACCGCGTTGACGCGGATGCCGCGCGGCAGCAACTGGCTGGCCAGCGCCTTGGTGAAGGCATGGATGGCGCCCTTGGTGGACGAATAGTCGATCAGCGCCTTGCTGCCGAACAACCCGGTTTCCGAACCGGTGTTGATGATGCAGTCGCCCGCTTCCAGGTGCGGCAGCACCGCGCGGGCCATCTGGATGTAGCCGCCGATGTTGGTCTGCAGGGTTTCCTGCAGGTGTTCGTCCTCCAGGTCTTCCAGGCGTTCGCAGTGCAGCTGGAACGCGGCGTTGTTGACCAGGATGTCGATACCGCCGAACGCCTTGGCTACCTGCTTGACGGCCTTGTTGCAGAATCTGGGATCGCGCACGTCACCGGCGATCACCACGCAGCGGGTGCCTTCGGCGTCCACGTGCTGGCGGGTGACTTCGGCGTCGTCGTGTTCGTCCAGATGCAGGACGGCGACATCGGCGCCTTCGCGGGCGAACAGCACGGCCACCGCGCGGCCGATACCGGAATCGGCGCCGGTGATGATGGCGCGCTTGCCCTTGAGCTTGCCGCTGCCGACGTAGTCCGGCGCCAGGAAGCGCGGCGCAAGATCCAGTTCGTGTTCGTTGCCCGGCTTGGCAATGTGCTGCGCCGGCATGGTTTCAGGCTGCTTGCGGCTGCCGGCCTGGGTGGCCTTCTTCGTGGCCTTCTTGCTGGCCTTCTTCGCTGCGGCGCGCGCGTCCTTTGCCTTTTCCTGGTCCTGCAGGCGGCGCTGGCGGGCGGCCACGCGCGCAGCGCGCGGATCGGTAGCGGCGGCCTTGCGGGTAGCGGTCTTCACCACCGGGGTGCGCGTGCGCGCTGCCTTGGGTTCGGCGGAGGTCGCGGCGGGGGCGGTGCGTTTGCGGGTCTTCTTGGCCGTGGCCATGGTCAACTCCTTCGTAGCGTTGCCTCGATGCGGGTGGAGGGCGAGGCAAGGGCAGTGTGGCGTCCGGGCCGGTCGCATCCGGTGAATGGCATGTCGCCATGACGTGTACGGCTTCATCCGCCGCATACGCACGCAGCGGCATCGTGGGCGCCAGAATCCGCGCTGGAGTGCCCCCATGTTTCGTCCCCTGCTTGCCGTTGCCGCCGTGACCCTTCTTTCCGCCTGCAGCAGCACGCCGGTCGCGCAGGTGCAGCCCATCGATGGCGTCATCTCCGGCCAGTGCCACGTGGACAAGGTGCGTGGCGCCGTCGGCCTGGCCGCATCGGCCGCCACGGTTGAACGCGCGCGGGTGGACAGCGACAGCCTGGAGGTGGTGGTGGTGCGCGGGCAGCGCGCGGAGAGCGGTGCTACCGCCAGTGGGGCGGCGAACGCTGCGCCGGGTCCGGAAAGTGGCGGGCAGCGGCTGACCGTCGAGACTGGGCGTACCAACAACATTACCGCTGTTTTCTGCGGTTGATTGGGGCTGCCGGGCGCGGTTGGACCGCTTGGGCCGACCAACGGTCGGCGCTACCGGCCAGCCGTGGGGTTACCGGGGAGCCGTAGCGTTGCCGCGAGCCGTGACGTTACCGGGGAGCCGTGGCGTTATTTTGAAGGCGTGGCGCCATCGGGAAGCGGTGGCGTTATCCATGAGCCGTGGCATTACCGGCGAGCCGTGGCGTTATCGCGGGATGGCGGTGGACCTTGCCGGGCGGAATCAGCGGGCCTTGCGGGTCTTTTTTCGTGCCATGCGCAGGAACTTGAGCGTGGCCTGCTCCCACTGGCGTTCGCCGCGCAGGGTGGCCAGCGTCACCAGTGAACCGGCGCGCCAGCCGTCGAACACGCTGGGGTCGATGTAGGCCTTGCGGCACACCGCCGGCGTGTTGCCAAGGCGTGCGGCGACCTGGCAGATGACCTCCTTCTGCAATGCGGCCAACGCACGCTCGCTGGGCGATTCCGGCAGCGCGGTGGCCGCGAAATGGCGCAGCGCCGCCACGGTTCCGCCCCACGTGCGGAAATCCTTGGCGCTGAAGTCCTCGCCCATCGCGTCACGGAGGTAGGCGTTGACCTGGCCCGAATCCACCGGCTGCAGGGTGCCGTCGTCGTCGCGGTACTGGAACAGGGCCTGCCCCGGCAGCTGCTGGCAACGGCGGATCAACTCGACCAGGCGCTTGTCGCTGATCTCCACGTCGTTTTCCTGGCCGGACTTGCCGCGGAAGCGCATGCGCGCGCGCCCGCCGCGCACCAGTTCCAGATGGCGGTTGCGCAGGGTGGTCAGCCCGTAGGAGCGGTTGTCACGGGCATATTCGGGGTTGCCCACGCGGACCAGGGTCTCGGCCAGCAGCGCCACCACGATGGCCAGGACCTTGTCCTGGGGGAACCCCGGCAGCTTGAGGTCGCGGCGCAGGCGCCGACGTAGCTTGGGCAGTGCCTGGCCGAAGGCGATGACCCGGTCGAACTTGCCATCGCCGCGCACCCGCGCCCAGTCCGCGTGGTAGCGGTACTGCTTGCGCCGGCGCGCGTCGCGCCCGGTGGCCTGCAGGTGGCCGTTGTCCAGGGCGCAGATCCACACCTCGGTATAGGCCGGGGGGATGGCCAGCGCGCGGATCCGGGCCAGGGTGGACGCATCGCGCACCGCGTGCCCGTCGGCATCGCGGTAGCTGAAGCCTTTGCCTGCCTTGCGCCGGGCAATCCCGGGCTGGTCGTCGCTGACATAGCGCAGGCCGGCCTGGCGGGCGGCGGCGACTTCGGGGGTGGCAAGGCGTGCGGGCATGGAGGCAGCTGCGGAAACGGGCCTGCAGTGTGGTGGGTGGCGCAGCGATGCCGCGTCAATAACAGAAGACAAACACCTCACGCGGCGGCTCGGGATATGCTCTTGCCCTTCCTGGTTTCAATCTTCCGGAGTCTCGATGTCGTCCTTGTCGTCCCGCCGCGTGCTGCCCTCCACCGCTCCCAGACTCCTGGGTGCTCTCCTGCTCCCGACCGTGCTGCTGCTGTGCGCCTGCAAGGCCCCGCCGATGGACGAACAGGACGCGGTCGGTGCCCACGCACAGAAGGCGGCGGAAGAAGCCGCCGCGCCGGCCGATGCCACCGCGGGCAAAGCGACCGAAGCGCCGCCGGTCGGCAACTGCGACGCCAACCAGGTGCAGAGCCTGATCGGCCAGACCTTCAACGATGAAATCGGCGGCCAGGCCCAGCAGGACGCCAGCGCCCGCGAACTGCGCGTGCTCAAGCCGACCGACATGACCACCATGGAATTCGTGGGCGAGCGCCTGAACGTGGAGATCGACGAAAACGGCGTGGTCACCGGCGTGCGCTGCGGCTGAATTGGCAGCACCTAAAACCGGGCGGATCGCCCGGTTTCCAACGGGTTTGGTTGCGCGTGCAACCGTGTATTGCGGCGTTGCAACAACTGTGATCTAGTCGAAGCATCCGGTGCCTCCAGATGCGCTCAACGGATTGAGCGGGGACGAGTGTCGCCGCTCACCCGACTTTGAGGCAGAGATGGCCCCCCGCAACCGCCAAGGGCTTTACGACCCGCAAGACGAACGCGATGCCTGTGGTTTCGGCATGGTGGCGCAACTGGATGACCAGCCCTCGCGGCTGCTCGTGGATACCGCCATTGCCGCGCTTTCGCGCATGACCCACCGCGGTGGCGTGGCCGCCGACGGCGTCACCGGTGATGGGTGCGGCCTGCTGCTGCGCCGCCCGGATGCCTTCCTGAAAGCACTCGCAGCGGAAGCCGGCATCCAGCTCGGTGCGCGGCATGCTGCGGGCGTGGTGTTCCTGCCGCACGATGCCACTGCCGCGCAGGCCTGCCGCGACACGCTCGAACAGCAACTGCGCGACGCCGGCTGCCAGCCGCTGGGCTGGCGCGTGGTGCCGACCGACCCCAGCGTGTGCGGCCAGCTGGCGCGCGATACCCTGCCCCACATCGAACAGGTATTCGTCGATGCCGGCCATGGCCAGGACGAAGCCGCCTTCACCCTGGCGCTGTTCCTGGCCCGCCGCCGCAGCGAACAGCAGCTGCGCGAACACGCCGACTACTACGTCACCACGCTCAGCCCCAACGCGATCAGCTACAAGGGCATGGTGCTGCCGGACAAGCTGAGCCGGTTCTACCCGGACCTGCAGCGCAACGACCTGGCCTCCAGCGCCATCGTGTTCCACCAGCGCTTCTCCACCAACACGCTGCCGCGCTGGCCGCTGGCGCACCCGTTCCGCATGCTCGCCCACAACGGTGAGATCAACACCATCGAAGGCAACCGGCGCTGGGCGCAGGCGCGCAGCAAGGTGTGGAAGACCCCGCGCTTCGACATCGGCGAGTTCGATCCGGTGATCTCCATGCACGGCTCGGATTCGCAGAGCCTGGACAACATGCTGGAGCTGATGGTCAGCGCCGGCATGGAGCTGATCCAGGCGCTGCGCATCCTGGTACCGCCGGCAACCCAGTCGCTGGAGTTCAAGGACGCCGACCTGGCCGCGTTCTACGAGTTCTACGGCCTCAACAGCGAGCCGTGGGACGGCCCGGCCGGCATCGTCGCCTGCGACGGACGCTATGCGGCCTGCACGCTGGACCGCAACGGGCTGCGCCCGGCGCGCTGGATGCTGACCTCCGACCGCCACTTCCTGGTCGCCTCCGAAGCCGGCGTGTGGGAAGTGCCGGCCGAACGCGTGGTGCGCAAGGGCAAGCTGGGCCCGGGCGAGATGATGGCCATCGACCTCAAGCGCGGCGACCTGCTGGATTCGGATGCGATCGACCGCATCAACCGTGGCCGCGCGCCGTACAAGCAATGGCTGCAGCAGGGCGTGACCTACCTGCAGACCGAACTGATCGACCCGTCGCTGGTGGAAGAACCGTTCGACGAACGCACCCTGCGCAGCTACCACAAGCTGTTCCAGCTCAGCACCGAGGAAGTGGAGCAGATCCTGCGCCCGCTGGCCGAGACCGAGCAGGAAGCCACCGGCTCGATGGGCGATGACACCCCGATGGCGGTGCTCAGCCAGCAGAGCCGCCCCCTGTACGACTACTTCCGGCAGGCCTTCGCGCAGGTCACCAACCCGCCGATCGACCCGCTGCGGGAAGACTGCGTGATGTCGCTCACCACCCAGCTCGGCAAGGAGACCAACATCTTCCATGCCGGCGCGGAGACGGTGAACCACGTCATCCTCAATTCGCCGGTGCTCAGCCAGCGCAAGCTGCGCCAGCTGATCAAGATGCCGCAGTACGTGGACCGCAATCGGCTCATCGACCTGTCCTACAGCCTGGACGAAGGGCTGAAGGCGGGTATCGAGCGCATCTGCGCCGAAGCCGAAGCAGCCGCGCGCGAAGGCATCGTCATGCTGCTGCTCAGCGACCGCTACCCGGTGGCCGACCGCCCGATGGTGCATGCGCTGCTGGCCACCAGTGCGGTGCACCACCACCTGTCCAACGCCGGGCTGCGCTGCGACGTCAACCTGATCCTGGAAACCGGCACCGCGCGCGACCCGCACCACATGGCCTGCCTGCTGGGCTTCGGCGCCACCGCGGTGTACCCGTACCTGGCCTACCAGACCCTGTTCGACCTGGGCCGGCGCGGCATCCTGCAGCTGAAGAAGGGCGGCGAGCAGTCGCAGATCGGCCGCAGCTACCGCAAGGGCATCTACAAGGGCCTGTCCAAGATCATCTCCAAGATGGGCATCTGTACCGTGGCCAGTTACCGCGGCGCGCAGCTGTTCGAAATCGTCGGCCTGGACGACGAGGTCGTTGACCTGTGCTTCCCGGAAACGCCCTCGCGCGTGGCCGGTCTCGGCTTCGCACGGCTGGACGACGAGGCCCGCGAACTCACCGTGCGTGCCTGGAACGACCTGCTGCGCCCGGACGTAGGCGGCGTGCTCAAGTACGTGCACGGCGGCGAGTACCACATGTACAACCCGGACGTGGTCATGACCCTGCAGCGCGCCGCGCGCAGCGGGGATGCCGGCGACTGGCAGCGCTACTGCGAGGCGGTGCACGGGCGCCCGGTGTCGGCGCTGCGCGACCTGCTGCAGCTCAAGGCTGCACCTACCCCGACCCCGCTGGACGAGGTGGCGCCGGCCGAAGACCTGTTCCGCCGCTTCGACACCGCCGCGATCAGCCTGGGCGCGTTGTCGCCCGAAGCGCACGAAGCACTGGCCATCGCCATGAACCGGCTGGGTGGGCGCAGCAACTCCGGCGAAGGCGGCGAAGACCCGGTGCGCTATGGCACCCACAAGCGCAGCAAGATCAAGCAGGTGGCCTCAGGCCGCTTCGGCGTGACCGCCGAATACCTGGTGAATGCCGAAGTACTGCAGATCAAGGTAGCCCAGGGCGCCAAGCCCGGCGAAGGCGGGCAGCTGCCCGGGCACAAGGTCAACGAACTGATCGCGCGGCTGCGTTATGCCAAGCCGGGCATCGGCCTGATCTCGCCGCCGCCGCACCACGACATCTATTCCATCGAAGACCTGGCCCAGCTCATCTACGACCTCAAGCAGGTCAACCCGGATGCACTGGTGTCGGTGAAGCTGGTCTCGCATGCCGGGGTGGGCACCATCGCCGCCGGCGTGGTCAAGGCCGGTGCGGACCTGATCACGGTGTCCGGCCATGATGGCGGCACCGGTGCCAGCCCGGTCAGCTCGATCCGCTACGCCGGCGTGCCGTGGGAACTGGGCGTGGCCGAATCGCACCAGGCGCTGGTGGCCAATGACCTGCGCGGACGCACCCTGCTGCAGACCGACGGCGGCCTGAAGACCGGCCTGGACGTGATCAAGGCCGCGCTGCTGGGCGCCGACAGCTTCGGCTTCGGCACCGCGCCGATGATCGTGCTGGGCTGCAAGTACCTGCGCATCTGCCACCTCAACAACTGCGCCACCGGCGTGGCCACCCAGGACGAGCGCCTGCGCGCGCAGTATTTCACCGGCCTGCCCGAGCGCGTGGAGAACTTCTTCCGGCTGCTGGCCGAGGAAGTGCGCGGCTGGCTGTCCTACCTGGGTGTGCGCTCGCTGGACGAGATCGTGGGCCGCACCGACCTGCTGCAGCAGCTGGAGGTCGCGCCGCGCCCGGGCGTCAAGGTCGATCTGTCGCGCCTGCTCAACCCGGCCCAGTACGGCGGCAGCCACTGCGCCGCGCAGCGCCTGTACGAATCGCCGGACAGCCTGGCCACGCAGATGGATGGCCTGCTGGCCCCGGCCATTGCCGGCAAGCTGGGCGGCGAACACCGCTTCCTGATCCACAACACCGACCGCTCCATCGGCACCCGCCTGTCGGGCGCCATCGCGCGCGCGCATGGCAACCAGGGCATGAGCGACGCGCCGCTGACCCTGCGCTTCCGTGGCACCGCCGGGCAGAGCTTCGGCGCGTTCAACGTGGGCGGCCTGCAGCTGGAAGTGGAAGGCGAAGCCAACGATTACGTGGGCAAGGGCATGGCCGGCGGCCGCCTGGTGGTACGCCCGCCCCGCGGCGCACGCTTTGAAGCCCGCAACACCGCCATCATCGGCAACACCTGCCTGTACGGCGCCACCGGCGGTGAGCTGTTCGCCGCCGGCCGCGCGGGCGAACGCTTCGGCGTGCGCAACTCCGGCGCGCTGGCGGTCATCGAAGGCGCCGGCGACCACTGCTGCGAATACATGACCGACGGCATCGTGCTGGTGCTGGGCAAGGTGGGCTTGAACTTCGGTGCCGGCTTCACCGGCGGGCTGGCCTACGTGCTGGACATCGACCGCGACTTCGTGGACCGCTACAACCACGAACTGATCGACATCCACCGCATTTCGGCCGAAGGGTTCGAGAACCACCGCCAGCACCTGCACACGCTGATCAGCCGCCACCGCGAGCTGACCGGCAGCATCTGGGCGCAGCAGATCCTCGACGAGTTCCGCGATTACGTGGGCAAGTTCTGGCTGGTCAAACCCAAGGCCGCCAGCATCGAGTCGCTCACCGACTCGCTGCGCCGCGCCGCGTGACGCCACGCCGGTTTCCGGACCGGCCCACTATTCGGTAGCGCCGGCCGTTGGCCGGCACCAGGAAATTCCAGGGCCTACACATGAGCCGCAAGCACGCTTTCCAGTTCCTCGACCTGCCCCGGACCATGCCGCAGCGCATTCCGGTGGAGCTGCGCACCTCCGGCGACTGGGGCGAGCTGTACGGCAAGTTCGGCAAGGAAGATGCCCAGTACCAGTCCGGTCGCTGCCTGGACTGCGGCAACCCGTACTGCAGCTGGAAATGCCCGGTGCACAACGCCATTCCGCAGTGGCTGCAGCTGGTGCAGGAAAACCGCATCCACGAAGCGGCCACGCTGTGCCATTCCACCAACCCACTGCCGGAAGTGTGCGGCCGCGTGTGCCCGCAGGACCGCCTGTGCGAAGGCAGCTGCACGCTGGAGGAATTCGGCGCGGTCACCATCGGCGCGGTGGAGAAGTACATCGTCGACACCGCCCTGGCCACCGGCTGGCGGCCGGACATGACGGCGGTGGAACACACCGGGAAGCGCGTGGCGGTGATTGGGGCCGGCCCGGCCGGGCTGGCCTGCGCCGACCGGCTGGCGCATGCCGGCGTGCAGGCGGTGGTGTACGACCGCTACGAACAGATCGGGGGGCTGCTGCAGTTCGGCATTCCCAGCTTCAAGCTCGACAAGTCGGTGATCAGCCGCCGCCGCAACGTGCTCGAAGGCATGGGCGTGCAGTTCCGGCTGGGCGTGGAGGTTGGCCGCGACATCACCTTGGACACCTTGCTGACCGACTACGACGCGGTGTTCGTCGGCACCGGCGCGTACCGCTACACAGACGGTGGCCTGCCCGGCCAGGACCTGAAGAACGTGCTGCCGGCCTTGCCGTTCCTGGTGCAGAACAGCCGCATTGTCGGCGGCAGCGATGCCCACGGCCGTCCGATTGCCGGCTGGGAAGACACCCTGGCCCTGCCCGATCTGGAAGGCAAGCGCGTGGTGGTGCTGGGCGGCGGCGACACCGGCATGGACTGCGTGCGCAGCGCGGTGCGGCTGGGCGCGGCGCGGGTGACCTGCGCCTACCGCCGCGACGAGGCCAGCATGCCCGGCTCGGCGCGCGAGGTGGCCAATGCCCGCGAAGAGGGCGTGCGCTTCCTGTTCAACCGCCAGCCGCTGTCGATCGAGGCCGGTGCCGATGATGAAGCGATCGGGGTAACCGTGGTGGAAACCCATCTGGGCGAACCGGACGCGCAGGGCCGGCGCAGCGCGGTGCCGATCGACGGCAGTGAGTCGCTGCTGGAAGCGGACGTGGTGATCATCGCTTTCGGGTTCTCGCCCACCGCACCGGCGTGGCTCACCGCGCAGGGCGTGGAAGCCGGCAGCAATGGTCGCATCCTCGCCGGTGGCAGCGGCCGCCTGCCGTTCCAGACCGCCCACCCGAAGCTGTTCGCCGGCGGCGACGCGGTACGCGGTGCGGACCTGGTCGTGACGGCCGTGGCCGAAGGCCGTGACGCCGCAGCGAGCATCGTCACGCTGATCAGCGCCTAGCGCCGGCGGATATCCGTGGGCCGGCCGTTGGCCGGCCCGCGCAGCGCTCGCATCAGGCTGCTGCCCGCAAACCAGCGCGTTCGATCTCCAACGCCAACAGCAGCTGGATCTCATCCAGCTGGTCGCGGATGCGGGCATTGCCCGCGTCGTCGTCGTGGTCGCACGCGATATGCGCGTCCAGCATGCGCGCCAGCCCCACCAGCAGCACGTCGGCATCGCCGTGGGCGGCATGGCGCAGCAGGCGACCCAGCGCGCGGATGCGGGCACTGCGATCGTGGGTCAGCATCTGCACGGGCGATACGGCGGGGGAAGCGGTCAAGGGCATGCGGGAAAGCCGGGTGGCATAGGGCGGGCGCCAATGTCGGTTATGACCCCTATTGGGGGCCATGCAATTTTTACGAAAAGGCGTGAAGGCGGTCGGGGGCGCGGCGCCGCCGGGTTGTGCGTGGGACACGCATGGCGTGTCGCTACGCAGCACCGCGACACGCCCCGATGCCGGCACCCGCACCCTTGCGCGCCCGCGTAGCGACACGCCACGCGTGTCCACGTAGCGCTGGCGATCCAGGCGACACAAAATGCGCCATAGAATGTCGCTTCCAGCTCAACCAAGGATCCTCATGCGCATCGGCCTGGCCGCCAATCGGCTGCACCACCACGACAAGCACGCCGCCCTGTTCCGCTGGCTGCGCGCCAGCGACACCGGGCTGCGCGAGCTGGGCGTGGAACTGCATGCGGTCGGGCGCACCTACGATGCCATCCAGCGGCTGGGCTTCCTGCCCGACTTCCCCGCCCTGCGCCGCTATCCCAACGGACGCGAGGGCGGGCTGATGAAGCTGGTCGCCGAGGTGGTGGGCATGGGGACGCCGGAGCGCACCCTGGACGGCGCGATCTACCTGATGGACCCGGTCGACCCCTCGTCGGTGTTCCCCGAAGCCACCGCGCTCAAGCGGCAGTGCGTGATCCACGGCAAGCCGTTCATCTCCACCGTGGCCACTGCGCGCGATTGGGTGGAAGTGGAGCGTGTGCACGCCGGCCTGGCCGCCGACCCGGGCGCCAACGACCTGCATGCCTTCGAGCAGCAGACCCTGGCGCTGATCGCGCACGATGCAATGAAGCCGGCCATGCTGGCCTTCGCCGATGAGCATTTCGACCTGCTGTCGCGCTTCCGCAGCCGCATGGGCACCGGCACGACCGGCCAGCGCCTCAACGAACTGGCCTGGAGCCGCGGCTGGGCCCGGGACCAGGAATGGGTCAGCCGCTACCAGAGCGGCCCGATGGGCGGCGACGCGCAGATCGCCGACCAGGTACTGGAAGGCCGCTGCCAGCGCGCGATCTTCTTCGAAGACCCGCACGTGGCGCGCCAGCACGAGGCCGACATCCAGCTGCTGGAGCGTGCGGTCACCACCGTGACCGACCAGGCCGTGTGCATCACCGCCCCCCGCGTGGCGGCGCGCTGGGCGCAGGCGGCCGCGCTGCGCGCGCAGCCGTCGCGCTGATCGCACGCCGCATCCTCTGATTCGCGGCGGGTAGCCAAAGGCGCTGCCGTTGCATCGCCTCGCGCGGCGAAAGCATGCACGCCCTGCCCCCGCCGCCAGTCGCTTCGGCCACTGCGGCCATCGGCACTGGCGATGTAGCTGCCGCACCAATGGTCCTCGCTTTCGCGTCGATCCATCCCATGCGCGGCGATGCTGCCCTGGCGGCGCCCGGTTTCGCGGAACAGCAGGCGGAAGCGCTTGCGATGGAACACGCTGCCATACAGGCCGCCGCTGACCTCCACGCGTGGGCGTTCCGGCCCCCGCAGCGGCCGCAACGGCCCGTGGCCCGCACGCCACTGCACGCATTCGGCAACCCCTTCCACGCGCGTGCCGCTCTGCGACAGCATCACCAGGTACACCGCGTCGACCGCGCCCCCGGGCGCATGGCGGGTCAGCGTCCAGACGCCGGACACGTCCGGCACCCGCGTGCGCAGCAGGGCCACCGTGCCGAGCACGGCGGCAGCGATCACGTTGGTGAGCACGTCGAAGGCAACGGAGGCCATCGTCGACATGGGCGTTCCGGGTGACGGCAGAAGCCGCCAGCTTCCCGCGCGCCATGCAGTAATCCCATGCAACAAGGTCGAAAGCAGCCACGCAGCGCGTGGCCCGGCGGCCGGATGCGTAGTGCCACGCCCTGCGTGGCAAACCACCGAAGCCGGGTTACAGCAGCTGCCGCAGCATCGCCTTGAGCCTGCGCCCTTCCAGCTGGAAGTAGTCCCGCTCGGCACGCCAGGCGGGGAAACGCTGCTCCACTTCCGCCCAGAACGCCGGCGAATGATTGGCCTGGATCAGGTGGCAGAGCTCATGCACCAGCACGTATTCGAACGCCGACGGCCGCCCCAGCACCAGCGCGAGATCCAGCGCCATGCTGCCATCCGGCGCCAGCGAGCCCCATTGCGACGACATCACCTTCAAGCGCAGCCTTGCCGGTGCGCGCGGCAGGCTGGGCAGGTAACGCGGCAGCCACTGGCCCACGTCGGCCCGGGTCTGCGCTTCGTAGAACTCGCGCAGCGTGCGCTTGACCGTGGCATCGTTGCCGCGTGCAGGCAGGTGCAGGCACGCCCCCTCCTCGTCCAGCGCCAGGCGCGCGTAGCGCCCGGTGTCCCAGCGCAGCGGCAGCAGTTCCCCCCGCAGCGGAAGCACCCCGGCCTCGCCGATCACCAGCGGCGGCGGCAGGTTCTGCGCCTGGTAGTTGCGCAGCTGCGTGGCCAGCCATTCCCGATGCTGCTGCAGGAAGCGTTCGCCCATGACCAGGCTGGCGCGTGGCGGCAGGGTCAGGCGTACACCGCGCTCATCCACGCTGAGCTTGATACGCCGCGCGCGCGGGTCGCGCACGCGCAGCACGTCGATCTCCGCGTCATCCTCCAGCCGCAGGCGCACGGTGTCGCGCTGCAGGGTCGGGGCGGCGGCCGGGGAGATCAGGCGGCGGAGGAATCCGGGCATGGGTACAGCATAGCGCCGACAGCGCGGCGGACATGACTGCGGGGCTCTGCCCCGCTGCCGGGATCGGCGCACGGCGGGCTCCCGTGCAGCGGGGCAGAGCCCCGCTCTACGGCGTTGGGCGGGTCAATCCGCCTTGCTGAGCTTGAACGCGTCTTCCAGCAGCAGGAACAGGCGGCGCACTTCGCCGCTCTGCAGCGCGAAACGGGCGTCCAGCTCGGCGCGGCGGCCGTCTTCGTCGGCATGCTCGAGCTGGTCCAAGGCGCCGTCCAGGAACTTCAGCTTGCGCACGATCAGGTCATCCCCGAGCACGAAGGACAGGTTGTCCTCGAACACCAGCGCCAGCTTGGTCACCTGCTTGCCGGCGTCCAGGTGCTTGTCGATCTCGTCGCAGCGCAGTTCCTGGTGCTGGCACTTGACCACCGCACCGCCCTCGGCCGGGTCCTTCATCTCGCACTCTTCGCCCAGGCTCAGACCGGTAGGCAGCGGTTCGCCGGCGATCCACCCGGTCAGGATCGAGCGCGGTGCCACTTCGGCGTTCAACGGCATGGCCGGGAAGCTGCCCAGCAGGCCGCGGATGTCGGACATCATGTTTTCGCCCTTCTTGCTGCTCGAGCAGTCCACCGCCACGTAGCCGTGGGTCAGGTCGACCAGCGCGTCGGTACGCGAGCTCTTCACGAAGGCACGCGGCATCAGCTCATGCAGCAGGTCGTCCTTCATGCGCTTGCGCTCGCGGCCCCCCGGCTTGCGGCCTTCCTTTTCCTCGATTTCCTCCAGCTTGCGCGCCAGCAGGTCGTTGACCACCGCGCCCGGCAGGATCTTGTCCTCACCGCCCACGGTCAGCCATAGCGCGTCGCCGACGCGGTGCGAGAAGACTTCCTTTTCCTCCCGCCCAAACGGCGAGATGAAGCCGCGCGAAGACATTTCAAGCGGCCCCACCGGCTTGAGCAGGACCTGCGGCAGCAGGGTGTCGACCTCGGAGAAATCGGTGGCGGTGGGGAAGCGGAACAGCGTCAGGTTGCGAAAGAACATGGAGATCCGGGATGAAGTCGTGAAGGGAAATGGCGACGGCAGCGGTGGCGCTCAGGCCAGCGCGTCGGCCTCGCCAGGGTCGGCGGCGGCGTCGGTCCAGGCCGACGGCGCATCAGGCGCAGGCGCGGTGCGGCCCAACGCCATGAAATCGAACAGGGCCGGGTCGGCCAGCTGCGAGGGATGAATGTTGCCCAGCGCGCGCGCGATCTGGTCGATGCGCCCGGGGTGCTGCTGCTCCCACTGCTGCAGCATCTGCGCGACCTGGCGGCGTTGCAGGGTGTCCTGGCTGCCGCACAGCGTGCACGGGATGATCGGAAACGCGCGCGCGTCGGCGTAGGCCTGGATGTCGCTCTCGCCCACGTACGCCAGCGGCCGGATCACCACGTGCCGGCCATCGTCGCTGCGCAGTTTCGGCGGCATCGCCGACAGCTTGGCGTGGTGGAACAGGTTGAGGAAGAACGTGGCCACGCTGTCATCGCGGTGGTGGCCGAGCGCGATCTTGCTGAAGCCGTTTTCCGCCGCGTGCCGGTACAGCGCGCCGCGCCGCAGCCGCGAGCACAGCGAGCACATCGTACGGCCTTCGGGAATCACCCGGCTGACCACCGAATAGGTGTCCTGTTCGATGAGCTGGTAAGCCACGCCAATCGAGGCCAGGTACGCCGGCAGAACGTGGGCGGGGAAGCCGGGCTGTTTCTGGTCCAGGTTCACCGCCACCAGCTCGAACGCCACCGGCGCCTTCTTCTGCAGCTGCAGCAGCACGTCCAGCAGGGTGTAGCTGTCCTTGCCGCCGGACAGGCAGACCATGATGCGGTCACCGTCCTCGATCATGCCGAAGTCGGCGATCGCCTGGCCGACCTGGCGGCGCAGCCGGCGCGCGAGCTTGTCCTGCGCGGCCGCGGCCGCGCGCGGGGCGCGCGGGGTTGGATCGGGCAAGGGCAGGACGGCGGACATCCCTGCATTCTACCGGCTCGCAGCCACGGCCATCGGTGCCTGGACGTGACTGCGTTCACTCCCGGTCGCCACGCCGGGTGTGTATGCTCCATCTCTGTGGATACCTATACGCCCCAGGAGATCGCAGAGCGACTTGTCGTGCTCCGGCAGGAGCACCGCGAGCTCGACGTCACCATCGAGCGCATGGCCGCCAACGGCCAGGACGAGCTGGAAGCCAAGCGGTTGAAGCGGCGCAAGCTGCAGTTGAAGGACTGCATCGCCAGGCTGGAAGACATGCTGATTCCGGACGAGCCGGCCTAGACGGGCAACCGGGCGTCCACGCGGCATGCGGCGACCGGGACGGTCGCCACCCCCCTTCAATCCTGGGCCACCGGTTCCTCGGGTTTTGCCGCTTCCGGGCTGACCCGTTCGATGGTGTGGCGCAGCTCGCGGCCCAGGATGAACTTGGCGTCCTTCGCCCAGGCATCCAGGCGTTCGTCGAACAGCAGCTTGCTGTTCTCGTCCGGCCACACCAGGCGCAACTCGCGCATCTTCTGGATGAAACCACGGAACAGGGTACGGTCGAAGAACTCCGGCGCCGCTGGGGCGTACAACAGGCTCAAGCGCTGTGCGGCCTGCTGGCACAGGCTTTCCAGTTCGGCTGCACCGAGCGTGCCCGGGCCGTTCTTCACCAACACTGAAATCGCGATGTAATAGCGCTCGAATGCCTGCTGCAGCGAATGGCCGATGGCACGCAGGCGGAACACCTCGTCGGTCTGCCCGGTGTTGCGCGCCAGGATGCCGCCGTCGTCGTCATTGACGTTCTGCAGCAGGCCTTCGCGCACGAACACTGCGATCGTCTGCTCGATGCGCTGGGCGAACTGGTCTTCGGTCCACGGCAGGAACAGCTCGGCCTGCAGGAACGGGTACACGGTACGCCCCAGCTGCACCAGGCCGGCGCGGCTCATGCGACGGTTGTTCTGGAAGCAGCACGCCACCCACGACGACGCGGTGAACAGGTGGATGACGTTGTTGCGGAAGTAGCTGAGCAGCACCGCGGTATCGCCACTGACGCTGAGCACGTCGCCGAGCGGGTGCTTGACCCGGGTCAGCACGTTGATTTCCTCGGCGTGCGCGATGATCCGCTCCGGCGAATGCGGTGTGACCGTAACCCGGTCCGAGTACGGCATCTCGACCAGCAGGGTCTTGCACAGCTCGATCTGGGCGATCAGGTCCGCTTCGCCCATCGCGTGCTTGGGCGTGGACAGCAATGCCAGTGCCAGCAGGTTGATCGGGTTGACGTCGGCGGCGCCGTTGATATGCACCTGGATGCGTTCGGCCAGGTGGTCCACCGTGCCCGACAGCCAGGCCGGCTTCTCGTCCTCGCCCACCGGCGCGCCATCCCAGTCCGGCGCCTGCCTGGCCAGCACGTCGTTGAGCGCGATCGGCTCGCCGAAGTTCACCACCACCTGCCCATAGTTCTGCTTGAGCACCTTGGGAATGGACCACAGCAACTGCCAGATCGATTCCTTTTCCTTCGGCCGCCCGGACAGTTCGTCCAGGTAGCTGCCGCCTTCCATCAGCTTCTCGTAGCCGATGTACACCGGCTGGAACAGCACCGGCTTGCGCGGCTGGCGCAGGAACGCGCGCAGCGTCATCGAGATCATGCCGCCCTTGGGCTGCAGCAGGCGCCCGGTACGCGAACGCCCGCCTTCGACGAAGTACTCGATCGAGTAGCCGCCGGCCACCAGCTGCGCCACGTATTCGCTCAGCACCGCCGAGTACAGGGCGTTGCCGCGGATCGAGCGGCGGATGAAGAACGCGCCGCCCTTGCGCAGCAGCGTGCCCACCACCGGAAGGTTCAGGTTGATGCCGGCCACGATGTGCGGCGGCACGATGCCACGGTCGTACAGCAGGTAGGACAGCAGCAGGTAGTCCATGTGGCTGCGGTGGCTGGGCACGTAGACCACTTCATGGCCCGGTGCGGCGGCCTTGAACTTGTCCAGGTGGTGCACCAGCACGCCGGCGTAGATCCGGTTCCAGACATGGCTGAGCATGAAGCTGGCCGAACGCACCACTGGGCTGGAATAGTCGGCGGCGATTTCCCAGGCGTAGGCGTGCGCCTTCTTCCAGGCATCGGCCGGCTTGGAGTTGTCCCGCTTGGCCTGGGAGGCGATCGCCTCGCGCACGGTGTCCGCTTCCAGCACCTTGTCCACCAGCAGGCGACGGGTGGACAGGTCCGGCCCGATCACCGACTCGCGGATGCGGCGGAAGTGGGTGCGCAGCACGCGCTGCAGCTTGCGCACGGTGCGTTCGGGGTCCAGCCCCTCGTCCACGGTGGCGCGCAGCGAGATCGGCGGGGCGAAGCGCACGATGGTGCTGCGGCCATTGAGCAGCACCGCCAGCAGCCGGCGGAAGCGGCCCACCAGCGCCCAGTTTTCCGAGAACAGCACCGCGAACCAGCCGCTCTGCTTGTCCGGCGCACGGCCGACGAAGATCGATACCGGCACCAGGTTCACGTCCAGCTCGCCACGCGCGCGGTGCGCCTGCAGCACTTTGGCCAGCGAATCGGAATGGGTCTTGGCGCCACGTTGTTCGGGAATCAGCGAATTGCTGCTGCTGCGCCGCGACAGCGCCAGATAGGCGCGCCTGCGCCCGGTCGGATCGCCGGCGATGGGCACCAGCGGCGAGGGCAGGCCGGCCTCGCGGCAGGCCTTGTCCAGGATCAGCGCGTTGGACAGACCGTAGTCTTCCAGCACATACACCACCGGGCGGCCATCGTCGTACTGGCCGGGGTGTTCGGGTTCGATCTTCAGCGACAGCCACGGTTCGACCAGCCGGCCAAGCAGGCGCGCCCACCAGGGGCGGCGACCGGACGGCGCGCGGGCGACCGGGCCGAACGGGCTGGGCACGATCACCGCAGGGTCTCTGGCGTCCACCGACGCAGGCACGGTGTCGGGCGGCGCGGACGGAGCGTCCGGCGTCCTGGGCGGCTCTTCGCCGGGAAAAGGCAGGGGATTCTGGTTCGGCATCGGCTTCATTATGGCTTAGCCGGTGCGGAAGCACCTTCCTTGACCTGGGCGGCGGCCTCTGCATCGGCGGCGTTCCGTGCTTCTTGTTCAGCTTTTGCGGCCGCGGCGGTGGCTGCATCGGCCGCAGCCAGCAGCGCGTCGGTCTCTTCCAGGGTACGCGACAGGTACCAGTGGCCGTCCCGGCGGGTCATGCGGACCTGGGCCTCGATCTGTTCGCCGGCCAGGGGGTACTGGATCCGCAGCAGCGCGCTGTCGCCCTCCTGCGACACCACTTCGCCACGCAGCCCGGCCATCGCGTCGTCCAGCGACAGCCCATAACTGGCCAGCGCGGTCTTCAAGCCCTTGGCGAACGGCCCCAGCCGGCGCAGGCTTCCCTCCATGCCTGCGGCCTGCAACTGCGCGTCGGTGGACAGCCCGGCGGTGCGTGCGGTCGCGGTCAGCAGGGTGATGGTGGTCCTGGCGCGCTGCTTGTCGGTCAGCGGGGCGGCCGCGGCCCAACGGCTCAGTGCGTCCACCACCTGGCTGTAGTGGGCGCGTTCGGTCTCGCTGTAGTCGGTCTGGTTGCGAAGGTACTGCACGCCAAACAGCCCCATCGAATGCGCGGCCTGGCGCACGCCGGCGGCCTGCCCGGCGATCTGCGCGTCGAACGAGCGCTGCAGGCGCTGCGGCGCGTCCGGGGCCGACAGCGCCGCCAGCATGGGCAGCAGCTGGCCATCCAGCGGCAGGTCGGTCAGCGGCCAGCGGCTGTGGCCATTGGCCCAGGCGGCCTGCAGGCGGGTGTACTGGGCGGGCGGTACCGACGCGCGGGCGTAGCCGACCAGATCATTGTCGACCACGTGGCGGGCGATCTGCTGCAGGGCCGCGACCGGTTCGGCCGCAGGCGCGTCCGGGTCGATCGTGTCGCGCTTGCACGCGCCCAGCAGCAGCACGCCGCACAGCGACAGCGGGATCAACCAGGGTCGGTAACGCCCTGTCATCAACGGCATGGACATGAATTCGGACTTCCCCGGACCGGTCCGCATCTTGCGGCCTGCGTCCCGCAGCGGCAAGCCACCCTGCCCGCCGGGGCCGGCAGGGGGAGTGCAACGTGTTGTTTCTGCTGGAATTCAGTCACCCGTCCAGGTGGTTTGTAGGAAATCGCGCACATAGCCATGCGACAACCGCGCATACACCCCGGGCAGGCCGGGCAGGGCGCAGCCCTCACCCCAGCTGACCGTGCCCAGCACCGTCCAGCGGCCCTTGCGCTGCACCAGCAACGGGCCGCCGGAATCGCCCTGGCAGCTGTCGATGCCTTCGGCTCCGGCACAGATCACCGTACCGGCCTGCAGCTGGGGGTAGGCCCGGCGGCAGGCACTGAACGCCACGAAGGGGGTCTGCACGGTCTGCAGCACCGTGGGCCGGGCATCGGCGGGGAATTCGGTCGCGCCCCACCCGACCACGGTGAAGGCGCGCCCCGGACGCAGGTAGGCGCTGTCGCGACCGAGCAGCGGCTCGGCCGGTTCGACGCCCTTCACCGGCCGCTTGAGCTGGATCAGCGCGACGTCGTTGAGCAGGTCGCGCGCGTCGAACGCGGGGTGCACGTGGATCGCCTTGATGTTGGAGGCGCGGCGGCCGGGGGATGTCTTCAGCGTGGTCTGCCCGACCAGCACCGCCAGCTGTGCCGGCTGCGCGTCTTCCACGCAATGCGCGGCGGTCAGCACCCAGGATGGCGAGATCAGCGTGGCCCCGCAGATATGCCGCGCACGGTCGGAATCGCCCCGCCCCAGCTGCTGCAGGCTGGCCATGAACGGATACTGCCCGGGCTCGGCATCGGTGCCGCCAATGATGCGGGGCGTGGCCTCCGGCTGTGGCGAGGCGAATGCGGGAAGGGAAACAGCGGAGACCATCAGGCCGAACATCCAGGCCGGCCGGAAACAGATACGCATGCAGCAACTCCTTTGCGGAAAGTGGAAACGACAGGCACGGCACCGAAGGCGCGTGCCGGTTCGATTCGACGGCAAAGGAACGGACGGGACTGCGGTGTACGTCCCGTTTCCGCGCCGGCACGGACGTGCTGGCGATTGATGGTTTCTTTTCTGCAAACCAGCGCACTACTCAACCGGGATGGCGTTCCATCCCGGCGCGCGCGGATCAGCCGCGCGCGCGGCGGATTTCGTCCTGGATGGCCAGGGCGGCGGCACGCGGATCGCTGGCCAGACGGATCGGGCGGCCGACCACGATGGCATCGGCGCCGTCGGCAAACGCCTGGGCCACGCCCACGGTGCGCTTCTGGTCATCGCCGACCGGGCCGCCGGGACGGATGCCCGGGCACACGATCGAGAACCCCGCGCCGGTGGCGGCGCGGATCGGGCCGGCTTCCTGGCCGGACGCGATCACCCCGTCGATGCCGGCGGCCTGGGCGGCCAGCGCGCGCTCGACCACCACCTCCACCGGCTCGCGGTCGATGCCCATGCCGCGCAGGTCATCCCGGCCCATCGAGGTCAGCACGGTCACTGCCAGCAGGCGCATGTCGCTGCCGTTGGCGGCCGCGCAGGCCTCCATCATGGCCGGGTGCCAGCCGTGGATGGTGGCGTAGCTCACCGGCCACTGCGACAGTCGCTTGATCACCGCCGCAGCGGTGGCCGGGATGTCGAAGAACTTCAGGTCGACGAACACCCGCTTGTCGCGTGCGGCCAGCGCGTCGAGTACGTCGAAGTACTCGCCCGATGCCAGCAGCTCCATGCCGATCTTGTAGAACGACACCGCGTCGCCCAACCGGTCCACCCAGGCCAGGGCTTCGTCGCGGCCTGGCACATCGAGCGCGAAGATCAGCCGTTCCTCATCGCCCAGCGTCAGCGGCGCCCGGCTCACGGCGCGTAGTCCAGGGCTGCGCGCTTGGCGTCATGGCGGGCCTGGCGCGACTGGCTGTAGTCGTTGTTGAACTGGGCCGGCTCGAAGCCGCCGTAGGTCGGGTTGGGCAGCATCCACCAGCGCTCGCCGAACCAGTCGTGGTATTGCTGCAGCAGGGCATCGCGACCGTCGTTGGTGTTGGCGGTGACTTCCACGAAGTCGCCCAGCTGGTCGCCGAACTGCATCAGCACGCGGTACTGCTGTCCGGCCAGGCGGCGGCGGCAGTTCTTTTCGCTGCCGGCCTGCTCGCAGTCCTTGACCACGGTGCCCAGGCCCAGGAACACGCTGTCATCGGCCACCGGCAGGCCTTCGGCGCGCAGGTTGGCCAGGGTGGCGTCCTTCAGGTGCACGGCGCGGTTGGAGATGTACAGCAGGGTCACGCCCTTGGCGTTGGCCGCCTTGGCGAAATCGACGACGCCGGGAATGGCCCTGGCCTTCTTTTCGGCCACCCACTGGTCCCAGCTCATTTCGTCGTACTCCCTGCCGTCGCGGACCAGGCGGGCCTGGTAGGGCGAGTTGTCCAGCACGGTCTCGTCCACGTCCAGCACCACGGCCGGCTTCAGGCCCTTGGCGGCATTGCCGCGTTCCTCGGGGACCAGCGCATCCCAGTTGGCTTCCTTCAGCGCCTTGTCCAGGTGATCGGCGGCGGCGCGGTAGGTCTGTTCGGTGATCGCCCGGTACTCCTGCGAACGCTGCATCCACAGGACCGCGTTGAGGTTGTCGTTGGCAGCCACGGCGGCATCGGCCTTCGCGGCCGGCGCAGCGGCAGCGGCAGCCGGGGCCGGCGGGGCGGCGTCGGCGGGGGTTTCGGTGCGCTTGCACGCCGCCAGCGCCATCACGGCACAGGCAAGCACGGACAGGGAAACAGCGGTACGACGCATGGGAATCACCAGAACGGAGTGGCGCCAGTTTACCGGCTTGGCCGCTGCGGTTCATGCCGGTCGCGGGGCTCGGCTATGCTGCACGCCCCAGAAACACCCGGAGCGCCCCGATGACCGATGACACCCAGACCCCTGCCCTGCCCGTGCTCAGCGCGGCTCAGGCGCGCGCCTTGGGCTGCCTGATCGAGAAGGAGGCCACCACCCCGGACGCCTACCCGCTCACCGTGAATGCCACCCAGGTGGCGGCCAACCAGAAGACCGCGCGCGAACCGGTGATGCAGCTGTCCGCCGGCGATGTGCATCACGCACTGCGCCAGCTGGAAACCCTGGGCCTGGCCCGCCAGCAGTTCTCCTCGCGTGCCGAGCGCTACGAGCACCGCGCCGGCAGTGCGCTGGACCTGACCCGCCAGCAGCTGGCGATCCTGGGCCTGTTGCTGCTGCGCGGCCCGCAGACGGTGAACGAACTGCTGACCCGCAGCGAGCGCCTGTTCCAGTTCCAGGATGCGGACGAAGTGCGGCATCACGTGGAGCGGATGATCCAGCGCGGCCTGGCGGTGCAGCTGCCACGTGCCGGCGGCCAGCGCGAAGACCGGTACATGCACCTGCTGGCCGGCCCGGTGGATGTGCAGGCGCTCGCCGAGCAGTACAAATCCGCACCCTCCAGCGGCGGCGGCAATGCCGCGCTGGAAGCGCGCGTGCAGGAGCTGGAAACCACGGTGGCCGCGCTGCAGGAACAGGTGGCTTCTTTGAAGGATCAGATTGGTCCCGTACACTGAACCAATCACTGGAGCAACAGCGACCATGAGCCGAAAAAATGCAATTTCGAAGCTCACTATCAAAGGCTTTAAATCGATTCGCTCACTCGATCGATTTTCCTTGTCCGATCTGAATGTGTTGCTCGGCGCAAATGGTGCCGGCAAGAGCAGCTTCGTGTCTTACTTTCAGATGCTTAGTGCCATGATGGATGGTCAGCTGAAGGCGTGGACGCTGAAGCAGGGATCCGCGGATCGGGTACTTAGCTTTGGAGTGAAAGAGACACAGGAGATTAGCTCCTTCGTCAAGTTTGGCCTAAATGGCTACAAGTTCACGTTGCACCCGACCAGCGAAGAGACATTCGTTTTTGAGCGCGAGCGTCTCTTCTTCGACGGCCCACTCCATGGACCAACGTGGATTCCTCTGGATGCCGGTTACACCGAAGCACGCCTACCCAAGGTGTATGAGAAGGAAACGCTGGAAGCCGGATTCAGACGGGATGCCGCCAAGTATTGTTATGAGTCCATCTCGAACTGGAAGGTGTATCACTTCCATGACACTAGCGACACCGCATTGGTGAAGAGATCCAGCTCGGTTGCCAACGGTGAGGAACTTGACTCAGATGCAGGGAACTTGGCTGCCTTCCTTTATCGTCTCCAAGAGGAGGAGACGGAGGTGTACGAGAACATCCGGCGCACTATCAAACTGGCGATTCCGTATTTCGAGGATTTCCGCCTTCGGCCCCGCAAGGGTAAATCCGACGACGAAGTGGTACGGCTGAATTGGCGACAGACTGATAGTCGGTATATTTTTTCGCCTAGCCAGCTTTCAGACGGCTCAATACGCTTCATTTGCCTTGTCACCGCGCTATTGCAGCCCGACCCACCTTCAACGATCATCATTGACGAGCCGGAGCTTGGCTTGCATCCCTATGCAATCACTCTGCTAGGGGCGCTTCTTAAGTCCGCCGCAAGTCGTATGCAGGTAATTGTTTCAACTCAGTCAGTTCCACTCGTGAATGAGTTCTCGCCGGAAGATCTGATCATCGTTGAGCGCGATCAGGGAGAGACTGTCTTCAAACGGCTGGATGAAGATAGCTTGGCGAGTTGGCTGGAAGAGTACTCATTAGGCGAGCTTTGGGCTAAGAATGTGCTTGGGGGGCGGCCAAGGACATGACCAGGGTGCACGTAATCTGCGAAGGCCAGACCGAAGAAACGTTCGTAAATGAAGTTTTGCAGCCGGCTCTTTCTCCGGCGGGCGTCTACCTGTTCCCGGCTCTCCTTGGCCGCCCAGGCCATAAGGGAGGAAATGTGGGCTTTGAAAGGGCCCTCCGCGATATACGGCTTCGTCTGTTGGGTGATGTTGAAGCTCACTGCACCACATTTTTTGACTACTACGGAATAAATCCCGCTTTCCCCGGACGGTCGGAGGCGCAATCCCATTGGCCTGCTGAACAAAAGGCGCGTCTGCTGTGTGAGAGCTTTGCGGCAAGGGTTCACGAAAGACTTGGGGACGGTGCTGCCAGCCGATTCATCCCGTATGTACAGATGTACGAGTTTGAGGGTCTTCTCTTTTCCTGCCCCCGTAGATTTTCCATCGGAATCGGAGAGCCCGATCTTGAGACGTCGTTTACCCAAGTTCGGCAGAGTTTTACGACGCCTGAGCACATCAATGACAGTATTCACACGGCACCGAGCAAGCGTGTAAGCGAGCTTTGCAGGGCGTACCAGAAGCCAGTCCACGGAGTCTTGGCTGCGCTCGAGATCGGCGTTGATGACATTCGCTTGCAGTGCCCGATCTTCGATGGCTGGCTGGCCGAGATAGAATCGCTGGGCCAGGCGGTGTAGTAGCGTCCGTTCACACCGTCGGCGCACCGGGCGTGGCGAACAGGAGCAACACTTCTTTATCGCGCGGCGCCGGCAGGCGCAGGTCGCCGCGGTCTTCCATGCCCAGCTTGCGCAGCAGCGCGGCCGAGCGAAGGTTCTCCGGGGCCACGATGCCGTACAGGTCCGGGTAGCCCAGCACGTCACGCGCGTAGTGCATCACCCCGCGCGCGGCTTCGAACGCGTAGCCGTTGCCTTCGTACCGTGCCAGCAGCGCATAGCCCACATCCGGCGCGGGCAGCCCATCGCGGCGCACCAGCCCGGCGTTGCCCATCCATGCCCCGTCACTGCGGCGGATGATGGCGTACATGCCGAACCCATTGAGCGTGTAGCTGCCCAGGACGCGTTCGGCGGTGTAATCACGCGCCTGCGCCAGGGTACGCACGCCACGGTCGGCGATATGGCGGATGAAGCCCGGCTCGTTGAGCAGCGCCAGCATGTCCGCGGCGTCATGGTCGGGATCGATCAGGCGCAGGTGCAGGCGTTCGGTCTGGATCACGGCGGACATCGCGTCGCTCGCAGGCAGGAATTGGCCGATTGTGCAGGCTGTCGGAACACGTGGGTAGAGCCGACTGTCAGTCGGCTGCCTTCTGCAGGCGCCGCGCGTAAGGCAGCCGACTGACAGTCGGCTCTACAGCGTCGGCGGCTGATGCTGGATGACGTCAGTCGAACAAGGCTTCGATCGCCGCCAGCCCGGCGCTGGCGCGCTCCTTCTTGCGCGCGGCATCGGCTACCGGATCGGCACCATCGCGCTGCATTTCCTCGGCCGGAATCTCGTCGAAGAACCGGCTCGGCTTGAGCCGCACGTGCTCGCCGAACTTCCGGGTCAGCTTGCTGTGGCTCATCCACAGCTGCACCTTGGCGCGGGTGATGCCCACGTACAGCAGGCGCCGCTCTTCCTGCAGGTTGCCTTCGTCCAGGCTCACCTGGTGCGGCAGCACGCCGTCTTCGCAGCCCACGATGAACACATACGGGAACTCCAGGCCCTTGGACGCGTGCAGGGTCATCATCCGCACCTGGTTGCCACCGTCGTCCTTGTCATTGCGCGACAGCAGCGCCAACTGCGCGGCCAGGTCGGCGGTAGAAGCGCCACGCGGGCCGCCTTCGAACCACTGCGCCAGCTCTTCCAGATTGGCCAGCCGGCGCTGGTACACCGACTCTTCCTTGCAGGTGCTGCGCAGTTCGGACACCAGCCCCGAATCCTTCACCAGCTTGCGCACCAGGTCGCCCGAGCTCAGCTTGGGCATTTCCGCGCGCAGGTCTCGCAGGATGTCGGTGAAGCGGCTCAGGCTGTTGGCGGCGCGCGGCGGCAGCTGCGCCAGCGCGCCGATCGCCTCGGCCGCATGCGCCATCGGCAGCTCCTTGTCCGAGGCCAGCTCGGCCAGCTTGGCCAGCGTGCCGGCGCCCACTTCACGCTTGGGTGACTGCACCGCGCGCATGAAGGCGGTGTCGTCGTCGGGATTGACCAGCAGGCGCAGCCACGACAGCGTGTCCTTGACCTCCTGCCGTTCCAGGAACGCGGTGCCGCCGGTGATGTGGTACGGCGCGCGCACCAGCTGCAGCGCCTTTTCCAGCGGCCGCGACTGGAAGTTGCCGCGGAACAGGATGCAGAAGTCGCTCCATGGAATCTGCTTGGAGGTGGCCAGGTAGGAGATCTCGGCGGCGACCTTCTCCGCCTCGTGTTCGCTGTTGCGGCACTCCCACACGCGGATGCGTTCGCCGTCGGCCTGGTCGCTCCACAGCTTCTTCAGGTGTTCATGCGGGTTGTTGGCGATCAGCGCGTTGGCCGCGCGCAGCACGCGGTTGGAGCAACGGTAATTCTGCTCAAGCTTGATGATTTCCAGCGCCGGGTAATCGCGCGCCATCTGCTGCAGGTTTTCCGGGTTGGCCCCGCGCCAGGCGTAGATGGACTGGTCATCGTCGCCCACGCAGGTGAAATTGCCCGCGCTGCCGGCCAGCTGCTTGAGCAGCCGGTACTGCGCATCGTTGGTGTCCTGGCATTCGTCGACCAGCAGGTAGCCGATGCGTTCGCGCCACGCCAGCGCGATGTCGGGGTGTTCTTCCAGCACCTGCACCGGCAGCCGGATCAGGTCATCGAAGTCCACGGCATTGAACGCGGTCAGGCGCAGCTGGTAGCGCTCGTACACGCTGGCCGCTTCCTTCTCGCGGTTGCTGCGCGCCGCCGCCATCGCCTGCTCGGGCGAAAGGCCGGCGTTCTTGGCCCGCGAAATCAGGTTCTTCACGTCCTCGATGTCGTCCGGCTTGGCGCCGTACATCAGGTCCTTGACCTGCGAGGTGGAATCGTCGGCGTCGAAGATCGAGAAGCCGCGCTTGAGCCCCACCGCAGCATGTTCGATCTGCAGGAACTTCAAGCCCAGCGCATGGAACGTGCAGATGGTGACGTCCTCGGCATCACCGCCCTGCAGGCGCTTGGCCACGCGCTCGCGCATTTCCTTGGCGGACTTGTTGGTGAAGGTGATCGCCGCGATGCGCTTGGCCGGGTAACGGCGGG
The DNA here is from genome assembly GCF_044543385.1 of Stenotrophomonas sp. NPDC077420. Lineage (NCBI taxonomy): Bacteria > Pseudomonadati > Pseudomonadota > Gammaproteobacteria > Lysobacterales > Lysobacteraceae > Stenotrophomonas > Stenotrophomonas sp. NPDC077420. The sequence continues at coordinate 29,179 of NZ_JBITVZ010000008.1, forward strand.
TGCTGATCAGCTGGGCGATCTTTTCCACGATCACGCGCGTCTTGCCGCTGCCCGCACCGGCCAGTACCAGCAGGGGACCTTCGCAGTGCAGCACTGCCGCGCGTTGGGGGGGATTGAGACCGTGCATGCCTTCTCCGTGGGTGCCGCATTGTAACGGGCGGAGGACCCGGCTGGCCGGCTGCGGCGGCGCCGGTGAACCGGTTCAGGGTCCTGCATCGGGAGGGGGGGCGGATTAGAATGGCCCATGGCCAAGCTCTATTTCTATTATTCGGCGATGAACGCCGGCAAGACCACCACGCTGCTGCAGTCGGCGCACAACTACCGCGAGCGCGGCATGCGCGTGGCGATCCTGACCCCGCGCCTGGACGACCGCGCCGGGCGCGGCGTGGTGGCCTCGCGGATCGGGTTGAAGGCCGATGGCATCGCGTTCGACCGCGACACCGACCTGGAACAGTTGATCCGCGCCGACATCGACGCCCACGGGCCGCTCGGCTGCGTGCTGGTGGACGAGGCGCAGTTCCTCAGCCGCAGCCAGGTCTGGCAGCTCAGCGAAGTGGTCGACCAGCTGCGCATTCCGGTGCTGTGCTACGGGCTGCGCACCGACTTCCGCGGCGAGCTGTTCGAAGGCAGCCAGTACCTGCTGGCCTGGGCCGACGAGATGCAGGAGATCAAGACCATCTGCCACAGCGGCAAGAAGGCCACCATGACCGTGCGCGTGGACGAGCACGGCCACGCGGTGCAGGACGGCCCGCAGGTGGAGATCGGGGGCAACGAACGCTACGTGTCGGTCAGCCGCGCCGAGTTCAAGAAGATCACGCGCGGCGAAAGCCGGATCGACCCGGCCCAGGCGCGGCTACCCTTGTAGACGCGCCGGTAGGTACCGACCGTTGGTCGGTACCCCCTCTCAATACAACGTCCGCTCCGGCGCCCCCGCCGGCGGCGGGCTGTACTGGTACAGCCAGGTTTCCGTCAGGGTCTTGCCACCGCTGCGCAGGTACAGGCGGATGTCGATCTGGTCGGTGCTGTCGTCCGGTGGCACCAGGTCGAACATGGCGCGGTACCCCTTGATCTCGCGCAGCGGGCGCGCGGAAATGGTCTCGGTGCGGCCACGGCTGGCCTGGACCACCGCTTCCACCTCGCCCTTGTCGATCAGCGCGGCCAGTTCGCCGCCGGCAAAATCCACCGCGAAACGCCACGAGAAATACCCGCGCTTCTTGCCGATCACCCCGCCCAGCCCGGTGCGGGTGGCCACGGCCTGCGCCAGCGGTGGGCGGGCCGGCGGTTCGGCCCCCCAGTACAGCCGGTAGCCGATCAGCATTTCCTGCCCCGGCTGCGGCTTGGCTTCCGGGTTCCAGAACGCCACGATGTTGTCGAAGGTCTCGTCCACGGTGGGAATTTCGACCAGCTGCACCGAGCCCCTGCCCCACTGCCCCTTCGGCTCCACCCACAGGCACGGGCGCTTCTCGTAGAACACGCCGTCGTCCTGGTAATGGTCGAAGTTGCGGTCGCGCTGGAGCAGGCCAAACCCCTTCGGATTGTTGTCCACGAACATGTTGAAGCGCAGCTGGCGCGGGTTGGACAGCGGTCGCCAGATCCATTCGCCGGCACCGGTCCACAGGGACAGGCCGTCGGTGTCGTGGATCTCCGGGCGCCAGTCCCAGGCCATGCGGCGATCGTTCTCGCCGACCTGGTACATGCTGGTGCACGGCGCGATGCCCAGGCGCTCGATGGCCTTGCGCGGGTAAAGCGCCACGTCCACGTCCATCAGCAGCACATCGCCGTTGGTGATCGCGAAGCGATAGGCACCGGCCACGCTGGGCGAGTCCAGCAGCGCGTACACCACCAGGGTGTTGGAATCGGCGGCAGGCTGCTCGAGGAAGTAGGCGATGAAGTCCGGGAATTCCTCCGGCCGGTCCATGCCGGTGTCGATCGCCAGGCCACGCGCGGACTGGCCGTACTGGCCTTCCTTGCCGACGGCGCGGAAGTAGCTGGCACCCAGGAACGCGGCGAAATCGCGGTCGGTGTCCTGGCGGGTATTGAGCCGGAACCCGGCGAAGCCGAGGTCGGCCGGCAGCTGGCCGTTCTTCAGGCCGCTCTTGCCGTAGTTGAACGCCGCCGGGTCATAGGCCAGTTCCTGCGCTTTGCCATCGACCACATCGAACATGCGCACCGGCGAATGGAAGTACAGGCCCAGGTGGAAGAACTTGGCCTGGAAACGGCCCGGCTGGTCGGCCCACAGCGCGTGGTCCTGACGGTAACTGATCGACTGGTACTGGTCCCAGTCCAGCGCTTCCAGCGGGCCCGGCAGGGTGCGGCGATGGGTCTTGTACGGCGCCTCGGACAGCGCGCGCGCCTGGCCCTTGAGGATGGCGAAGTCGAACGGCTGCGGCTGCCCCAGCCGGCGCAGGCCTACCTGGCTGCCTTGGGCGGCGCAGGCCGGCAGCGCGGGAAAACCAAGGGCGGCCAAGGCCAGGGAGGCGTTGCGGATGAAGTCGCGTCGTTGCATGCAGGCAGCGATGGGCAGGAAAGGTCGGCCATCATAGGCACGCAAACGTTAATTCGTCGCCGTGGCGCGCCATTCGCGTTCAGGCACGCGGCCGCAGCGCTTGAGCGCCTCTTCGATCTGGCGGGAAAGGCGGCCCCCCTGCGGGCGCTGCCCGCGCACCTCGGCCTGCAGGTGCAGCAGGGCGTCGCGACCGCGTGCCGGGGCCTGCGCGCACTCCAGCTGGCCCAGCGCTACCCGCGACAGCCAGCGCAGCTGTACGCTGCGCGGGTCCAGGGCCTCGCCCTGGGTCAACGGCTGCAACGCACGCTGCGCTTCCACCGGCTGGTCCATGCGCAGCAGGTTGCGGGCCCAGGCCAGCTGCACCGCCTGCCGCTGCAGGCGCGCGTCCGGCCCGCCGCGCGTGGACTGGCGCATCAACGCCGCCAGCCGGTCGCCCGCCTGCCAGGGATCGACATACTCGCCGATGATCTCGGCCATCCTGCGGTCGGCACGCTGCACCTGCGGATCATCGTCGCCGCGTTGCGCGGCCTGCCACTGCCGGCCCTCGCGAAGCGCCGCCAACGCGTCCTGCCAACGCCCGGCTTCGGCCAGCGCGTTGCCGTAGTCGTACAGTCCCTGGGGCAACAGACCGATGCAGTCCGGCTGCCGCCAGATCGCCACCGCACGCGCGAAGGCGTCCACCGCCTGCGCCGTCTCCCCGCGCTCCAGCGCCACCCGGCCCAGCGCGTGCCAGGTCTGGCCGGTGTCGCGGTGCTGCTCCCCCAGCGCCTTGCGGGTCAGCCGGTGCACCTGCTGCAGCGCCTGTTCGGCCTGGGCCAGGTCGCCGCGCTGCAGGGCCAGGGTGGCGCGCAGGCGCCGGATGGTCAGGGTTTCGGGATGGTCGGCACCGTACAGCGTGACCGCGTCTGCCAGCGCCGCGCCCAGGGCCCGTTCGGCGGCGTCCAGGTCGCCCTGCGCGGCCAGGGTCTCGCCCAGGTGGCGATGCAGGGTGATCAACTGCGGGTGGCGGTCGCGGGTGCCCTGCGCCAGCAGCTGCAGGGCCTGACGATACCCGTCCAGCGCCGCCTGTGCGTCGCCCTCGTCGCTGTCCAGCGCGGCCAGGTCGGCCAGGCTTTCGGCGGTGCCGGTGGCATCGTGGATGCCGTCGCGGCGCAGTGCCAGTGCCCGTTGAAACGCCTCGCGCGCCTCGTCGCGGTACCCGAGCAGCTGCTGGCAGCGACCCAGCTGCGCGTGATACTCGGCCACCAGCGACGGCAATGCCTCGCGCTGTTGGTCGGCCAGCACCTGCAGCGGCAGCATGTGCGCCACGCACTTGCGCGAACGGCCCAGCATGCGCAGCGCGCGGCCGCGCTGGGTCACCGCTTCCAGCTGCAGGCCGGGCGGCACCTCCTTGACCTGCTCCAGCAGCGCGCGTTGCCGGTCCAGTGTCTCCAGCGCCAGCGCGTAGTCGCCGATACCGATCCGCAGGCGCCCGATCACCCCTTCCAGGTCGGCCAGGGACAGGGGTTGGCCGGCCAGTTCGGCCTCGCCGCGCTGCTGCCCGGTGGCCAGCAGCTGGCGGACATCGAAACTGCCGTGGCGCACGCTGGCGGCGCGGTCGAACAGGCCGATGGTGAACTCCTGCATGGCCTGCGCGCGCGCGATTTCGCGACGTGCCTGCTGCGTCTGCCACGCCGCCAGCGCGGCCAATGCGGCCAATGCCAGCATCGCCACGGCGGCCAGGCCCACGCCCCAGCGATGCCGGCCCAGGTACTTGCGCAGGCGGTACAGCGATCGCTGCGGGCGCGCGTGGATGGGCCGCCCCTCCAGGAAGCGCTGCAGGTCCTGGGCCAGTGCCTCCACCGAGGCATAGCGCTGCGCGGGGTCCTTCTGCAGCGCCTTGAGCAGGATCGTATCGAGGTCGCCGCGCAGGCGCCGGGCCAGGCGCCGCGCCGCCGGCGTGGCCGCCGCGTCGGTGATGTCGCCGCGCAGCAGCACGCTGGAGGCGCGTGGCGCATCCACCTCCAGGATCGACCGCTCCCACTCCGAGTCGCTGTGCCGGCGCAGGCGATAGGGCTTGCGCCCGGTGATCACCTCGAACAGCACCACCCCCAGCGAATACACATCGGTCAGCGTGGTGACCGGCTCGCCCCGCACCTGCTCCGGTGCGGCGTAGTGCAGGGTGAAGGCGCGCGCTTCGGTCGGCGGGTGCGCGGCGTTGGGGCGCGCCTGCTCGTCGTCGAGCAGCTTGGCGATACCGAAATCCAGCAGCTTCACTTCACCAGCGGCGGTGACCAGGATGTTGGACGGCTTCAAGTCGCGGTGCACGATCAGGTTGGCGTGCGCGTGGCTGACCACCGCGCAAACCTGCAGCATCAGCTGCAGGCGGCGTTCCAGCGGCAGCTGCAGGCGCTGGCAGTAGTCAGTGATCGGCTCGCCTTCCACGTAAGCCAGCGCCAAGTAGGGCTGGCCCTGCAGGTCCACGCCGGCGTCGAGCAGCTGCGCCAGGTGCGGATGCTGCAGACGCGCCAGGATTTCGCGTTCGCGGCTGAAACGCTGGCGCAGACCGGGGTCGGCGTAGCCGCTGCGCAGCAGCTTCAGCGCTACCTGGCGCTGGTACAGCCCGTCGGCCCGTTCGGCCAGCCAGACTTCGCCCATGCCGCCTTCGCCCAGCTGTCGCAGCAACCGGTACGGACCGATGTGGGTGCCGGCGCGGCTGTCTTCCGGTGCGGCGGTCCACAGCGGCTGGGCCAGGAATTCCTGGCTTTCCTGCTCGTGCTCCAGCAACCGCTCCAGGTCGTCGGCCAGCGTCGCGTCGGCCACGCGCAGCTGCGCCAGGCGTGCGGCGCGCTGGTCGTGGGGTAGTTCCAGCAACTGATCCAGCAGCGTCGACAGCTGCCGCCAGCGCACTGCGTCCATCGTCCCTTCCCCGGGCGCTGTGTTGCCACCGTGCACATCCGCCCGCGCCCTCGCGCGGGAACCCGACTGCCGCCGTGCTCAGTCCTCGCGGACCGACGCCAGCAGGAACATCCGTGCCTTCTGCCAATCGCGCCGGATGCTGCGCTCCGAGCGCTGGCACAGATCGGCGATTTCCTGTTCCGACAACCCCGCGAAGTAGCGCAGTTCCACCACCTTGGCTAGGTGCCCGTCCACCGCCTGCAACCGCGCCAGCGCCACATCCAGCGCCAGCAGGTCTTCGTCCAGGCGCACGCCGCTGCTGCTGTTTTCTGGAATTTCCGCCACGCGCTTGAGATCGCCACCGCGCTTGCGCGCCAGCCGGTTGCGCGCGTAATCCACGACCACGCTGCGCATGGCCGAGGCGGCATAGGCAAAGAAGTGCGCGCGGTCTTCAAAGCGCGCCGCGCCGCGTGCCCCCAGCAGCTTGAGGTAGGACTCGTGGACCAGCGAGGTGGCATCCAGGGTGCGCCCCTGCTGCCCGGCCAGCTGGCGCCGGGCCATGCTGTGCAGTTCCTGGTAGAGCAGGGTCAGCACCCGGTCCAGCGAGGCACGGTCGCCCGACCGGGCCGAATCCAGCCATACGGTGATATCCGGGCTTTCGTCCATCGCACACCCCCGCCGGTGACGTTGCGCCGACTATACCGCCGGTTCCGGTCCGTGCGTACGACGGGTCAGCGCTGGCAGTGACCGCACCAGACGCTGGCGCGCTGGCCGATGGTGGCGTGGCGCAGCAGCCGCCCGCACTGGCGGCAGGGCTCGCCTTCACGCCCGTAGACCAGCAGTTCCTGCTCGAAATAGCCCGGCGCGCCATCGGGATTGATGAAATCGCGCAGCGTGGTGCCGCCGCGGGTGATGGCATAGGCCAGAATCTGCTTCACCGCCGTGGCCAGGCGCTGGTAGCGCTCTCGCGAGATCTTCCCCGCCTCGCGCAGCGGGTTGATCCCGGCCATGAACAGGCTTTCGGCGGCGTAGATGTTCCCCACCCCCACCACGATGCCCTGGTCCATCAGGAAGGTTTTCACCGGCGCCTTCCGGCCCCGGCTGCGCTGGAACAGGTAGTCGCCGTCGAAGGCGTCATCCAGCGGTTCCGGGCCCAGCGTGGCCAGCAGCTCATGGGTTTCCCCCGCCGGCTGCCAGAGCAGGCTGCCGAAGCGGCGCGGGTCGTTGAAGCGCAGCAGGCGGCCGTTGTCCAGGCTGATGTCCACGTGGTCGTGCGCGCGCACGGGGGTGTCACCGGGCAGCACCCGCAGGCTGCCGGACATGCCCAGGTGCAGCAGCGCGCTGCCGATGGCCGTATCCAGCAGCAGGTACTTGGCGCGGCGGCGCACGCCCTGGATGGCCTGCCCCGGAAGCAGCTGGCTGATTTCGTCGGGAATCGGCCAACGCAGGTCGGGCCTGCGCAGGATCACGCCGTGGATGCTGCGGCCTTCCAGGTGCGGGGTAAGGCCGCGGCGGGTGGTTTCGACTTCGGGGAGCTCAGGCATACCCACATTGTAGAGCGGGGCTCTGCCCCGCTGCTTCACCCCGACTCAGGCGCCCTCGCCCTCCACAGCCGCCGCCGGCACCGCAACCTCGGCGGCCGCAGCAGGAGCAACCGCCGGTTCCTGCGACACCGGCGAGCGGTCCGGGAACAGCGTCGGCAGCGCGGCAACGAACTTGGCCGCACACGCATCGGTGTAGCGCTGGGCAACCTGCCTGGCCATCGCGTAGTCGTCGGCCTGCCAGGCCTCCAGCGGCGCGGAAACCGGTTCGGCGACACTGCAGTGCGCACCTTCACCGCCGGTCAGGCGCAGCAGCTTGCGGCGGTACGGGAAGCCCACATGCATGGTCTGGCGCAGCTCGTACTCGGTCTCCGCGTTGCCCAGTTCCTTGTAGACCAGCGTGAACTCGCCCACGGTGGACATCACCCAGACCTCCTCGTCCGGCACCGCGCCCGGGTGCGCTGCGAAGTAGACCCCCAGACTCTCGCGCATCCTGTTGTTGAGGTAATTGAAGGCCGGGTTGGGGACGCTTTCGACGCGGGTGCCGTGCAACTGGTGTTTGTTGAAGGTGCTGCCGCCCACGGTACCGGACAGCAGCGAAAGGACCGCCTTGCGCGCAAGCGCACCGCCCGTGGCGGAGCGCTGGACCAGACGAAGCTCGCGGTCGCTGACCGGCTGACCGTCCGGGCCGGGCTGCGATTCGGCGCTGACGCGTACCCGGCCGACCCACGGCGGCACGACATCGGTAACGACTTCCTCATCAGCAGATGTGTCCTCCGCCACCGCGGTGTCAATGTCGTCGGCCACGCTCTCGACATCTGCGGGTGACGCAGCACCGTCCACGGCCACACCGACCGGTGCCGCCGGCACCGGTTCATCAGCATGCGCTGGACTGTAGAGGGCGATGCCGCCCAGCAGCAGGGCGACAGAAAGGGGATGGGGCATCTGCATGGAAATGAGGTCCTGGTAGAGGAAGTCTTGCGCCAACCCAGGAACGTCGGTCGTAGCAGCGGCATTGCGTCACGTCCATGTCCCATCCACCGCGATCCGTCGCGGTCCACATGCCGAGCTGCAGCACACACTGATCAACCGGCATGCGCCGGGATCCTGTTGCCATCCGCCTGTCGCCAGGCGGCAGTACGCCGGGGTGCCAAAGCAACCTCCTTGCGCATCGATCATTATCGGCCGGAGCGCAGGTTTATTAAGTGGCATTTACGACATCTGATCAGCGAATCAGTCCGCATCATCAATCGCCACTTGCGTGCCAGCGGCATCGAGTCGTCAGACGATGCCATGAAGGCAAATGCGGCCTCTGCACCCGAAAGCGTGAAGCGTCCGGTGTGGGCCTCATCCTCCTTTGAAAGCGGCAACGACTCCGGAGCAACTTCTCCAGTTGCAAACTCGTCGTCCCAGAGGGGATGGGTCTTGTACTCGGGCATCACCTTGATCTTCATCTCGTACCACCTCCTGCCAGAAGAGCGCCGATATCAACTACGCGGCACAGGCATCGAGTCGTCAGACTTCGCCATGAAAGCAAACGTGTCGTCGTACCTCGACAGTGGCGAAATGGGCAGCCACTCCTTTGGAACCAAAGGGGACTCGACCTTCACCGGGAATCCGTGCCGCCAGGCAATTTTTGCGTAGACGATGGCAAAGGTGCAGATGAGGTCCTGGCTGTATCCGCTCTCTTCCTGTCGGCGGCGTTTCAATAGCTTGGGTTCCACCATCTCGGCCAGGGCGGACTGCATCCCATCCACATCGCCGTCGGCCAGCGAGAGATGAAAACGATGGTCCGCCTGGTACGCCGCCTGCTTCGCTGGGAGGTCGTTAAGGAATACGCGGCAGCGGGCTGCAAGCGGCTCCCAGTCTCCACGAAGTGCAAGCCACGTATTGTAGTGATAGTACTCATCCATCCTCGGATTCTTCAGGCGTGTCGCAGCGAGCGTGCCGCTCCCTGACGAAAACGGATAGGCGAATTTACTGAACCAATCGATGAGAGATGGCTCGTCCGAGAGCAGCGGCATCAGGTGCACCGGAGTGAAGTACACGCCCCTCGGGTCATCCTGGTAGGTGGTACGCTTTAACTTGGCCGATACGTACGCCCACTGCTTAAGCGCATTGATATCTCCGCCTTCGAACCAGACCAACAAGGCTTTCACCATTGCGTATTCGTGGAGCAGCGCCTTACAGATATGGGGATCGCCAGTGCCATCTTCGATGTGTGCGATGTACGTATCGGCGTCAAGGCCGATGCTGGGATCAAGAAATAGCTTTAGACGCTCCATTCCAGCTTCGAAGCTTGCCATATTCATTCCATTTCTCAGCGTTCATTTCCATCGACCAAGCGTGAAAATTACCAATTCACCGAATGTCTTGTCTATGCCCGCTACTGCGAAGAGATTGATCACTCTAGTGGTGCTTTGAAAATCTAGCCTTGGTGATCTGGAGCCAGTGAAGCTTGGCAAGGCCAGATCAGGTGGCGGCAGCGGTAGAGTGTGGTGATCTAATCGAAGGTAACGACACACTCACCCAGCGAATAAGCTCGTCCGTCGGAAATCCTTAGCACTCCTTGATCGAACCAGGCAAGAAGAAGTCCAAGCCCTTGCGCTCCTTCCTCGATATCCAGACTCCAACCCTCGAGGTCACCGTGGTAGTACATCGCACGGAACAGCTGGCTATCCGGAGTGAGGATTGCGCATGAATGGGATGAGCGTCCGCCTCGCTTCGCCCTTCTATTCGGAACCTCTTGCAGGAGACGCTTGAACAGCGTGTCAGGAGAAACGCGCTTATCGTCTTGGTAATAAATGGCTTCCTGACCGTCAACCGGATACAACCCGGGAATGATCCTATCGTCCAGACGCTCTAACCTACCGCCCAGAATTCTTTCTAGATCACCCAGCTCTTGATTATCGTTCTCATCGATCATTTTATTTGCGCTACGAGCAGTCTGAGGTTACCGATTTCCGCCCCCTTGCTACTTGCTACTCATCGTATGCGGAGGGAGAAGTTTGCTTGTTCAGTATGGTTCTCTATAGCCAGTCGGATCGTGCTAGTACCTGACCCAACAGGCGGCCCCCAACTCCTTGGCAACCCTTGAAGTCAGAGCTCGGCCTTTCGCCTCGAAATCCAGTTCTTCGGCTTCGGTCCAATGGTAGGCGGCGGGGTCTTCCCAATCCAGCTTCTGCTCGAAGAACTCTACCCAGCGATTGAGGTCTAGAACGAGCTCCTTTGAAAGCGGCAACGACTCCGGAGCAATGTCTCCGGTCGCAAACTCGTCGCCCCGGAGGGGATAGGCATTCTACTCGGGCATCACCTTGATCTTCATCTCGAGCCGCCTCCGCCCGGATGCGCCGATATCAGCCATGCGGCACCCGCATCGACTCGTCAGATTCCGCCATGAACGCAAAGGCTACTTCGTACCTCGGCAGCGGCACTATGGCCAGCCACTCCTGGGGAACCCAAGGGGAGTCGACTTGAACCTGGAACCCATGCCGCCGGGCAATCTTTGCGTAGACGATCGCAAACGTGCAGATGAAGTGCTGACTGTAACCACCCTCCTCCTGTTGCCGGCGTCGCATCAACTTCGGTTCAAGAAGCTCGGCCAACGCGGACTCCATGCCCGCTACATCGCCTTCGCTGAGCGCAAGATGGAACCTGCTATCGGCTTGGTACGCCGACTGCTTTGCCGGGACATCGTTGAGGAAGGCGCGGGAACGTTCTGCAAGCTTCTTCCAGTCTCCCCGGAGTGCCAGCCACGTGTTGTAGTGGTAGTACTCGTCCATCCTCGGATTATTGAGCCGCGTAGAGGCGGGGCTCCCGCTCTCTGACGAGAACGGGTACTCAAAGTTGCCGAACCATTCGATGAGAGAGGGTGCGTCAGAGAGCAGGGGCATCAGGTACACAGGTGTGTAGTACACGCCGTGCGGCCGCATCTGATACATGGCGCGCCTCAACTTCCCCGCGACAAAAGACCATTGCTTCAGTGCTGACAGGTCGTGGTGCTCGAACCAAGCCAGCAATGCTTTTATCATTGAAAAATCATACAACTCCGCTCTGCATGCATACGCATCCCCTGTTCCCGCCTCAATGTGAGAAATACACGCGTCGGCATTGAGGCCCAGCGCAGGATCCAAAAAGAGCTTCAATCGCTCTATGCCGGCATCAACGCCGTTTCGATAATTACTGCAGTTCATAGTTCACACGCCCTGGATGGCCTGCCCCGGAAGCAAGTGGCTGATTTCGTCGGAAATTGGCCAGCGCAGGTCAAAACGCAACGACGCACTCGGCCAGAGAATAGGTTCGTCCATCGGAGAGTCTAAAGACTCCTTCGTCGAACCAAGCAAGGAGGAGTCCAAGGTCCCGTGCACCTTGCTCGATATCCAGTCTCCAACCCTCAAGGTCGCCATGGTAATGCATCGCACGAAATAGCTGGCCATCCGGAGTGGTCCAGACTAACCATCCATCTGCGGCTGACACCGAACGTATATACCGTGTCAGCCTGCTACAGCGGGATTGAATCATCCAGCTGTGCCATGAAGGTGAACGGATCCTCATAGTCGTCTAATGGTGCGATTGGCAGCCACTCTGCAGGAATCCATGGAGAGTCCATTTCAACGCGGAAGCCATGCCACCATGCGATCTTTGCGTAGACGACGGCGGCAGTGCAGATCAGGTTCTGCGTGTATCCGCTTTCTTCCCGGCTCCTTCGCCTCATCAACTTCGGATCGACCAGCTCTGTTAAAGCTGCTTCCATGCTTGAAACATCCCCCGTCGCAAGTGCGATGTGGAAGCGACTATCCGCTTGGTAAGCTGCCTGCTTGGTAGGTACGTTTGATAGAAAACTGACACAGCGCGGCATCAGGACGTCCCATGCACCGGACAACGCGAGCCATGTGTTGTGGTGATGAAACTCATCCATCCTCGGATTGTCGAGTCGCGTAGCAGCGACAGATGCTCCCCCAGGAGAGAAGGGGCGCTCGAACAAGGAGAACCACTTGATCAATGCGACGTCGCTCGAGATCAGCGGCATCAGATACGTCGACGTCAGACATACGCCGTCGGGGCGTTGCTGATACATCGCGCGGGTCAGCTTGCCTGACGCACAAGCCCACCGCTTAAGCTGATCGATGTCTCCTTGCTCAAACCAAGCAAGAAGCCCTTTAACCGTCGAGTAGTCGCTTAGCAGCGACTTGCACATGTAAGGGTCGCCTGATGACCCCTCGATGTGCGCGATGTAGGCCTCCGGCTTGAGTCCCCACTTGGGATCCAGGAAAGTCTTGAGGTGCTCAACCGCCGCTGTAACGCCCTGGATGTAGGAGTCTGTGTGCATTCAAATTACCATCGTTGGACATTTACCATTACGAGCTCACCGGTCTGTTTGTTGACGCCAGCGACGGCAATTTTAAGGGTACCGTCCGCCAAGGCGTTGGTTACCGCACTGCGGGCAGGACCCGGCGGCAGTCTTCCAGTTACATCCGATATCCATGCATTGGAAAGTTGGACCCCGCCATTGCTCGCTCCAAGCTGAATGGATTGGCTCAATGCTCCACTTGTCCCGCAGCTTAATTTTGCCTGCATTGAGCTCTTCCAACCGGGCACCCTGATTGATCATGGCCTTCAATTCCTTGTGGAAGGTGGTGGCGCCGTCACTTACCCGTGTGGCCGCCCGGCTGTCCTGTAGGGGGTTGGGCCACGTTAGTTCGTCAGTCAATGTCCTGAAACGCTCTACTTCCGTCATAGATACACCCCACGCCTTGAACAATAGCGCGGAGGAAACGCCCGGCCACTGGATAGAGCCGCCGGCATTGTGCTTGCTGCTGCAGCGCTTTAAGCAGTGGTTCGTGCACCGTGAAGCGAGTTCAGTGCAGCTTGGCAAGCTCAGATCAGGTGACGTCAGGTTTGGGTGCAGGCTCTTCCCCAATTCGGAACCTTCCGGGGCGATACAGGCTCTTGAGCTCTGCGCGGCGGAGTGAGAAGGCATTGAAGTTATTCTTCACGTCCTCCAACTTCTCGGTCACGGTGACGAGATATCCATTTAAGCGCTCGTCTACAGAAAAGCCACGTTGGCGCATCCCCTGTCGATCACCCTCATCGGAGAATTCATCTCCGTAGTACATCGCCCAAGCGATGTTGGCGATGTCTGGATTCAACGCCGCACCAAACGACCCCGCTTCGAAAGACGACCAGGGACTCGGCCGTCCTATCTCGGGAGCAGTGAAAAGGTGAAGCATCGCCAAGCGGGGGGGGAAGACGTCGATTAGGGCCCGAAAGACCTCAAACCATTCCACCTTCGAACTCCACTGGCACGTGATGTTGACTGTGCCTGGCAGCACGGCTCCGCGGTTGTTTCGCATGGTATGGCAAACATAACCGTTCGACTTCACCGCCGCCTTTCTCCTCCACGCAAAGTCGAGACTGAAGTCAGAGATGGCGCCTTCCACGCGAATTTGCGCAACCTCATTCCACCACACATCCAAGGTATCGGGGCCAGAGAATGCGTCCTTGAATCTATCCGGATTGTGAGACACCTGCTCCGGATACAACTGTCCGTCGCCGAGCGAAAGAACGTCCAGCAACGCTCGTCCGACCTCTAGCGGCTTTGTCTCGACCCGAGTGCGAAGTGCAATCTTTACGTATGTCTTCATCAGAATTCCGTCAAAAGCCCACTCTTGGGATCATAGCGATAGATCTCGCCACCCGCATCTCTGATCTGATCGAGGACGTTCTGCGAAACAGACTGCGTGCGGGGGCTAACGACAAGATTGATTGGCTGGCCAGTTTCGTTAGCCAGCCGAATCTGCGCCCGGAGTTGGTCCGTCATTCGCAACTGCTTTACGTTCTTTATCTCCAGCAAGCCGCCAGCCTCTCTTCCCCAAGCGTCAGGTATTGTCGTCACCTTCTGGCCGTTAGGGAGCGTCACTTCGACGACGGTCGTGTTCTTGCCCACGCCGTTGTGCGAAAGAGCCTCGATAACTTGTCGCTCGAACTCCGCACCGGCTGCCTGATTCATACGAACGTTGACAGACGCCCAAGCCCGCGCCTCCGTCTCGTAGATTTTGCCAGTAGGTCCCTGCACAACCACTTCGCCTTGCGGGTCGATTACACGACGGTAGCCATCCGGCAGGCCACCCGTCTCGTTGAAGGCAGCACCTGCGCTTTGACCGCTACGGTAGCCAGGCGGCAGATCGGGCGCGGCGAAGTCGGTGCGGATGGCATCGGACCTGCCTACGTCCGCTGCAATGTCGTCCGCGCGCGTTGCCGTGCGCTCTCCAAGCGTGCTTCCTGGCGCAGGTGTCTCCGGGATGGCTTCGGCAACCGGCCTGCTTGGCGCGGTCGTGGATTCCTTCACAGGGATGAGCTTGCCGAGCTGCCCCGCCAGCTTTGCCATGGCGAACGCCGTGGCCACATCCTTGACAGCTCCCTCAACGTCGCCAGTCGCGACCTTTCGCGACACTTCCAAAGCGAAGCCAACGTCGCCTGTGAATGTCGTCAGGATTGTCCACGCATCTCGGCTGACGACATCGCTGACGAAGTCGTCGCGCCAGCCAGCGTCCACTCGGTTCAACGCTTGGAGCAGATATCGACGTTCGTCCTCGGTCTTGCCGCTGGATATGATCACACCATAGAGCTGCGAGAGCTCCTGGGTTCCACGCAGCTTGTCGGCAAACAGCGTGCTGTCTGTGTACTGCGCATAGTCGGCACTGAAGTAGGTGAACTCTCCGGTTGTTTTGCTGGTCGCTTCGTACAGGAACGTCTGCGCGGGGCCATCTTGGGCGGTGAGCCCTTTGTGGCCCAGCATCTTGTTCCAAGCCTCGTCGACCTGGCGAACCGCCTGGATCATCAGGCGCTGGCGAGCCGCGCTGACCTGCTCGGGCGTGCATTGCTCGGCACAGCCGAATTCACTTTGCGCGAACGCCAAAGCGTGAGCGTTGATGTACCTGATCTCATCCGGATGCAGCTGACGGTTGTACTGCTCACCGGCCAGTCCGGTTGCCACGCCGACGTCTCCACCGACAGCACCCAATGCAGCACTGACAAGTTGCTGAATCATGCTGCCTTCTGCAGCAGACAAGGGACGGCCAAGCTCGGCAGCGCCTGCCCCAAGCGCACCGGACAGCACATCCGAGCCGCCCGAACCGGCCACAATCGCGCCTGCCACGGCGTGGAGTAGCGTTTTGCCAGCACCGCCGTCCTTCCATAGGTCGTACTGAGTCTGGTTTGCCGCTATCACGGCATTGGCGTCGGCTATATCCTGCTGAAGCTGTGCTCTCTGCTCCGGAGATGCACTATCGCCCAGAAGGTCCAGCTGAGATTGCGCAATCTCTGCCTTCATCTCTGCCTGACGGTACGTATCCGTCAGTGCTTTGGTGATGTCGCCCGTCGCTCGGAACGCGACCTCCCCTGCGATCTGTCCCGCGACAAGATCGCGCTGGACCTGCTCGGCATCAAACTTGTTGTCCAGGCCTTCCTGCTGAAGGTCGGTGACTTTGCGCTCCAGGCCATCCAGTGCGGACGTATCACCATTTCGTACCGCCACCGTACCGGCAGAGATATCGCTCCGCGTCGTGCTGCTTGCAGATTCGCTTTGCGGAACTCCCAAGCCGGGATTGAAGCCAGGCTCATTCCAGCGTGTTCCCGTAGGAGCACCCGCGTTGGCACCCCCATTGCTCTGATCACCAATCGAACCACTGAACCCGGCTGACCCTCCAAAGCTGCCACCGCTGTAGTTGGCGTGGTTGCTCAGGTCGGTAACCCCCAGGCTCTCTGTCGAAAGGAGGTTCTTCGACGGATCAGCGGTGCTGGCGATGACCGCCCCATCCAGCTGGGTGTGGTTGCCCACATTGATCTGGTAGCCGCCCGCACCCGCCGCGATACCGGTCTGCTGGGTGGTGCTGTTGTAGTTGTTGTGGATGTCGGTCTGGCCGTAGCTCACGCTGCCGCTGCTGGCGCCGAAGCACAGCGGCGGAATGCACAGCGAGACACCGAAGCCGCCGTTCTGGTCCTTCTGGTCGTAGTACTGGCGGTCCTGGCTGCTGGTCAGCGTGAGGTCGCGGCCGACGTCGGCCAGCACGCTGTCGCCCACGGCCTGGGCGCCCTGCAGGGTGGTGTCGCGGCCGCTGGCCAGCGACAGCTGGTTGCCCGCCTCCACCTGGGTTGCCTGGTGGGTGGTGCCGTTGCCCTGCATCTGGCCCTTCGCGGCGGAGGCGGCCAGTTCAATGGTGAAGCCGTTCTGCGAGCCGCCCAGGCCGAAGCCCACGCCCACGCTGCCACTGCCGCTCTTGCTGGTACCGTCCTGCTGGTTGCTGCTCTGGCTGGACAGGAAGTTGATGTCGCGCGCCGCGTCGAAGCTGGCGTTGTTGCCGGCGGTGATCTGCGCGCCACGCAGGGTGATGTCGCCGTTTGCGGCGTAGCCATCGGCGCCGGTGGTGCCGTCGCCGGTGGCGACGACGGTGACGTTGCGCCCGGCCGACACCGTGCTGCCCTGCTCGATGGACTGCTGCAGGGTGTTGCTGCTGGACCCGCTGCTGCTGCCCACGCTTACGGTGACCTTCACCGCCGCGCCGGTGCCCTGCATGGCGTCCTTGGCGGCGTAGCCTGCCTGCGCCGCATACAGCGCCGCCAGGCGGTCGTCGCCCGCTTCAGAGGCACGCTGTGCAGACTCGGCCGCCTGCGCAGCCTGCACGCCATACCCGGACAGCGCGATGGTGCCGCCGGCCTGGTTGACGCGGTGACGCTCAGCCTGGCTCAGGGTATCGGTGGCTGCATCGAGGATGACATTGCGACCGACCAAGGTGACGTCGTTGCCTGCCGCGATGTCCGCGCCGCGGGCGACCAGGTCTTCCTTGGCAACCAGGCTGATGTCGCCGTTGGTGCTGCTCAGGCTGGTGCGCACGCTGTTCTGGTCGGTCTGGCGACCATTGACGTCGTGCAGCTCGTTGCGCACACCCGTGCTGCCGGTGTAACCGTCGCCGCCCAGATCGCCGATCTGCTTGCTTCGCTGGGTTTCCTGCCAGGTGCGGGTGATCTCGCCCGGGAGCAGTTCGATGCCGCCCTTCTGGGCCAGCACGTTGAGCGCGTTTTCGGCGGCCACCTGTGCACCCTGCAGGGTGATGTCGCCTTCGCGGCTGACCAGGTTGATCCTGTCGGCATTGATGGTGCTGCCGGTCTGGCCGATCACCTGCTGGTTGCTGCTGCCGTCGCTGTTGCCGCTGTTGTACGGCGACATGCGCACGCCGCTGCTGTTCGGGCCGCCCTGAATGTGGCGGAACATGTCGCCCAGCGAGATGGAGCTGGCGCCGTACTGCTTGGTGCTGGATGAGCCGTTCTGGTCGTTGGACTGGGTATCGACGCTGGTGAGCAGCATCACGTGGCGCTGGGCATCGAGCGTGGCGGTGCCGCCGGCGGCGATGGAGCTGCCCGCCACGGTGATGTCGCCTTCGGTGGCGCGGATGCTGATATTGCCAGCGGCGTTGAGGCTGCTGCCGCGCTGGGTGGTGGTGTCCACCGCCACGCTGCCCTGGCTCTTGCTGCTGCCGTAGCCGACATTTATGCCGGGTAGGGTCAGCGAGGCCGCGCCCAGTTCCTTGATGTAGCCGCCGGCCTTCTCCGCGCTGCTTCCCGAGCCGTTGCTGACCTGCTGCAGGTTGCGGATCGTGTCGATCGGGGTACCGGTGAGCGTGGCGGACACGCCACTGCTGCGGCTGCTCTGGCTGGCACGGTAGCGCTCGGTTTCCTCGGCCGGATTGATGGTGACGTTCTTGCCCTGGATGGCGATGTTGCCGCCCAGGCCCAGCACGTCGTCGGCCGCACGGCCGGCCAGGACGTCGCTGCCACTCAGGGTGACGTCGCCGCCGGCGATCATGCTGACGTTGCCTTCCAGGCTGCCGATCATGCTGCCGGAGCGGGTGGTCTGCTCCAGCGAGGTCGCCGTGCTGCCCTTCTGGCTGCCGGCGGTGATGCCGATGCCGCCGAATCCGCTGGCACCGCCGCCACCGAAGAGGCCCGACTTCTTTCTGCTCTGTTCGAAGGATTCGCTGTGCTGCTCGGTGGCCGCCTCCACGGTGATGTTGCGATCCGCAGCCAGCAGCACGTCGCCGGTGGCGCCGATCTGCACGCCGGTGGCGCTGATGTCGCGGCCTGCTGCGATCTGCACGCCGTCGCCACTGAGCGTGGTGCCCACCGCGTAGGTGTCCGACGAGGTCTCGCGGGTGGTGGTGGTGGTGCTGGAGAAGGTTTTCTTCTTCTTGCTCCAGGTGTCCTGCTCGAAGCTATGTTCTTCATCGGCGGTGGCCAGCACCACGTCACGGCCGGCAGAGACGGCAACCGTACCGCCGTCGCTGTACACGCCTGCCGAGGTAAGCGTGGCGTCCTGGCCGGCGACCAGCGCAATATCGCCACCGGCCTTGAGGGTGCTGCCATGGACGGTCTGGTCCAGGGTCTCGGTCTGCTGGGAGTAGCGCTTGCGACGGATGTCGGTGCTGCTGGTGTCGGTGGTGGTGACTTCGCCCACGTTGAGGTCGCGACCGGCCACCACGGCCAACGCGTTGCCCGCCGTGAGGTTGGCGGCGTTGAGGTTGACGTCCTGCCCCGCCTGCAGCGCCATGCTGCCGCCGGCTTCCAGGCCGCTGGCCTGGAGGGTCTGGCGGGTGCTCTCGGTATTCCTGTAGCGGCTGGTCTGCTCGGTGCTGAGCACGTTGAGGTTGATGTCGTTGCCGGCCACTGCGCTGAGACCGTTGCCGGCCTTGACCTGCACGGCGGTCAGCGTGAGGTCGTTGCCGGCCTGCAGGCCCAGGCTGCCGCCCACGTCCAGGGTGGTGCGGTTGAACAGTTCGCCGTTGGCGCCGCTCTGCTGGGTGGTCAGGTTGAGGTCGCGCCCGGCCTGCAGCGCGGCATTGCCCTTGGCGCTGGTCTGCGCGCCCACCAGCGACAGGTCGCGGCCGGCAACCAGTTCCAGGCCACCGGTGGACTCGATCCGCGCCACGCCGAGGCTGGCCACGCTCTGCAGATCGCGGCCGGCCACCAGGCTGATGCTGCCGCCCTGGATGAGGCCGTCCTTGTTGATGATGTCTTCGACGGCGGACACGCGCAGGCTGCCGCCGGAGGTCATCGCGCCGCGATCGTTGAGCAGGCTGCCGGCGTCGATCGACAGACGGCTGTCGGCGGTGATCATGCCTTGGTTGTTCACGTTGCCGGCGCGGATCTCCACGCTCTCGCCGGCAATGGCCGCGCCACCCAGCTGCAGGCGGTCGGCCGTGGCCTGGCTCAGGTACACCACCGGCACCAGCACCTGCTGGCCGCCAATGTTCTGGGCCACCATCCAGACGATATCTTCGTCCAGGGCGGCCATCTGTTCGGCCGACAGCGCGATGCCCACGGTCAGCTGCAGGCGGCCGGCCTCGGTCACGCCGCCGTCCATCATGGCGCGGTACTGGTCGATGCCGTTGTCCAGGTCGGCGTCGAGGTACTTGCGCCCGGTCAGGCCGGTGATCTGCTCCAGCACGAGGCGCTGTTCGTAGAAGTCATCGCCCAGGCGCTTCAGGCGCTGCTCCGGGTTCAGGTTGAGCTTGTCGAACATGTAGTTCGAGCCCAGCCATTGGTCGTGGTTGGCGAAACGGGGGTCGCTCTCGACCAGCCAGCGCTGGTTGCCCGGATCGACGGTGTACATGCCGCTGGCCGGGGGCAGCAGGTTCGGCAGCGGGTTCTCTGCGGTGCCCACCACCTGCGGCGGCTTGACTACGCCGCTGGTGCCCGGTGCTGGCGCGTCCACGTGCGGGAGCTGGCTGTTGCCGCCTACGCTGCCCGTTGCCGGGCCGCTGGCCACGCCGGTTACCGGGTCCGGCGCGCCGACGCTGCCGGTAGCGGGGCCGGCCTGGCTGCCGCTGCCCAGACCGGGCACATAGGCGCCCACGCCGTTCCAGCCGCCTACGTCGGCTGCGGTACCTCCGCTGCCGGCGTTGACCACGGTGTTGTTGACCTCGCGGGCTTCGATGAGCACGTTGCGTCCGGCGGTGATGGTGGCATTGCCTCCCGGCACCGCCACTTCCTTGGTGACCGTGGTGGTACCCAAGCTGCCTGACGCCCAGCGCGGCTCTTCCTGGCAGTCCAGGTCCCACCGGCAGGTCTGGTACTCGATTTCGTACTCGGAGACGCGCTGGATGATCTTGGTCGCGGTCAAAGCGACGTTGTTGATCACGCCCGCCCAGTCGGCCGGGTTGTCACTGTTGGCGGAGCCCCGGCCATTGACGGTCAGGTTGGTACCGGCGGCGATGGCCGAATGGATGTTGTCCACGCTGCCGCCGCTGATCAGCATGTCGCGGCCGGACAGGAACTGGCTGGCCGCGCTGGCCGCAGTGATGCGGGTGCCTTCCAGCACGGTGTCGGTGTGGGTGACGCCGTGGTCGATACGGATGAAGCAGGGGGATTGCGTGCTGCCGCAGTAGCGATCCCAGATATCGGCAGGGGTATTCCCGCCGTCGAAGCGACCGGCGTCCGGATCGCCGATCTGGTCCTCGGCGGTGTAGGTCTTCTGTTCGTACTGCAGCACGCGACGCTCGTTACGCACGCCCAGTGCCAGCAGCACCAGGTCGCGCTCGGCCTGGATGCGGCCGGAGCGGTTGATGATCTGCTGTGCGTTGCCACCCTGGCGCCCGCCAATGCGGATATCGCCGATGCTGTACAGCTCGCCGTCGAGGTTGTTGAAGACGTCCGCGTTGATGGCCAGGGTGCCGGTGGTGGCCAGCAGCCCTTCGTTGTAATCCCGCACGGGGATGGTGGTGCCAAGATCGCGGCCGTTGGTGACCGTACCGGCCGTGAGCGTCACCTCATCGCCCATCACCGTACCGGTGTTGGTGAACCAGCCGCTGCTGGTCTGCACACGGTCACCGTCGATGCGGCCGAGATTGTTGATGCCCTGGCTGGCGGTCAACGTCGCGCCGGCGGTACCGGCGCTGTTGCCGGCGCTGATGGTGCCAGTCGCGGTGTTGTCGATCTGCGCGGCATTGAGCTCCAGGGTGCCGCTGGTCTCGATGCGCCCCTGGTTGGTCAGCGTGCCAGCGACGTTCAGCGCCAGGCGCCCGTTGCTCTGCAGCTGCTGTGCGTTCTGGTGCAGGTAGTCGCCGGCCAGATGAAGTTCCAGGTCGGCACCGCCGAAGAGGCGGCCGTTGCTGCCCTGCAGGGCCTGCAGCTGCGCCCACAACTGCTGGTACGCGCTGATCTCGCCATTGCCGTTGTCCAGGGCGCCCACGTAGAGGGTGCTGCTGCGGGTGATCAGGCGGCCGCCGGTATTGTCCAGGTTCGCCGCGCGCAGGGTGAAGAGATTGCCGGCGGAGATCTCGCCGCCGCCGTTCAGCACCGTAGCCGAGGCGTTGTCCAGGGTCAGGTCTGCACCGGCATGCAGGCGACCGCTGCGGTTGTCCAGCTGGGTGGTCTGCAGGGTGGCGTTCTGGCCGGCGACCAGCTTGCCGCGCTGGTTGGCGACGCTGGCAGCGGTGAGGGTCAGGTTGCCCTGCGTGCTCCCCAGCACGCCGTCACTGTTGTCCAGCGCACCGCCGGTGGTGACGGTCAGGGCGTTGCTGCCATCGACCACCAGGCGGCCGTTGCGGTTGTCCACGGTGGCTGCCGTGACGCCCGCTGCGGCATAGGCCTCGATGCTGCCGCCCTGGTTGTCGAGCAGGCCGTCGGCGTCCAGCTGCAGCTGCCCGCCCGAGTAGAGCAGGCCACCGCCGTTGCGCAGGTCGCCGTTGACGTCCAGGGTAAGGTTCTGCCTGGCGTAGAGAGTGCCGTCCTGGTTCCCCAGGTCGGCGGTGGTGAGGCTGGCATTGCCCTCGGCGCCGACCAGGCCGCTGCGGTTGTCCACGCTGGCGGCCTGGATCTGCAGGGTGCCTGCCTGGCGCTGGGCCACGGTACCGGCCACGTTATGCAGGACGTCGGTGGCGCGCAGCTGCAGGTTGCCTACGGCATCGATGCGGCCGCCGCTGTTGTCGATCTGGCGCGCACGGATGTCCGCGCTGCGGCCGGCGCTGATCTGGCTGCCACCGGTGTTGGTCAGATTATTGGAAACATCGAGCAGCAGGGCCCCATTGCCCACGATCAGGCCGGCGTTGGCGTTGCTCAGCTGGCCGGCACGCACGGTCGCCGTGCCGGTACCGGCGTGCTCGATGCGGCCGCCGCTGTTGGAGAGGGTGGCCGCTTCCAGGGAAAGGTCGGCGGCGTTGGACGCAATGCGGCCGCCGTCATTGCGCAGCGCTCCGCTGAGTACAAGCGACAGCGCATCGTTGCCGGTCTGGATCAGCTCGCCGGCGCGGTTGTCCAGCGCCGCCGCCAGCAGGCCGAGGCGGGCGGCCTGCAGCGAGCCGCGCTGGTTGGTCAGTTCGCCACTGGTTTCCAGCTGCAGCATGCCGGTGGCAACCAGCGTGCCGTCGCTGTTGTCGAGCGCGCCGCCGATGGCGCGCGCCACCAGGTCGCCGCCGGACCAGACCAGGCCGTTGCGCAGGTCCAGGCCACTGCCCTGCAGCGCCACGCGCTGGCCGGCGTGCACCTTGCCCGATTGCAGCAGCAGCGTGGTCGCGGTCAGGGTGACCTGGCCGGTGCTGCCCAGGGTGCCATTGGCGGCCAGGCCGCCCACGATCTGGCCGCTGTTGTCGATGGTGCCGCCGGTGACCACCACGTTCCCGCTGGCCAGCAGGCGGCCGCGGTTCTCCACGGCGGCGCCCTGCAGCGTCACTGCGGCGGCCTGCATGCTGCCGGTGTTGCGCAGCACGGTGCCTGCGCCGGCGGTGATCGCACCGCTGGCGTACAGGTCGCCGTCGCTGGTCAGCGCCTGGCCGGCGTGCAGGGCGATGTCCGTGCTGCTGTCCAGGTTGCCGGCCAGCACCAGGTCGCGGTCGGCATGCAGGGTCACGCCATTGGCGGCGTAGGCCTTGCCGCCCTGGCGCAGCGTGCCGCCGGCCTGGGCGTTCAACTGCGCAGCGGCGATGGTCTTGCCGGTCAGGGTCATATCGCCGGCAGTGCGCAGGTCGACGCTCGACTGCTCGCTGCCGAGGTCGCCACGGCTGTCGAGCGTGGCGGCCTGGATGCCCAGCGCCTCCACCGCCACCAGGCTGCCCTGGTTGGTCACCGCGTCGCCGGCCACCAGGCGGGCGCTGCCGGCGCTGTAGACGGCACCGGCGTTGTCGATGCGCGCCGCACGCAGTTCCAGCGCGCGCCGTGCGTACAGGTTGCCGGCATTGCTGGCTGCCTGCAGGACCTCGATATCGAGCAGGTCCGCACTGGAGATGTCGCCGTTGGCGAGGTTCTGCAGGGCCTGCGCGCGCAGGACAACGGCCGCGTCACTGGCGATGACACCGGCATTGCGCAGCGTGCCGGTGCTGTCCAGGCGCAACGCATGGGTGCTGTAGACGGTCCCGCTGTTGTCCAGGTTGCCGGCGTTGAGCGTCATGCGCTCGGTGGCGTGCAGGCGGCCGGCGTTGTCGAGCAGGCCGGTGGCGGTGGCCGTGAGCTGGCGGCCGAGCGCCAGGCCGTCGCGGGTCTGGGTGAAGGTGCCGGTCGCGAGCTGCAGCTGCTGGGCGGCTTCCAGTCGCTGGCGGTTGACGATGCTTTCGGCATTGATGCGCAGGTCGCCATCGCTGATGACCTCGCCGGCGTTGTCCAGCTGCGCCGAGTGCAGGGTGATGGCCTGCCCGGCACGCAGGCGCGCGCCCGCGGCGTTGTCGATGCGGCGCGATGCGTCGATATCCAGGGTGCCCGAGGCCAGTACCGCGCCACGGTTGTCCAGAGCGCCCAGCGTGAGGCGGGTGTCGCTGGCCGCGGTGGTGCCGGTGTTGGTCAGGCGGTCGGCGTTGACGTCCAGGGCACGCTCGGCGATCAGCTGGCCGCCATTGGCCAGCTCGCCGGTGACCTCCAGGGTGACGTCGGTGCCGGCGGACAGTTCGGCCGAAGCGGCCTGCTGCAGCGCGCCGGCGTTCACGGCCAGGGTCTGCGCAGCGCCGATCAGCCCGCTGTTGTCGATCCGGCCGGCGACCGCCAGCGTGGTGTCGCGTTGGCCGTAGACCTGGCCACGGTTGGCGAGGCTGCCCGCTTCGATCCGGGTGCCGGTACCGCCGATCACCACGCCAGCGTTGTCGATGTGGCCGCCCGCCTGCACCTGCAGGGCGCCCTGCGCTGCCAGGCGTGCCCCCTGCTGCTGGGCGATGCTTGCCGCGCGTGCCTGCAACTGGTTGGCGGCGATCACCTGGGCGGCATTGTCCAGCTGCTGCCCGGCACGCAGGTCGATGTCGCTTCGGCTCTCGACCTGGCCGTCCAGCCGCAGGTTGCCGTCGGCACCCAGCTGTACCCTGCCGGCCAGCAGGTTGCCCGAGGCCTCCAGTCTTCCGGTCGCACGTGCATCCAGGGTGCCTGCCGCGTAGCTGGTGCCGCCCAGCTGGACGTCACGTCCGCCCAGGCGCACGTCGGTGCCGGCCTGTACCGCACCGGTGCTGGCCAGCGTGCCGCCACTCTCCACGGTGATGCTGCCGGCGGCCGCGGTGCGACCGGTGAGCTGCACATCGCCTGCGTTGGTGAGCACGAAGTCGCCGCCGGTGGCGACCAGCGCGCCCGCACTGCGCACGCCGACGCCTGCCTCGGTGCCGATCAGGCGGATCTTCCCTGCGTACATGCCGCCCAGCGCGGCCACGTCCAGGCCGAAGCCCTGGGTAGCGCCCTGGCCCTGGATGGCACGGGCCGCCAGGCTGTCGTAATCGATGTGGTTGGCCCCCACCACTACGTTGGCGTCCTTGGCCCACAGCCCGGCGTTGATCTCCACCGCGCGCGCGAGCAGATCGATGCGCTGCAGGTTGTCCGCGTCCAGGCCGGCACCTTCAATGCGGATGCTGCCGCGGCCGACCTGGAAGGCCGACAGGCTGCCGTCGCCGCCGAACAGGGGCGTGCCGGTGGTCAGCACGCCACGCGTGGTGTTGATGAAGCCGCAGCCGTCGCAGGTGATGCCGTTGGGGTTGGCGATGATCACCTGGGCCGCCGCGCCGGCCACTTCCACGTGGCCCTGCAGCAGCGAGCGGTTGCTGGAGGTGACTTCGTTGAGGATCAGGCGCGCGGACTGACCCGGCTGCAGGTTGGTGTTGCCCTGGATGTAGCCGGCCAGCTGGGTCTGGGTGGTGGACGCACTGTTGTTGAGCACCTGCCCCTGGCGGCCGACGTTGTACTGGTCGTACTGGTTGTGGGACACACCGGCCGCGTTGGGGGCAGCGATCTGCACCACCGGGACGCCGTTGGCCGAGGCCTCCTGCCGGGTCTGGCTACCGGCCTGCGGCTGTACCTGCGCGAACGAACTGAAGGGCCCGCCGAACACCGCCGTGACCAGGGCCGTGAGCATACCCATTCGCCACCGGGTGTTGATGGGCGAGGTGACGGAGGGGCGGTGCTGAACAGCGTGGCGGGTCTTCATGACGGATCTTCCATGTCGGATGCGGGGTACTGCGGTGTCACCTGCGCGGCATGCGCGGGGTACTGCTGCGTTACGCCGAACTAGAACTGCGTGGCCAGGCGGAATCCGACGACGCGCGACGGACTCTGTTCACGGATGGCACGGGGTGCATCAAGCGGGAAGCCGACGAAGGCGTCCCAGTCCAGGCCCACGGCCTGGCCGCGTGCACCCACGTGCACGCCGCTCATGTTTCCGCCGGCAATGCCCTGCGCGGCGTTGGTGGCGATATGCCCAACGTCCACGCCGGCATACGGCGAGAAGCGCCGGTGCAGACTGAAGGCGAGGCTGTTGCGCCAGTAGCCGCCGGTCGCGCCCCCCATCATCAGTTCGCCGTCGAAGCCGTTGATGGTGTAACGGCCGCCGATGCTGATGAATTCCGAGCCGTAGAGCGGGTCGGAGGTCCACTGGTAGCGCAGTGCGCTGTTCCAGTAGATGGGCCGGGGGCCCTGCAGCAGCGGTGCGCCGACGCCGATGTCGAGCACGGTGATGCCATAGCGGAAGGTGGGTGCTTCGGGATCGCGGCCGGGTGCGTCATCGTCGCCGCCAAGCCAGGGCAGGCCGCGGCGATGCGCCAGGCGCAGGTCGGCCTGCAGGCTGCCGAGATACTGGCGGTGCAGCAGGGCCAGTTCGGCCGAGGTAGTGCGCCTGCGCTGCCCCTGCAGTTCCACCTCCTCCACGAAGCTGCGCGAGTGGCGCTGGGCCACGCGCAGCTCCATCCCGGTCCGGTAGCTCTGCCCGCGCGCGATCAGGCGCTCGATGGCCAGGTCGACGCTGCGCGAACGGCCGGTGCTGCTGAAGTCTTCGTTGTTGCCCCGGATGATCTGCGCGTAGCGCGATCCGTAAGTGCTGGTGGAGAACCGCCAGTTGCCCAGCGGCGCGCTCCACGACGCGTTGTAGCCATGCGTGCCCTTGCCGCGCTCGGCGCTGCCGTCGCTGTTGACGCCCACGCTGAGCAGGTCGTTGATGCCCAGCAGGTTGTCGGCCCACACCGTGGCGCCGGCCTGCTGCTTGCCCGTGCCCGTGCTGCCGGCATCGTCCAGCGACAGTGCACCGCGCCAGCGCCGGGCCGCCTTGAGGGTGATCACCACATCCGATTCACCCGGCTGTGCGCCCGGCACCAGCTCCATTTCCACGTCCTGCGACGGCACGCGCTTGAGCTGTTCCAGGCCCTGCTCCAGGGCGCGCAGGTTCAGCACGTCGCCCGGGCGCGCCGGGAATGCACTCTTCCACATCGCATCGCCCGGGCCCTGTTCGGCGAACCGGATCTGGCGGATCGTGCCCGCCACCAGTTGAAGGCGCAGGGTGCCCGCGCCCAGGTTCTGTTCGGGCAGGCCGATGCGGGTGGTCACGTAGCCCTTGGCCAGCACCAGGTCGGAGGTGCGCCGCACGATCAGCGCGATGCCCTGCTGGCCGATGCAGCGTCCGCGGTAGGCGTCCAGGTAGCGCTGGGCGAAGCCGAACCGATCACGGTGCTCACCGTCCAGCACGATGGCATCGATGCGGAAGCAGGGCGAGTCGTCGGGCAGGTCGGTCGCGCGGTGGTCGCCGGCGGCTGGCGCCGCAGGCGCCGTGACTTCAGGAATGGCCTGCCGTTCGGCACGCTCGCGCGCTTCACGCTCGGCGCGATCGCGCAGCTCCTGCTGGTCGGCAAGGGTAGGCTGGCCTTGCTGCGCCCACGCGTTGGCCGGGCAGGCAACCCCTGCAACTGCGGCCAACAGAAGTGCCCCCATCGGGCGCCATGACACTGCCACTGCATCCATACCGATCACACCGTCCTTGTGCGTCCGGGAACGGTCGCGGTCGCGAGAGCGGTGCAGGAACGCCAGCCAAGGTGACGCGCCTGGAACTTCCGCTGCTCAACCGGTCCGGAACCGGACTCCTGTTATGCCGGCAGTCGCAGCCTCCACGTCCAGGACGTGAGGCGACTCCGTTGCTGCCCCCTGTTTCACTACGTTCCCGCGTGCCAGGCCGGCGAACCCCGTTGTGCTCGTCGCGGCAGCCTGACAACGCCCATCTTAATGATTGTTAAGGATTTGTAAACACGCACCGCCCATCGAGGCGGTCTGGAGCGCTATCGGCCGGGGCCGGCAAATCTTCAGGGCTCACCGTGGCGGGGCAGATAATTCCTTCGCGCTCAGGAAGCCGTCGCCGTTGGCGTCCTGCTTGTGGAAGCGTTCGATGAGGGTCTGACGCTGCTGGTCGCGGGTGATCGGCCTGCCCTTGCCGCCGGGCAGTTCCTCCGCAGTGAGCACGCCATCGCCATTGCGGTCCATGCGGTCGAACGCGTACATCATCCACGCCACGTACTCGTCGACGCTGACCTTGCCGTCGCCGTCGCCGTCCATGCGCTGCAGGTAGGTGCCGGTGTCGGCCACCTGCGCCTGCGCGCCCAGCGCGAACAGCACCAGCGCGGCGCAGGAAAAACGCCGCGCAGGGCGGCGTTTTCGGGGACGCGGGAACAGGCGCACCGGTCAGTGCGCCGTCAGCGCATAGCCCTTCAGGCGCGCGGCGTAATTCTGCAGCGCGGCGATGCCGCTGGCCTCGGCTTCGTGGCACCAGGCCTGCAGCAGCTTCAGGCGCTCGGCGGCGTCGTTGCCGCGGGCTTCGAGCAGGGCCGCCAGGCGCGCGCGGTGTTCGACCAATACGCGGATGCGCGGACGCTGCTCGACCCAGGTGCTGAGTTCGGCGCGGCAGTCCGGCTTCAGCCAGCGGCCATCGTTGACCAGCCCACGGCGCATGCGGCGCGGCAGCAGCTGGCGCAGCTTGGCACCGGCCATCGCCGCTTCCTCGCGCAGGGCCGGTACGAACACATTGCGCTGGTAGTCGGTCATGGCCTGGAAGCGGTGCGACAGCAGCGCCTTGAGCGTTTCAGCATCGGGCACGGCAATGTTCGGGCGTACGTCCATGCTCGGCGCCACGCGCAGCACCTTGGCCAGGCCCACGGCCTGCAGGCCACGGATGGCCGCCCAGCCGATATCGAATTCCCAGCGGCGCATCGAGAAGCGTGCCGAACTTGGGAAGGCGTGATGGTTGTTGTGCAGTTCTTCACCGCCGATCCAGAACGCCCACGGGGTGAGGTTGGTGGAGGTGTCGGCCGATTCGAAGTTGCGGTAGCCCCACCAGTGGCCCAGGCCGTTGACCACACCGGCGGCCCAGAACGGGATCCACGCCATCTGGATCGCCCACAGGGCCACGCCGGGCAGCCCGAACAGCACCAGGTTCAACGCGAACAGGGCGACCGGGCCCAGGTTGGCGTGCGGGGTGTACAGGTGGCGCTCGATCCAGTCTTCCGGGGCGCCACGGCCGTACTGCTCGATGTCCGCGCGCATGCCGCGGGCTTCGCGGTACAGCTCCACGCCGCGCCAGAACACCGTACCGATGCCCTTGGTGACCGGGCTGTGCGGGTCTTCGTCGGTCTCCACCTTGGCATGGTGCTTGCGGTGGATGGCCACCCACTCCTTGGTGATCATGGACGTGGTGAGCCAGGTCCAGAACCGGAAGAAGTGCGCGATGACCGGGTGGAAGTCCACGCCGCGGTGGGCCTGGCTGCGATGCAGGTACAGCGTGACGGCAAAGATGGTGAGCTGGGTGAACACCAGCAGCACCAGGCCCATGCCCCACCAGCCGAGGCCGACGACACCGCCGGTCAGGAAGTTGAGGAGGGTATCGAGCATCGCAGGACTCCGGGCCGCAACGGCCAGCAGGGAAACGGGTGTACAGGTAGGTCCATCATGGGGCCAGACGTTGCAAACTTCATCCGTCTGATGCCATTTTTGCGCAGTCATTCAGTTGTTTTCCCCCTTCGTGAGCATTGCCCCCGCATTCATGACCGTTGCAACCCCTCCGCCGGCCGCTGCCGGCGCCGCCCCCCTGATCGAACTCGACCGCGCCTGCGTCATCCGCGGCCAGGTCCGCGTGCTGCACGATTTGAGCCTGCGCATCGCCCAGGGCCAGCACACCGCCCTGCTGGGCCCCAACGGCTGCGGCAAGTCGTCTTTCATCAAGCTCATCACCCGCGAGCTGTACCCGCTGGCACATGCCGACGGTACCGTGGCCGTACGCGTGCTCGGGCAGAACCGCTGGCAGGTGGATCGGCTGCGCTCGCAGCTGGGCATCGTCACCGGCGACCTGAGCAGCAACCTGGCCGACATGCCGGGGCTGACCGTGGAGGAGGCGGTGCTGTCGGGCTTCTTTGCCAGCTTCGTGGTGCCGGCCTTCCGCGAAGTCACCGACGACATGCGGGCGCGCGTGCGTGAAACGCTGGCGCTGACCGGTGCGCTGCCGCTGCTGCAGCGGGGCTATGCCGAACTTTCCGCCGGTGAAACCCGGCGCGTGCTCATCGCCCGGGCGCTGGTCAACCGGCCGCAGGCGCTGCTGCTGGATGAGCCGTCCACCGGGTTGGACCTGGTGGCGCGCCAGCATCTGATCGCCACCATGCGCACGCTGGCCGCGCAGGGCATCACCCTGGTGTTGGTAACCCACCACATCGAAGAGGTGATTCCGGAGATCGAACGCGTGGTGTTGCTGCGCGGTGGCCGGATCGCGGCCGATGGCACGCGCGCGGAGCTGCTGCGGGATGGGCCACTGTCAGACGTCTTCGGCGGGCCGATCCAGGTCATCGAGCATGACGGACGCCTGACCGCCTTTGCAGGCTGACGTCCGGCGCAGCGCCACGCCCTGCGTAGCTGCCTGCGTACGGGACCACGAAGCCACGCAGGGCGTGGCTCGACGGCCGGGGGGCCAGCGTTGCCGCCCCCCCGGTTACGTCTAGAACCGCACCGCGACGGCGCGGCTTTCGATCGGGGCCATCCGGCCCTGGTCCTGCAACTGCAGGTCACGCAGTTCGAACGGGGCGCTGTAGCCACCCGGTAAGGCCACCGTGTCGAACGCCAGCAGCAGTTCGCCTGCACCGGCCGCATCGAACCACGCCGCGCTGTGCGCCTGCGCCACCGGGCGCAGGGCGCCGCCCGGGCCGGTGGCATACAGCGTGCCGCGTGCCTCGTAACGGCCCGGTGCGCCGATCTGCACTGGCAGCCGCACCTGGCGCTGCGCCGCATCGACCTCGACCTGGCCGCTGAAGCGCGCGGTCGGGCGGGCCACCGCGAAGGCCACCTTGCCATCGCGCTGCACGCCCTGCGCGGTCACGAAGGCCTGCAGTTCCCACAGCCCCTGCGCCTGGCCGACGTCCTCGGGAATGCTGACCTGCGCGCGCAGGCCGTCCTTGCCCGCCACCAGCGGCACCGGCCAGCTGCGCCCGTCCGGCGCCACCAGCAGCGCTTCGCCGGCGGCAGGCAGCGCGCGTGCCACAGGGCGCCCTGCGGCCAGCGCCGCACGGCCGCCGTCGTTCTGCAGCCGCGCGGTGAGCGCGACGCGGCCGCCGGCCAGCACCTGCTGGCGGTCGGCCTGCAGCTGGAGCGCGATCGGGCTGTCCGGTTCCAGCACCTGCACCACATAGCGGCCCTGCGCCTGCGGCGCCTGCAGGCGGTAGGTGCCCACCGCCGCGCTCGCGCCGGTGCGGGCCATCGCGGTCCCTTCGCCCACCGTCATGCCGGCCGCACGCAGCTGCTGCGCATCCACCACCTTGTCCACTGCCAGCACGCCGGCCGGGTCGCGTACCTGCAGCTGCCCCGCGCCAAGCGGCCGCGCGCCGTGTGACGGGCTGACCTGGATCACTGCGTCGGGTGCGGTCAGCGGCAGCTCCAGCCCGCGC
Source organism: Stenotrophomonas sp. NPDC077420 (assembly GCF_044543385.1). NCBI lineage: Bacteria > Pseudomonadati > Pseudomonadota > Gammaproteobacteria > Lysobacterales > Lysobacteraceae > Stenotrophomonas > Stenotrophomonas sp. NPDC077420. Next base: position 60,288 of record NZ_JBITVZ010000008.1, read on the forward strand.
TGCAGGGTGGCCGCGTCGACGGTGTCCCAGTAGCTGCGGCTCACCGCGGTGAACGGGGCCGGGGTGTGCAACGACTGGCCCGGGTCCAGCGCCCACGCAAAGCGCAGCGGCGCTCGCTCGATCGTCCTGTCGGGCAACGGCGCGGTCTCCACGCGCGGGGCCACCTGGTCGGTGCCGCGCGCGGGCTGCAGGGTCTGCGCGGCCTGCAGGGGCAGCGCGAACAGGGCCGCGGCGACGGCCACGGCAATCGTCGTGTTCGATGTCATGGCGAGTTCCTCACAGGGTCAGGTCGTTGCGCAGGATCGCGCCCAGGCCGAAGCACTCGCGGCGGCTCTGGTTGTGGTTGAGCGGTTCGGCGCCGAGGGTGCGCGCCTTGTCGGTGAACAGCACGCTGCCGGCGGCGCTCTGGCTGCTGCAGTCCAGGAATCCGTCCGAACAGCTGCCGAGCCAGTTCTGGGTCAACTCCAGGCCGACGCTCTGCGCGTAGCCGCCGCAGTAGCTGTTGCTGTCCCATACCGCCGACTCCACGTCGGTGCCCACCATCACACGGAATGGCGTGGGCAACGCCGGGCGTCCGGCAGTGCCGTACAGGTTCTGCGCGTTGTAGGTGGCCATCCAGCCAACCTGCTGCATGCGTACCGCGTCGTTGCCGTAGCCCAGCAACCACCCCACCGACGACTCGAACACGTTGCCGTTGAGCGCCGCATCCGCCAGCGGCGTGCCGGCCGACGAGGGTGCCAGTGCCGTGACCTTGCTGATGGTCTGGATGATCTTCGGGTAGCGGCTGTCCTGGGTGGGATTGGACAGGATCCAACGCATCACGTTGCCGCCGTTGGAATGGGTGATCACCACCAGCCGGGTAATGCCCCGGGTATTGATGAAGGTGGTGAGCTGACCGGCCAGGCAGCCGGCGGCCTCGGGTGTCCACATGTACTGCTGGAAATCGCAGTTGATGACGGTGTAGTTGGCGCTGTTCGGCAGACCCTGCCGCACGCTGTCGATAATGCCCGGCTGCCAGTAATCGGTACGGGCGTCGGTTTGTTTGCCGGTGCCGTGCACGAAGGCCACGCCCACCACGTCGGCCGCCTGTGCGCTGCTACAGGCCAGCATGACTCCCAGGGCCAGGCCGCTGGCCCTCCCCACTGCATTGCTCTGCATCCTGTGTCTCCCTATGGTCCGCGGAGCATCGCCCCGCCGTGCCGGTAATCCCCCTGATTGGCGACAGAAGCTATGACGCCTGCGGATCGGTTTCCGTGAACCAGTAGAGGATTCCTATCATTTGAAACGACTCCCAGAACGGCGCTGCAGTGCGTCATGCCGGGTCTGGCGGCATGACCTGCGGCGGCTGGCAGGGGCGCGGGAAGCTGCGATCATGCGGGCTCACGCTTTTGGGACCCACCGATGCACGCTGCCGCTTCCGCCTCCTTCCTGCGCCCCCTGCTGGCCACTGCTGCCCTGCTGACGGCCCTGGCCGGCTGTACCCGCGTGGCCGCGCCGACCACCCCGGTCGAGGCGTCTGTGATGACCAAGGCCGTGGGCTACCTGGCGCCCGACGCGGTGCCGGGCAGCCTGGCGCTGGTGCCCTCGCCGCCGGTGGCGGGGTCGGCCGGGTTCGCGCTGGACGAGCAGGTCAGCCGGGAGGCGCGCGCCCTGCGCGGCACCCCGCGCTTCGCGCAGGCGCACCGTGATGCCGAACTCGGCTTTCCGGAAGGCGCCAACCAGTTCGCCTGCGCGATCGGGTTGGATGTGGATGCGCAGAAGACGCCGGCGCTGTACCGCCTGCTCGAGCGCAGCCGCATTGATGCGAGCGCGGCTACCCGCGCGGCCAAGCACCAGTACCAGCGTGCGCGCCCGTTCATGGTCAATGGCGAACCGACGTGCACGCCGGAGGATGAGGACGGGCTGCGGAAGAATGGTTCGTACCCGTCCGGGCACACCTCGATCGGCTGGGCCTGGGCGTTGATCCTGTCGGAGATCGTGCCTGAGCGCGCCGATGCCATCCAGGCGCGCGGCCGCAACTACGGCGAGAGCCGCCTGGTGTGCAATGTGCACTGGCAGAGCGACATTCTGGAGGGGCGGTTCATGGGCGCGGCTGCCGTGGCGAGGTTGCATGACAACGCCGACTTCAACCGCGACCTGCTGGCGGCGCGAAAGGAAATTGCAGCGGCCCGGAACGCGGGCGCACGTCCCAGCCGCGACTGCGTCGCCGAAGAGGCGGTGTTGAAGGTAAGGCCCCAGAGCGCCCTGTAACCTGCGGATGCGTCCCGGCGCATCCAGATCTACCAGCGTTCGCCGGCAATTCGCGACGTATCCCGATCCACGGACGTTCGCCAGCATTCGTGACGTATCCCGATCTACGGACGTTCGCCAGCAATTCGCGACGTATCCCGATCTACGGACGTTCGCCAGCAATTCGCGACGTATCCCGATCTACGGACGTTCGCCAGCAATTCGTAGCGCCGACTGTTAGTCGGCGACCGCGCGCAGCGCGGCAGAGCATCCGGAGCCGCGGAGGTCGTGACCCGGGATTTGATACCGACGTTTGGAGCATGCCGAAGCCGCCTGTCCGATGTTCATGACGTCGGAACGGAGAGCTGCCGACTAACAGTCGGCACTACCGTCGGCACTGCCGTCGGCGTGACCGTCGGCGTGGCGTTACCGTCGGCGTTACCGGTTTGTGATCGACCGAAGAAAAAACGGCGCGGATTGCTCCGCGCCGTTTCGGTTTACATGCTGCGCAACCCGATCAGAACTTCGCGGTGAACTCCACGCCGAACGTGCGCGGCTCGTTGAGGAAGCCGGTCAGGTTGTTGAAGTCGATCGCACCCACCACGCGGGTCTGGTTGGTCAGGTTGCGACCGAACACGGCCACGTCGTACTGGCCGTAGTCCCAGTTGTAGCCCAGGCGCAGGCCGCCTTCCAGCGACGAGCGGCTGCGGAATTCCGGCGACTCGTACAGGAAGAAGTTCACCGGGCTGCGGTAGGCCCAGTCGGTGTACACGTACAACTCGCTGGCATCGGTGATCGGGAACCCGGCACGCAGGGTCAGGTTGTGGATCCACTTCGGCGCCTGCGGCAGCGGGTTGCCGTTGACCAGCGCGTAGGTGCCGCCGTTGATCACCGTGGTCGGGTCGGTGATGGTGCAGCCGCCACCGCAGATCGCCACCGCCAGGTCGCGGTCCTTGATCTCGGTGTCGTTGTAGCTGCTGCCCAGGGTCAGCAGCACGTGGTCGGTCAGGTAGGCCTCGAAGTCCAGCTCGGCGCCCTGGCCGATGGTCTTGTCGGCATTGAGCAGGGTGGCGGTGTTGTTGCTGCCGCCCACCGCGATCAGCTGCTGGCCGTCAACGTTGTAGCGGAAGATGTTGAAGCCCAGGCGCGCGCGGCGGTCGAACAGGTCGGCCTTGACGCCCACTTCATACGAAATCACCTTCTCCGAATCGGCCTGCGAGACGCCACCAAAGGCCAGGCGGCCCTGGATGGACGGCGCGCGGAAGCCCTTGGCCACGCGGGCGTAGGTGTTGACGTTGTCGCTGATCTGGTAGACACCGCTCAGGTCCCAGCTGACATCGTCGACATCGGTGTTGGCGAGGTACGGACCGCTCACCGGGGTGCCGCCCGGCACCGCCTGCAGCACGCTGGCGGTGAAGTCCTTCTCGTCCTGCGTGTAACGCACGCCGCCGCGCAGCTTGAACTTGTCGGTGACGTCGAAGTCGCCGGAAGCGAACGCCGCCCATGCCTTGTTGCGCTGGCTCTGCACCGCGTGGCCGGTCTGCGGGTTGCCCGGGGTCAGCGAGTCGTAGTTGAAGCTGTCGATGGTGACGTCTTCATCGAAGTAGAACACCCCCGCCTGCCAGTCGAAGCGGCCCCACTCGTTGGATTCCACGCGGAATTCCTGGGTCCACTGGCGGTGGTGCGGCAGGCCATCGGCCGATTCGGACGGGAACGGAATGAAGCCCGGGCCGTAATTGCCCGCACCGAGGAAGCTGGCGCCGTAGCCGCCGTCGATGTCGCCGTGGTTGAGCGATTCGGCGGTTTCATAGCCGGTGATCGAGTGCAGGGTCACGCTGCCCAGGTTCCACTGCAGGCGTGCGCTGCCGCCCCAGGTTTCCAGTTCGGAGAAGTTCTCGCCGTCGTTGGAGACCTTGTCGCGGTCGAAGTTTTCTACCAGCGCATTGCTGCCTGGCTGGATGATGTTGGCGCGGAACAGGCGCGCGGTGCCGTTGAGCTTGCGCTTGTGCAGGTTGAACAGCGCTTCGAATTCGTCGCCTTCGTACAGGAACTGCACGCGGCCGGCGAACTCGTCATAGCCTTCGAAGCCTTCGGCCGGTGCATTGGCGCGGGTGTTGTCGACGTAGTTGTCGCGGCGCTGGTACAGGCCCGACACACGTGCGGACCAGCGGTCGGTCAGCGGGCCACCGTAGGCGGCCTGGGTGTTCCAGGTGTCGTAGGTGCCATAGGACACCTTCACGTAACCATCGGCATCCTGCGACGGACGGGCCGAATCGAACTTCACGACGCCGGCTGGCGTGTTGCGCCCGAACAGCGTGCCCTGCGGGCCGCGCAGCACTTCCACGCCAGCCAGGTCGAACAGCGGGAAGCCCTTCAGCAGCGGGCTTTCCTGCACCACGTCGTCATACACCAGCGACACCGGCTGCGAGGCATTCAGATCGAAGTCGGTATTGCCCAGGCCGCGGATGTAGAAGCGCGGGAAGGCACGGCCGTAGGACGATTCGATGTTCAGGCTGGGCACGCGCGCCGACAGGAAGCGGATGTCGTCGCCGGCCGAACCGAGCACGTCGAGCTTTTCGCCCTGGATGGCCGAGATCGACACCGGCACGTCCTTGGCGTTTTCCACACGGCGCTGTGCGGTGACCTGCAGGGTGTCGAGTGCGACCGGATCCTTGGTGGCGGGAGCGTCCTGGGCTGCGGCCGTCAATGGCAGCAGGGCGGCAAGAGCGACAACGAGGGGGTGCACGGACGGAAGACGGCCGTGGGCAGTGCGGTTCGGGAACATGGCGATTAGGCTGTGTTGGGAGGGGTGGTGGACCGGCGCTACCAGACAATTGTTGCAGTACAACAACTGCGTCGCAAATACGGATCTTTCATTACCAAGATCCGCGCCCCCAGATGTGAAGGCATGGCCCCGGGCATCGCGTCGTGGATCTCCCCCGATATGGCAGGATGAACGTCTTCAGCCAGAGCCTGCTGGCGCCATGCGGATGCTGCAATGCTGTCAGAGGACACCAGAGGGAAGCCCAAGGACGACGACGCCGTGTCCGTAAGCGGGTGGCGGGTCTGGATGACGGTGATGGCCTGGGTTCTTTGTCTCCCGGGCTTGCTTTACCACGTGGTGATCTTTGGGTCGGTCGCGCTGGCGGGCCTGTTATCGGGCGAATGGCTGGCGCCCTTGGACCTGCCGGAACTGGGGGTGATGCTGCTCATCCTGCTCAGCACGTTGTCCTGGCTCGCCCTGGCCTGGATGAGCCTCGCGTGGATCCAGGACCGACCGGTGCACTGGGCATGGCCGGTGGGGGGCACCGCAGTGACACTGCCGATACTGCTGGGAACCCATTTCGTTGCGGCGCTGTTTGTCCTGCCCGGCGTTCTTCTGGCGCTCTACCTGTGTGTCTGGCACCTCCGCCAGGCGCGGCGAGCGACCGGCAACCCTGCATAACCACGCAATGCACACTGCCGGCCATGGGCCGGCACTACCGGTATGCTATCGCCCATTCACATTTCGCCACGCCCATGACCGCCTTCCGCCGCACCCGTCTCGCGCTGTCCGTTGCCCTGCTCGGCCTGCTGGCTGGCTGCGGCGGTGAAGCCGTTCGCCCGACCCCGCCGCCGGTGGCCACCACGGTGGTGCCGGCCAAGCCGGTGAAGATCGGCATCGCGCTCGGCGGCGGCGCGGCCAAGGGCTTCGCGCATATCGGCGTGATCAAGATGCTGGAAGCCAATGGCTTCGAGCCGGTCGTGGTGTCCGGCACCAGCGCCGGCAGCGTGGTCGGCGCGCTGTACGCCAGCGGCATGGATGCGTTCCAGATGCAGACCAAGGCCGTGGCGCTGGATGAAACCAGCATCCGCGACGTGCGCCTGTTCTCCGGCGGCCTGGTGCAGGGCCAGAAGCTGCAGGACTACGTCAACGCCCAGGTCAACAACCGCCCGGCCGAGAAGCTCAAGAAGCCCTTCGCCGCGGTGGCCACCAACCTCGATACCGGCGACCGTGCCGTGTTCGTGCGCGGCAACGTGGGCCAGGCCGTGCGCGCGTCCAGCAGCATCCCGGGCGTGTTCGAGCCGGTGAAGATCGGCAGCAACCTGTTCGTGGATGGCGGCGTGGTCAGCCCGGTGCCGGTGGATGCGGCGCGCCAGCTCGGCGCGGACTTCGTCATCGCCGTGGATATCTCCAGCAAGGCCAGCGGCAAGTCGCCGACCGGCATGCTGGGCATCGTCAATCAGTCGATCTCGATCATGGGGCAGCGCCTGGGCGAGCAGGAACTGGCGCGCGCGGACATCATCACCCGCCCCAAGGTGCTGGACATCGGCGCGGCCGATTTCAGCCAGCGCGGTTACGCGATCCTGGAGGGCGAAAAGGCCGCGATGGCGGCAATGCCGCAGATCCGCGCGAAGATCCAGCAGCTGCAGAAGGCGCGCGCGGCCGCACTGGCGCCGCCGCCGAAGCCGAAGTGCGAAGCACCCTCACGCGTGGGCAAGCTGATGGGCCGCAAGGAAAAGTGCGAGGGGTAACCCGCGTCATCGCTGGGCGCCGCCCGCGGTAGAGCCGACTGTCAGTCGGCTGCTCTGCGCACGGGCGTTGGTGTCTCCGCAAAAGGCAGCCGACTGACAGTCGGCTCTACCGTTGCGGTGGCACGTTGCGTCATTCCAGCTGGGACAAGGGCAGCGCCCTGAAGTCCTTCACCGTGCGCAGCACGAAGCTGGAATTCACGTCGGCCACGCCGGCGGCATTGAGCAGCTTGTCCAGCAGGAAGCTGGAGAAGTGCTCCAGGTCGCGCACGTAGATGTGCAGCAGGTAGTCCATGTCGCCGGTCAGCGCATGGCAGGCCACCACTTCGTCCCACTCCACCACGCTGTCGGCGAACACGCCGATGGCGTGCTGGTCATGCTTCTCGAGTTGTACGCGCACGAACGCCTGCAGGCCCAGGCCGATCCGGCGCGGTTCCAGCCGCGCGCCGTATCCGGCGATGACGCCTTCGCTTTCCAGCCGCTGCACCCGCCGCAGGCACGCCGACGGCGAGAGGTTCACCCGCGCGGCCAACTCGGCGTTGGTGGCGCGCCCGTGCTGCTGGATCTCCGCCAGCAGTCGCAGATCCGTGCGGTCGAACTGGGCATCTCCGGACATTGCTGCTCCGCAACATTGAATGGACGCAACAATATTGCGCCAGTCCGGCATATTCATGCAACTTTGCAATCCTCTTGCGCGCGCCCTGCCCTACCCTCTGTCGATGACCTCCCAGGAGCCTGCCCCGATGGAAACCGCCACCGCCCCCCGCCGCGTCGAACACCAGCAGACCGACAAGGGCTACGTGCCGGTCTATACCACCGCCGTGGTGGAACAGCCGTGGGACAGCTACACCGCCGACGACCACGCCACCTGGAGCACGCTGTACCAGCGCCAGCGCGAACTGCTGGTCGGCCGCGCCAGCCGCGAGTTCCTGCAGGCGCAGGACGAGATGGGCATGAACGCGCACATGATTCCGCGCTTCGACCAGCTCAACGAAGTGCTGGGCGCCGCCACCGGCTGGACCCTGGTTGGCGTGGAAGGCCTGCTGCCGGAACTGGATTTCTTCGACCACCTGGCCAACCGCCGCTTCCCGGTCACCTGGTGGATCCGCCGCCCGGACCAGATCGACTACATCGCCGAACCGGACATGTTCCACGACCTGTTCGGGCACGTGCCGCTGCTGATGAACCCGGTGTTCGCCGATTACATGGCCGCCTACGGCCGCGGCGGCGTCAAGGCGCATGCGATCGGGCCGGAAGCGCTGCAGCACCTCACCCGCCTGTACTGGTACACGGTGGAGTTCGGCCTGATCAACACGCCCGAAGGGCTGCGCATCTACGGCGCCGGTATCGTGTCGTCCAAGGGCGAATCGCTGTACTCGCTGGAATCGGCTGCGCCGAACCGGATCGGGTTCGACCTGGAACGCATCATGCGCACCCGCTACCGGATCGACACCTTCCAGAAGACCTACTTCGTCATCGACAGCTACGAGCAGCTGATGGAGGCGACCGCGCCGGACTTCACCCCGATCTACGCCGCGCTGGAATCACAGGAGCACCTGCCGGCCGGTGATGTGCAGGAAGGCGACCGCGTGTTCCAGAAGGGCACCGGCGAAGGCTGGGCGGAAGGCGGGGACGTGTGATCGTAGCGCCGGGCCCTGCCCGGCTGCGTTCACCGCGGTCGCTGGGCCACGCGCACCGGTAGCTGGTTAAGCCGTTTGAGGACGGCGTGGGCGTGGTAAGTCCTGCCCCACTTCTTCTCATTGCCCTTCGACAGGATTCCGGCTTCCTCGAGCGCATAGATCCCGGTGAGCGCTGACCGGTCAGACACCTCCAGCAGCGAAGCAACCTGTGATGCGGTGACCACCGGATGGCCCACCAGCAGCGCCGGAAGTCGACGCGCAACGGAGTCGCCGCGATAGCGGCTGACCTTCACCGACCACTCCGCCACAAGGCGCTGCATGTCCTCGGCGATGGCGATCGCATCGTTCGCTGACTCCACTACGGCCCGGGAGACCATGTCCATCCACGGTACCCAGTTGCCTTTGATCTGCACCTGGTTGAGCGCGTCGTAGTAGGTGTCCTTGCCTCGGAGCAATGCGCCGGACAGGTAGAGCGGTGGATACCCTTCTGCCGCCAGTATCAGGGGCATCAGCAGCCGACCGGTGCGTCCATTGCCATCCTTGTACGGATGGATGGTTTCGAACTGGGCGTGCGCGATGGCGAGCTGCGCAAGGATGTTCAGTTCGAACTGTTCGTCTTCCGCCGCCTGGTACTGCAGCATCTGCTGTTCCAGTTCCTGCATCGCCTCGTCGATCCGATCCGGCGGCGAAGGAACGAAGCGCGCGTCTTCAGGGCGTCCTCCCAAGGGTCCGATGACCGCCTGTTGCTGCCTGTAGCGGCCCTTCGGGAAGTCCTCCGGCGTGTCCTGCATAAGAACCGAGTGCAGGTGGTTGACGAGTGCAAGGTCGATGGCGGATCTACCCCTCTCTCTGACCGCTTCCAATCCGTCCTGCAGCGCCTGCACGTAGCGCTCGGTGACAACGACGTCGGCGGGCAGGCCGTCGAGGCCAAGGGTGGCTTCGTACACCAGCAACTGGTCCAGATCGGTCTGTGTCCCTTCGATCTGGGAACTCTGCACGGCTTCGCGTCGGGCCAGGGTGCGGGTGACCAGATCAGGGGTCGGCCACTGCCGCATGGCTTGTTCCAGCCGGGCCAGGCCTGCGTTGGCGTCGGCGAACAACTGTCGGTTGCCTGACTGGCCTGGGGGCAGCCTGCGCGGCGTGGGCGGAGCGGTCATGGCCACCAGATTCGGGCGGCCTTCCACCGGCACCAGGTATTGGCGGAGCGGCACCGCTATGTCTTCCCGTCGCACGGAATCCTCCGAAGGCCTAAACTTCAAATGCACTTTATTCTTTTGAAGTTTAATGCACCATCCTTCAAAATCATTGAATACTTTTGAAGTTTAGTCGATTAAACTTCAAAAGATAGGGGCGCTTTTGAAGGTTAGCGTTAGTAGAGCCGGGCCCTGCCCAGCTGCGCCTTCACCGCGGATACGCCAGCAGCACGACCAGATCCTGCTCCCCGCGCTGCTGCAGCGCGTGCAGGCTGCCCACCCGGGTCAGCAGCGCGTCGCCGGCCGCCACGTCGTACTGCTTCCCATCCAGCACGTAGCTGCCCTGCCCGCTGACGATGTAATAGATCTCGTCCTTGTGCTGCGGGTGCAGGCCAATCCCCGCGCCCTTGTGCAGCACGCGCTTGCGCAGCACGAACGGCAGGTCCTTGTCGTCGGCGAAGAATGGATACGCCGTGGTCGGTCCTGCACCGCCATGCGGACCGGGCTGGGTGATGGCGATATCGCGTTCGTGCACCACCCGCGACGGCTTGGCCGGATCAGCGCCCTGCCCTGCGGATCGGCTCACGTCGCAATCGATATCCCGCTTCAACGCGGGCTTGAGGTCCGGCTTCAGCGCTACCCAGTCGCGCATCACCAGGCAGGCCACGGCGGTGGCACCGGCCACGCTGAAGTGGGTGCCGTCGGCCTTGTCCTGCTCGGGCACGAACAGGAAGTACGGCTTGGCGCCCTGCTCGCCCAGCGCGCGGATCCAGCGCGTGGAACTGGCATTGAGGTCGATCAGCGCCACCTGCTCGCGCTCGGCCAGCTGCTTTACGGTCTGCGTGTACAAGCCATGGGTGTCGAGCAGCGAACCGAAGTCGTACAGCAGCCGCGCCACGGGCGTGATGAGCACCGGCGTGGCGCGCTTGTCGCGGGCCAGTTGCACGTACCGCATGAGGTACTGCGGGTAGGCAGTGACCGGATCGTTGTAACGGGTGGGATCTTCGAACTTGGCGTCGTTGTGGCCGAACTGGATCAGCAGCACATCGCCGGGCTGGATCTCGGCCGCGATCGCGTCAAGGCGTTTTTCCTCGATGAAGCTGCGCGCGCTGCGGCCACCCTTGGCGTGGTTGCGGACGTCCCAGGCGGCCGGGTCGAGGTAGCTCTGCAGTGCCTGGCCCCAGCCGGCCTGCGGGGCGCGCTCGGGGCCATATTCGGCAGCGGTGGAATCGCCTGCAATGAAAACACGGTGCGGCGCCGCGTGTGTGGTGACCGCCGCGAACAGCAAAAGCATCGGGAGCAGGAAGCGGTGCATGTTCGGGCTCCAGGAGGGCCGGCCAACGGCCGGCGCTACCGTCAGGACGTTTGGCGGGGGTACCGACCAACGGTCGGTACCTACCTGTCTTGCGCCGCGGGTTCGCGGCCGACGATCTGATCCCGGCAGGTATCGACCGTTGGTCGATACCCATGCATCACCGAGCCAGCCAACCACCGTCAACGGGAATGACCGAACCATTGACGTAGTCCGACGCGCTCGACGCCAGGAACACCGCGGTACCGGCGAGGTCCTCCGGGGTACCCCAGCGGCCGGCCGGGATGCGGTCGAGGATGGACTTGTTGCGGTCCTCATCGGCGCGCAGCGCGGCGGTGTTGTCGGTGGCCATGTAACCCGGGGCAATCGCGTTGACGTTGATGCCCTTGTTGGCCCACTCATTGGCCAGCAGGCGGGTGATGCCGGCGATGCCGCTCTTGCTTGCCGTGTACGACGGCACCCGGATGCCACCCTGGAAGGACAGCATCGAGGCGATGTTGATGATCTTGCCGCGGCCCTGCGCGATGAAGTGGCGGCCGGCCGCCTGCGAGATGAAGAACGCGGACTTGATGTTGACGTTCATCACGTCGTCCCAGTCCTGCTCGCTGAAGTCCACCGCGTCGGCGCGACGGATCAGCCCGGCGTTGTTGACCAGGATGTCCAGCCCACCCAGGCCCTCGACGGTTTCGCGGATCACGCGCTCGACCGGTTCGATGCTGATGAGGTTCGCTTCCACTGCCAGGCAGCGACGGCCCAGCGCGGTGATCCGGGCGATGGTTTCGGTGGGTGGCGCGATGCCGGCCACGGCGACGTCGGCGCCGGCCTCTGCCAGGGCCACGGCGATGCCCTGCCCCAGGCCGGTATTGCCACCGGTGACGAGGGCGATCTTGCCTTCCAGACTGAACGGATTAGCCATTGCGGTTACGGTCCTTATCCAATGCGGGACGCGCGCCGCCAGCCCGTGGCCGACGGCGCGGTGTGGGTCACTTGAGCTGGCAGATGTCCAGCACGTGCATGTCGGTGTAATCCAGGTTTTCGCCGCCCATCGCCCAGATGAAGGCGTAGTTGCTGGTGCCGGCACCCATGTGGATCGACCACGGCGGGGACACCACCGCTTCATTGTTCTGCATCACGATGTGGCGCTGCGCGTCCGGCTCGCCCATGAAGTGGTACACGCGGTCGTTCTGGCCCAGGTCGAAGTAGAAATAGACTTCGCTGCGGCGGTCGTGCAGGTGCGGCGGCATGGTGTTCCACACGCTGCCCGGCTTGAGCACGGTCAGGCCCAGCAGCAGCTGGGAGGACTGGCAGGTGGCCGGCACGATGTACTGGTAGATGGTGCGCTCGTTGCTGGTTTCCAGCGCGCCGCGCTCCAGCGCCACCGCGTCCTTGATCGACAGCTGCTTGGTCTCGAAGCGCGCGTGCGCCGGGGTCGAGGCCAGGTAGAACTGCGCCGGGTTGGCCGCGTCGTCGGAGGCAAACACCACCTCTTCGCTGCCCATGGCCACGTACAGGCCATCCTTCGGGCCCAGCGTGTACACGGTGCCGTCGACGGTGACGGTGCCGCTGCCGGCGCCGACGTTGATCACGCCCAGTTCGCGACGCTCCAGGAACGCATGGCCGGCGGCCGAGGCCGGTTCGGTCTGCTTCGGCAGCGCCACCGGGCCCTTCACCGGGGCCGCACCGCCGAGCACGAAGCGCTCGTAGTGGGTGTACTTCAGGGTCACCGCGTCGGCATTGAACAGGCCGTCGAGCAGGTACAGCTCGCGCAGGTCGTCGTTGCTGGCGCCCTTGATGGCGTCGGGATGGGTGGCGTAGTGGGTCTTGCAGTACATGGCGTCTCCAGAGCAGGGGTGGGCCGCAGGGGCGGCCCCGGCGCGATTTCCATCCATTCTAGCCGGAGGTGGAAACCGGTGTCATTTTGCATTGCGGGATCGCTGGAACGTCACGACCAACGGTCGTGACCTACCGCGTGGAATCATCTCGTGGGCTCTCGGCCGGGTGGGCCGCCTTGCCGGTAGGTCACGACCGGTGGTCGTGACCCGCACCGTCCCCCGTCAGTCCTCCGGCGGCTGGCACGAATCGCGCACGATCAGGTGCGGGCGCACGCTGGCGATCTGCAGCGCGGCCTGGCCGTCGGGCTGGACCAGCATGGCCGCGGCGGTGCGGCCGGTGTCGCGGGTGTGGCGGCGCACCGAGGTCAGCGACGGCCACAGGCGCGAGGCCAGCGGGCTGTCGTCGTAGCCGATGATGGACAGCTGGCGCGGAATGTTGATGCCCGCGCGCAGCGCCACCTTGTAGATACCGGCGGCCATCTCATCGTTGCCGGTGAAGATCGCGGTCGGGCGCTGCTTGCCCAGCAGCAGCTTCTCGGCGGCGGCCACGCCCGATTCAAAGGTGTAACCGGCTTCCACGATGCGCCCGGGCGGCAGCTCGATCCCGCGCTGGGCGAGGGCATCGATGAAGCCGGCGGTACGCTCGTGCGCCGAGCGGTAGGCACTGGGGCCGGTGACCAGCGCGATGTCGCGGTGGCCCAGCGACAGCAGGTAATCGGCCGCTTCGGCAGCGCCGTCACGGTCGTGGGTCACCACCATCTGCGAGGTGTCATCCAGCGGCAGCGCGGCGATGCGGGTGAAGCGACAACCGATTTCATCCAGCATGTCCACCAGCGCCTGGTCTTCCGACGCACGCGGCACCAGGATCACGCCGTGCAGCTTCTGCTGCTGTACGAAACGGCGCACGCCTTCGATGTAACCGGGACTGCGCGAGTCGCAGGGATGCACCACCAGCTCGAAGCTGGACCCACGCAGGGCGTCCAGCGCGCCGTACTGCATGTCCACGATGTACTGCGCGGTGGGGTTGTCGTAGACCATGCCGATCAGGAACGATCGGCGGAAGGCCAGGCCGCGCGCGAGCGGGTCGGGCGTGTAGCCCACCTCGCGCATCAGCGTTTCCACCTTCTCACGGGTGTCCTTGCGCACCAGTGGCGAGTTGTTGATGATCCGCGAAACCGTTTTCTTGGATACACCCGACAGCCGCGCGATGTCATTGATCGTGGCGGCCTTGCCCTTGGTCAACCCGTGCGGCGACGGGTCGGTCTTGCTGCGCAGTGACATGTGTTCAAACCGAGAGGGGTCGAAGGAGTCTACCGGCGCCCTCAATCGAGGGCACGGTAGCGGAACTGGCGGAAGGTCACCTTGCCGTCGCCGGCGGCGTACAGGGCCGGCTTCAGGGCGAGGAACTTCCCGGCCACATTGTGATGGTAGCCGGAGACTTCCATCTGAACCGGGTACTTCTGCCAGGTTTTACCATCGGTGCTGGAATGGAAGGTCACGATGTGCCGGTTGTTGGTGACCCGCAGCCACAGCTTGCCGCCTTTGGCACTCCGGTCCAGCCGGGTGGGGCGCTCCTCGCCGTAGCGGTGCATGATGAACTTCTCGCCATTGCTGCCCACGCCCACGTAGAGCCGGTCGCTGTAGAAGAGCAGGGCACCGCCCACCGCGCCGGGCGCGATGTCCATTTCGACCTCGAACTGGTAGGCCGGGTCGCCGGCAATGGCGGTGAGTGGCGAGCTGTCCTTCGGGGTGTCGCCCTTGCCCTGCAGGGTCAGGCCGTTGGCGCTGAAGCCCAGGCGCTTGTACTCGTCCTGGGCCGGGTTGAAGAACGACCACTGCGCGCCCAGGGTCTTGCCGGTGAAGTCGTCCGACAGCGCCATGCCGTGCTGGCCCACCGACTCGCCCGAGGGCTTGGCCAGCGGCTGGCCGAGATCGCCGCCCTTGGCCACGAACCAGCCATCGTCGGTCCACTCGATCGGCTCCAGCAGTGCCTGGCGGCCCAGGGTCCAGTAGCCGTTCTCGTAGCCGTGGTAGATCATCCACCAGCGCCCGTCGGTGCCTTCCACCACGGTGGCGTGGCCACGCGACCACCACGGCTCACTGGCGGACTTCGTGCGCGTGATCGGGTTGTTCGGCGCGTTCACCCACGGCCCGTGGATCGAACGCGAGCGCGCGGTGATCACCATGTGCCCGGTCGGCGGACCGGCGGTACCGCCCACGGCGGTGGTCATGTAGTACCAACCGTTGTGGAAGTTGATCTTCGGACCTTCCTGCGCGTACGCCTCCACGTCCCAGCTTTCCGGGTACTTCCAGCCGTCGTAGACGTGTTTCGGCGTGCCCACCACGCTCAGGCCATCGTCGGCCAGCTGCACGTAGGCGCCGCCGCTGAGGAACAGGTAGCGCTTGCCGTCTTCGCCCACGGCATGGCCAGGATCGATGTAGCCGCCCAGCCCGATGTCGATGGGTTCGCTCCATGGCCCGCGGATGTTGTCCGACCAGACCACGAAGTTGCTGCGCGCCTCGGCGGTGCGCGCCGGGAAGTAGATGTAGTAGCGGCCTTCATGCTTGACGATGTCCGGTGCCCAGATCGCACCGACATTCTTCGTGATCGCATGGCCCAGCGGCTGCCAGTTCACCAGGTCGCGCGAATGCCAGATCGGCAGGCCGGGGTAGGCATCGAACGAGGACAGGGTGAGGTAGTAGTCGTCGCCGTCCTTGAGCACTGACGGGTCCGGCCGGTCGCCGGCAAAGACCGGGTTGAGGAAGGTGCCGTTGCCCAGGTCTGCCTGGCGCTGGTTCTCGATGCCACGCTTCCACGTGGGTGCGGCGGTGTCGGCGGCGTGTCCGGCGCCGGCCCACAGCAGGCCGGCGGTGGCCAGACCGGCCAGCAGGGTGCTCATCAAACGCATGCGGTGTCTCCGAGATGTGGAACCGGGCCCGCCGCGGCACGGCGGGCCCCTGCGATCAGGCGCGCAGCAGCGCCGGAAGCCACAGCGACAGCTGCGGGAAGAAGGTGACGATGAACAGCACCGCCAGCGCCGCGAACCAGAACGGCCAGATCGACCGCATGCTTTCGCCCACGCTGATCTTGCCGATCGCCGTGCCGATGAACAGCACCGAGCCCACCGGCGGCGTGACCAGGCCCAGGCCACCGCTCAGCACCAGGACGAGCCCGAAATGGATCGGGTCGATCCCGTAGGCCTTGGCCACCGGCAGGAAGATCGGCGTGCAGATCAGGATCATCGGCGCCAGGTCCATGAAGGTACCCAGCAGCAGCAGCATCACCACGATCATCAACAACACCATGAACTGGCTGTGCGCGAAGGACTGCAGGAATTCCACTGCGGCTGCCGGTACCTGCAGGTAGGCCAGCAGCCAGCCGAAGACCGCGGCCGTTGCGATCACGAACAGGATCACGCCGGTGCTGCGCGCGGCGTGGGTCACCGTGCCCAGGAACTCGCGCCAGTCGAGCTGGCGGTACAGCACGGTGGTCACGAGCAGGGCATACACCACGGCAATGGCCGCGCTTTCCACGGCGGTGAAGATGCCGGCGCGGATACCCACGAAGATCAGCGCCACCAGCCCCAGGCCGGGCAGGGCCGAGACCATGCGCAGCAGCACCGCACGCCAGCCGGGGAACACTTCCACCCCGTAGCCGCGACGGCGCGCCACCACGTAGCCGGTGACCATCAGTGCCACGGTCATCAGCAGCGCCGGCATGATGCCTGCCGCGAACAGGTCGGCGATGGACAGGCCACCGCCGGCGGCCGCCGAGAACAGGATCAGGTTGTGCGACGGCGGTACCAGCAGCGCCACCAATGCAGCGGTGATGCTGACGTTCACGGCGAAGTCGCGGTCGTAGCCCCGCTTGACCATCTGCGGAATCATCGTGCCGCCGACCGCCGATACGTCGGCAATCGCCGAGCCGGATACACCGCCGAAAAACAGCGAGGACAGGATCGAGACCTGGCCCAGGCCGCCACGCAGGCGCCCGACCAGCGACGAGGCGAGCGCGATCAGGCGTTCGGAAATGCCGCCGCGCATCATGATTTCGCCGGCGAAGATGAACAATGGAATCGCAATCAGCGATGCCGAACCGGTACCGGCCGAAATCTGCTGCACCAGCACCAGCGTCGGCAGGTCCAGGTACCACAGGGTGGCAAGCGCCGCCGCGGCCAGCGCGTAGGCCACCGGCACGCCGAGCAGCAGCAGCACCGCGAATACAGTGAATAGAATCGTAATACCCATGACTCAGCGGTCTCCCTCTGCTTCAGCGACGGCCGGTTGCGCGGCCTGCACCATCTGGTTCACGGCGAACACCGCCATCAGCGCACCGCCAATGCACAGCGGCAGGTAGTTGATGCTCTGCGGCAGGTTGGCGCCAGCCGCCTTGATATCCAGGCCATCCAGCAGCAGCACGCCGGCCCACCAGGCGATCACCACGCCCAGCACCGCCACCACCAGCGAGGCAAATACATCCACCGCGCGACGCACGCCGGCGGGCATGTGCGCGGCCAGCAGGAAGAAGCCGAAGTGGCGACGGGTGTGCACGCCGGTGGCCGCGCCCAGGCTCATGGCGGTGGCCAGCAGCAGCAGGGTCACCGGCTCGGTCCAGCTGGGCGAATCGTTGATCACGTAACGGGCGAATACCTGCCAGCCCTGCACCACCACCAGCCCGAGCAGGGCGAGTACGGCGATGTAGATGGTGACGTCGGCAATGCGGTCGAGTGCGCGCTGTGGCAGCGTGCGCAGGTCGACGGTAGTTTCGGAAGTCGGGTCGGACATCGCGGCAGGCCTCAGGCGAAGTCGCGGATGCGACGGGTGAGGGCAGCCAGCTCCGGCTGCTGCAGGTACTGCTGCAGCAACGGGTCGGCGGCCTTGCGGAAGGCCGGCATGTCGACCTCGTTGAACTGGATGCCGAAGTCGGCCACCGCCTGGCGGGCGGTGCTTTCCGACGCATCCCACTGCTGGCGCATCATCCCTACCGATTCGCGTGCGGTCTGCAGCAGCAGCTGGCGGTCTTCCGGGCTGAGCGACTCGAAGCTGCGGCGCGACATCAGCAGTACGTCCGGCGCATACGAATGGTCGCTCTGCGACCAGTAGCGCGCCGCCTCGAAGTGGCGGCTGGAGTGGAAGCTGCGCATGTTGTTTTCCGCACCGTCGATCATGTGCGTTTCCATGCCCGAGAAGGTGTCGCCCAGCGACATCGGCGTCGGGTTGGCGCCCAGCAGGCGCATCAGCTGGATGAAGATGTCCGAGGACGCCACGCGCAGCTTCAGGCCGTGCAGGTCTTTCGGTTCCACGATCGGGTGCTTGGTGTTGTAGAAGCAGCGCGCGCCGGAATCGTAGATCGCCAGCCCCACCTGGTCGCGGGTTTCAAAGCCGCGCAGGACCGTATCGGCCACGCCGCCGTCGAGCGCGCGGCGCATGTGCGCCACCGAATCGAACACGTAGGGCAGGCACAGCGCCTGGGTGAGGGGGAAGGCGTTGTTGAGCGCGCCGGAATACACGCGGGTGATGTCGATGACCCCGAAGCGGGCCATGTCGATCGCTTCCGATTCGCGGCCGAGCTGGCCCGAATGGTACTGGCGCAGCCGCAGGCGGCCGCCGGTCTTCGCTTCCAGCTGCTGGCCGATCCACTTCACCGCGGTCACGGTGGGGTAGTCGGCCACATGCACATCGGTTGCGGTCAGCAGGCGCGCGCCATCGGGCGCGTCACCGGTGGAACGTGAACACCCGGCCGACAACAGGGGCACGCTGAGCGCGCCCACGCTGGTGGCAAGGAAACGTCTGCGAGTAATCATCTGCGCCCTCCCAAGCGTACTCGCCATGGCCGCCCGGTTATCCGGCGGCGATGGCCCTGCAGGTAATGTCGCCGTAACCGGCGAAACGGATCAGTGCCTGTTGGCCTACGGCAATGTCATGGATACCGGTGGCATTGCCACTGGCGATCAGGTCGCCGGCCTTGAGCGGGCGCCCACGCTGGGCAGAACGCCCCAGGGCGAAGGCATACGCGGTGCGCAGGCCACCCGGCAGCAGGGTGGCGCCACCGGTGCCGACCACTTCGCCCTCGATGCGGGTTTCGGCGCGCAGGTCGGCATCATCAAGCGCGGTCCAGCCCGGAATTTCCGGGCCCAGGACCAGGCCGTTGTTGTTGCCGAAGTCCGAGACCACCACGCGCGGGCCCAGCTTGTTGATGGTGGCGAGCGGGCTGCTGGCCACTTCCACGCCGATGAACAGCTTGGCCGGCAGCGCTTCGGCTTCTTCCGGGGTCCAGTGCAGCTTGTCGGCAGGTGCGTCCTGCAGCAGCTGGATCACGTACTCGGCCTCGACCGCGCCGAAGCCGCCGACGAAGACCGGAATGTCGACTGTTCCACCGGTAGCATTCCAGAGCCGCTGCGAGAAGATCGGGCCCAGCAGGCGGTCATCGCCGGAGCTGTCGCGACGTTCGGCGGCAATGAAGCCCACCTTCCAGCCCACCACCTGGTCGTCCCACAGCGCGATGGCCTGGTCCTGCACCTGATAGGCGGTGACCAGATCATCCGGGATGTTTCCCGGGAAATCCGGCAATGACCGGCCCTGCTGGCGGGCCGAAACGAACGCATGGGCGATGGCGCCCAATCCCTGTTCTGGCAGATCCTGTTTGCCCTGATCGTTGCTCAAGCGGGTCTCCCGTTGATTTGTTGCACTGCCCATCGACAGCGCTTGGATGAGCTGTATATGGTAAACCGGTGTCATTGGCAATGTGCAGCGCGTCAGAACCTGCCCGGCCCCGGCACGCCGTCGTTTCCCTACCGAAGGACCCGTCCGGATGCGTTCTGCCGTACTGATGCCCCTGCTGGCCAGCTGGCTGATTGCCGCCATCCCCCTGTCTGCCGTCCACGCCGCCGAGCGGCAGGTGCCGCAGACCGAACCCGCAACGGGCTCTCCCACGCGGATCGAGCTGTGGCCGGCGGGCAAGGTACCCGGTGAGGCGGCCCGGCCCAGCGTGCCCCGCGTCATCGAACGCAGCGCCGATGTCGCGCTGCCGGACCGCTACATCGACACCGTGAGCGCGCCCTACCTGGTGGCGTATCGACCGGCCCGGCCCAACGGCAGTGCGCTGCTGGTGATTCCCGGCGGCGGCTACCAGCACATCGTGCTGGACAAGGAAGGCACCGCGCTGGTGCCCGCCTTCGTGGAGCACGGCGGGGTCACCCTGTTCGTGCTGCGCTACCGCCTGCCCGAAGGCCGCGACGACCGGCAGGCCGCGCTGGCCGACGCACAGCGGGCACTACGGGTGATCCGCGCCGACGCGGCGCGGTGGCAGCTGGACCCGCATCGCATCGGCGTGATGGGCTTTTCGGCCGGCGGCCATGTCGCCGCGCGCCTGAGTAACGGTTTCGCCACCGCGCTGCCGGGTAGCGGCGATGCCATCGACAGGCTCAGCGCGCGGCCGGATTTCGCGCTGCTGGTGTACCCGGTGATCGACATGGGCACGCACGCCCACACCGGTTCCCGCACCCGCCTGCTCGGCGCCCATCCCGGCGTCGCACTGGAGGCGCAGTACTCCATGCAGACCCAGGTCACCGCGCGGACCCCGCCGACCTTCCTGGTACATGCGCAGGACGACACCGTGGTGCCGGTGCAGAACAGCCTGCTGTACTACCAGGCGCTGCTCGACGCAGGCGTCCCCACCGAAATGCATCTGTTCGCCCACGGCGGGCATGGCTTCGGTGTGCGCATTCCCGAGGCGCTGACCACCACCCAATGGACCGGCCTGGCATTGCGCTGGATGCAGGTGCAGGGCGGGGAAGCCGCACCATGAGCCCGGCCGACCTGCAGCGCCGCCGCTTCCTGCGCGACAGCGCCCGTTACGCGCTGTTGCTGGCCGCCGGCCCGCTGCCGGCGCTGGGCAGCGTCGCGTCCCCCGGCGCGCAGGCCGATTCGCTGGCCAAGGTGCGCGGGGGTCGCCTGCGCGGCCGCTACGCCGCGGGCGTGCACAGCTTCCGCGGTGTGCCCTACGGCGCGGACACCGCGACCCGGCGCTTCCAGCCGGCACTGCCTGAACTGCCGTGGCGCGGGGTGCGCGATGCACTGGCCTACGGCCCGGCCGCGCCGCAGGGCAGCAGGGAGGACGGCCCCGGCAGCGAAGACTGCCTGTACCTCAACGTGTGGACGCCGGCGCTGCGCGACGGCAAACCCCGGCCGATCCTGTTCTACATCCACGGCGGTGCCTACAACAATGGATCCGGCAGCGACCCGCAGTACGACGGCAGTGCGCTGTGCCGACGCGGTGACGTGGTGGTGGTCACCGTCAATCATCGGCTCAACGTGTTCGGGTATCTCTACCTGGCGCAGCTCGGCGATGCGCGGTTCGCACACTCCGGCAACGTCGGCCAGCTCGACCTGGTCCAGGCCCTGCAGTGGGTGCGCGAACACGCCAGCGAGTTCGGCGGCGATGCCAGCAACATCACCGTGTTCGGACAGTCCGGCGGGGGCGCCAAGATCGCTACGCTGATGGCCATGCCGGCCGCGCGCGGCCTGTTCCAGCGCGCCTGGACGATGAGTGGCCAGCAGGTCACCGCGGCCGGGCCGCGCGCTGCCACCCAGCGCGCGCGCATTGCGATGGAAGCGGTAGGCGCAGCGGACGTTGACGGGTTGCTGGCGCTGCCTGCCCAGGCATTGCTGGCCGCCACACGGGCCCGCGACCCCTCGCGGGTGGAAAGCACCAGCCTGTACTTCGGACCGGTGGTGGATGGCCACAGCCTGCCGGTGCACCCGTTCTGGCCGCAGGCGCCGGCGCAG
This sequence comes from Stenotrophomonas sp. NPDC077420, assembly GCF_044543385.1. Taxonomy (NCBI): domain Bacteria; kingdom Pseudomonadati; phylum Pseudomonadota; class Gammaproteobacteria; order Lysobacterales; family Lysobacteraceae; genus Stenotrophomonas; species Stenotrophomonas sp. NPDC077420. The sequence goes on from NZ_JBITVZ010000008.1 coordinate 81,793, forward strand.
TCGGCGGCCATCCCCATGGTGATCGGCAACACCCACGACGAAACCCGCGCCTTCCTCGGCAATGACCCGGCCAACTTCGCGCTGAGCTGGGAAACGCTGCCGGCCAAGCTGGAGAAGGAACAGTTCGTGGACCTGCTGCCGTCGGTGGTGATCGCCGAATATCGGCGCCTGTATCCGCATTACACCCCGTCGGACGTTTTTTTCGCTGCCACCACCGCCGGCCGTTCCTGGCGCGGTGCGGTGGAAGAACTGGAAGCCCGGGCCAGGCAGGGCGCGCCCACCTGGGCCTACCAGCTCGACTGGGGTTCACCGCTGGACGGCGGCAAGCTCGGGGCGTTCCACACCCTGGACATCCCGCTGGTATTCGACAACGTGCGGGCCGCCGGGTCGCGCACCGGCGAAGGTGCCGACGCGCAGCGGATGGCAGACGTGATGAGCGAGGCGCTGCTGGCCTTCGCCCGCACCGGCAACCCGAACCATGCCGGCCTGCCGGAGTGGGAGCAGTACACCCTGGAACGTCGGCAGACCCTGGTATTCGACGTACCGTCGCGCCAGGTGGACGACCCGCGCGGTGGAGAGCGCCGTCTCTACCAACAGGCCCCGTTCGTCCAGCGTGGCACCGCGTAGCGACACGCCGTGCGTGTCCCACGCCCCCGCACCGATAGCCACCATCAACCGGTGAACGGAATTCGATAGCTTTTTCGGCCAAAACCACACGATCCGCCGTGATCTGGATCAAACACCTTTTTCACCCGCATCGCCTAGACTGCAGGCATGCACGATCAATGCACTCCCTTCCCGACCTTCCACGGCCGTGATCGCCTGATCGCTGCGGTGGATCACGCGGTGCAGCATGACGACCCGCAACAGATCGCCGAAACGCTGCGTGCGGCGCTGCGCGAGGCCATTGCCGACAGCCGCATCCAGCTGCCCGCGTGCTGCCACCGCCCCATCACCGACCACTACGCCCGTCGCGAGCTGTACCGCAGCCCGGCGCATGGTTACAGCATCATCGCCATGAGCTGGGCACCGGGGCAGGGCACGCCGCTGCACGACCACAGCGGCCTGTGGTGCGTGGAAGGCGTGTGGCTGGGGCAACTGGAAGTCACCCAGTACCGGCTGCTGGAGCGCGACGGCGACCGCTTCCGCTTCCAGCAGGAAGCCACCCTCATTGGCGATTGCGGCAGCGCCGGCAGTCTGATTCCGCCGCACGAGTACCACACCATCCGCAACGCCAGCGACGCGCAGATGGCCATCTCGGTACACGTCTACCAGGGCGAAATGACCCGCAGCACGATCTTCGAGCCCGAAGGTGACGGCTGGTACGAACGCCACCTGAAAGACATGGCCACCGACGCCGCCTGAGCGGCGCGCAGCCCCACCCCACGCCCCCATTCCGTAGCGCCACGCCCTGCGTGGCTGCAGCGCGTCAACGTGCGATGCAGCCATGCAGGGCGTGGCGCTACGCCATGTTCGGACACCGCTATCGGAGTTTGTGCAGTGCCTGTGAGGCTGCTGCGATCTAGCATCGGGCGCGATTCTTCCGTCACCTATGCTGGAGCACAGCATGCAAAACCGAGTATTCGCCATGGCCGCAACCGCATTGCTGCTTACCGCCGCGCCCACGCTCGCCAAGGCCCAACAGGACTGGCACGGCAATGAACAGCAGGCACTTGGCTACCCCACACCAACGACCGACAACCTGAGTCTGGACGACAACTGGAAGGTATATCAGTTCGATCGCGACGGGATCACCTACCTGCAGGTGAATGACCGCAACGACAATGTGCACGCCGTCATTGGCAGGCTCGACGACGTATTCTGGGCCTTGCCGGCCGGCAAGCCCTCCGCCAGGACGTCGCTGCCGTCGTGGCGGCTGAAGATCTCCGAAGATGCAATTCCCACCGTCGTTTACGTCGAGGGGGAAATTTCATTGGTGCATTACGTCGATGACGTCTCGTCGATCTGGTCGGTCGAGCTCGTCCGGTAAACCCTGTCACGCCACCCTTACCGGGGTGTCGCTGCTCGAATCCACCAGAAGCATCCGTATCCGGTTGCGGCGGCACTGCACAGTGCCGCCGTACGCGAGCGTGCGTCCGGTCGACCGCTCGATGATCGTTCCCATCGTGGCTTCAGATATCCGTTGACCTGCATCGATCAACGCGACAACCAGCACGATCCCGGTGGATCCCCCAACGCGGCCACATCGCGCCTGCACCTGGACCTGACCCTTCTCACGTTCCAGCAGAAGCGAGACTGCGTCTGCCAACAACCGGTAGGCGGCGAGCTGCAGTCCATTGCTGAGTGCACAGGGATCGCCCGCCATCCTTGGGGAGAGCACGCGCCTTGAACGTGTCCAGACCTCGCCGAGTCCACTGAGCTGTACGCTCAGATACAGGCCGACGTGCTCCAGGCAGGTGGGATAGACGAGGCTGGTCTGTTCGCGGAACTTTCTCGAGTTGGCCACGGAAACCTGCAACAGGGAGCGGGAGAGATCGGCGTGACCGTTCTCCCTCAGGTAGTAGGCGATCTCGCTGAGTGAATGGTCGATACCCTCACCCATGGTGCGCATGTCCAGTACGCGCCGGCGCAGGCTCATTTCGGTGCCGATGTGGGACGCCTTGGCGTGCGCAATGGACAGGAGCTCTCGCTGCCGTCCGCTGATGCACTGCACGTAGTAGTGGCTGATGCTGTAACCAAGCGCAAGGAGGGCGACCCCGGATAACAGCAGCGCCTGCTGCGCCACGAATGTCGAGGAGTCGAAGGCCCAAGGCTCGCCGCCTCTGCTGCTCATGCCGATGGCCAGGTTCAGCAGGGGTACGCCGATCGCAGCACCACGCCAGCCGTGCATGCAGGTAAGTGCGATCGCGGGGATGGCGGTGGAAACCTGCAATGAGGTTTTGAAAGCGGATGCATCTGCAGGCGCGTGGAGCGCGAACATTCCGATGCCTCCTATCGCGAGCACACAGCACACCGTCGCAGCGCGGTAACGCCGCGACCACTGCCACCCTGATGATCGCCGGATCCATAGCAGCGCTACAGGCACAACGGTCAGGATTCCCGCGAACTGGCCCATGGCTCCTCTCGCAGCATCGGTCAGGAAGTCATTGTAGTGTGGGACCGGCCAGAACAGATGTGAGAAGGAAAGATTCAGGAGCGTGGCCGTCGTTGCACATGTGATCGCAGCAGAGATGAACCACGCATCGGTGCGAGCCGCCATCATCCTCCGGTGCCAGCGCACGATCAGGGCGATCGCAGGCATGAGGAAGGCCGACGAAACGATTACCCACGCCAAGCCGTATCGCTCGATCATGGGCACGCGCATGTGCGCAAAGTAGGCGTATTCCCCCAGGAACAGATACGGCCACATGCGTGGCGAAAATAGAAGCAGGGCGGCAACCCGAATGCCAGCGGGCAGATAGAACTGGTCCATCGATACCTGCCTCGCGGCCCAGCACAGCACTGCGTAGGCGGCCGCAAGCGCGAAGCCGGCTGGCTCCACCCGAAAGCTCAGTTGAATCCCTCTCCTCCACCACTCCATATGGCTTCCTCCCGCCACGGTCTGCATCTGCCTCCAGGTGGAAGCGCGCCATCGACAAGGCGCGGACGGTATCGATGCGTTGTAAGGATCGCAATGTCGGCCCGTCGCTTTCGGTGCCCATGCAGACGCCATGAGCCCGCTGGGGTTTTCGGATCCACAGCAGGCGGCACGTCCTGATTAGCGTTCGGGCACGCAGTCTGGAGGCAGCTCACAGTTCAGTTGCGCGGCAATCTGCATGTATTCCTAGAGTGCTCTTCAGGCAGGTTGTGTCGCTAACTGCCTCGGCTCGCCGCTGGCCCAAAGAACGTTGGTACATTTGCCTGACGCTATCCGCGTGTCCGTCCATGTCCGAGGAGCCTTCGTGCCCATCCACCCCTTCCTCCAGGTCAACGTCTTCAGCAGCGACCCGTTGCTTGGCAATCCGCTGGCCGTCGTGCTCGATGCCGAAGGGTTGGACGAAGCCCGCATGGCCGCGTTTGCGCGCTGGACCAACCTGAGCGAAACCACGTTCGTGTCCGCACCCCGCGATCCGTGCGCCGATTATCGGGTGCGCATCTTCACCACGCTGGGCGAGCTGCCCTTCGCCGGGCATCCCACGCTGGGCAGTTGCCATGCATGGCTGGCCCGGGGCGGCGTGGCAAAAGGCGCGGAGATCGTGCAGGAGTGCGGGATCGGGCTGGTGCGGATCCGTCGCAGCGATACCGGGCTGGCCTTCGATGCGCCGCCGTTGCGGCGTGACGGCGCGCTGGCGCCGGACCTGCGCGCGCGTGTGCTTGCCGGTCTTGGCGTGGCAATGGACGAGGTGCTGGACGCGCAGTGGGTGGACAACGGGCCGCCGTGGCTGGCGGTGCGCCTGCGCAGCCGCGCGGCGGTGCTGGCGGTGCGTCCGGACTATGCGGCGCTGGAGGGCCTGATGCTCGGGGTGTTCGCCGCATGCCGCGAGGGCGACGCGGTGGATGCCCAGTTCGAGACGCGCGCGTTCATTGCCGGCGAGGCGGCACCGGAAGACCCGGTAACCGGGAGCCTCAATGCCGGTATCGCGCGCTGGCTGCTGCGCGACGGCGAAGCGCCGGCGCGCTATGTGATCAGCCAGGGCACGGTATTGGGTCGTGCCGGGCGGGTGGTGGTGGAGCGGGACGGGGATGCGCTGTGGATTGGCGGGGCGTGCGTGACGTGTATCGAGGGGTCGGTGCGGATCTAGGGGAGCCGGGCGGAGCCCGGCTCTACGGGTGGGGTATCGCGACGCTGTTGTTGCGCTGGGTGACTTCGGCGCCGCCATCGGCCAGTGCCACGCGGATGCGCAGGCCGCTGCGGTTGCCTGCCGGCAGGGGCAGCCCGACCGTGGTGGTCTTCGGCACCAGGTCGGTCGGGGCCGGCATCGCCGGGATCTCAATCCTGGCCAGCTCGCGGCCCTTGGCGTCTTCCAGTACCGCCGTGCCCACCGGCGTGCCCACGTGACCCAGGCTGTGCACGGTCACGTGCACCTGGCGGCCGTCCACGCGGATGTCCCCGCGCCCGATGCCCAGGTCCGGGCGCTGCTCCACCGGCGTGCCGGCGGTGACCAGTTCGAACTCGACCACCTGCGCAACGCCGGGTGCGAACCGCAGCGGCACCGACGCGCTGCGCTCCAACGCGACCTCGCGGGTGTCGCCCTTGCCGTCGATGCGATCGTCGCCGTCGCGGTCGCTGCCGCTGGTCATGCGCCAGGTGCCGGCGGTGACGTTCCAGGTGCTCATCTCCGCGTCGACCGCACGCGTGCCGGTGTTGTAGGCGATCACCTTGAAGCGCTCGGTGGACGGCGCATGCACCAGCAGCGCCACCTGTTCGGCGGCATCGGGCTGGGCGAAACGCCAGCTCACCGTGTGTCCCGGCCAGCTCTGGTTGCGCTTGAGCGCGATGCCGCCCAGGCGGGCGCGCTGCAGGAACTCGCTGGGCGCTTCGACGCGGTCGGACCACCAGTGGCCCTCGGTGTTCATGTATTCACGCTGTGCCTTGGCCTGGATGCCGTCGGCATGCAGCGCTTCCAGGTACGTCTTGTCGCCGGTGGCCTGCCACGCCATCAGGCTGGAGAAGCCGGTGTTGCCTGCATCGGCATCGGCCACCAGTTTCGGATTCCAGTCCGCGCCCTTGCCCAGCACCTCGACGAAGTTTTCGCCCAGGTTGGCCAGTGCGCCCGGTCCGCCGCGCTGCACGCGGTAGTCCAGCGCCTTCAGGTACTTGTCATCGCCGCTCCAGCGCCATGCCGCCCAGAAGGTGTGCATCACATCGCCACCGCCCGAACCGTTGTTGAGCTCACCGCCGCGCACCTTGCCGGTGGCCCAGTTGATCTCGTTGGGCAGCGCCCAGCGGCCCTTGTCGTCGGTGTAGGCGTGGGCCAGGTAGCTGTCGGCCAGTCCGGTGACCAGTTTGCGACCGGTCGGGTCGGCGTTGTACTGGCCCATCAGGAAGGCCGGGTGCAGCGCCGGGAACGAATACGGCTTCTGCCACTGCCAGTTCGGCTCGCGGTAGACCTTGTTGCCGCCGAACCAGTTGCTGGAGAACAGCAGGTGACCCTGCGGATTGGGCAGGATGATGCGCTCGTCGAACGCCTTCACCGTTTCCATCAGGCGCTCGACGGTGAGCGGATCACCCCAGTTCAGGTAAAGCATCGCGCTGTTGGCGTTGATGCCTTCTTCGTAGGCATGCAGCTCATCGGTTTCGATGGTGCTGAGCCCGTTGGAGAACATGCCGTTGCGGTACACCGCGTCGGACAGCGCGGTGAGCGAGCGGTTGAGGCGGTCCGGCTCCACGCCCATCAGCGCCAGCCCGGGCCACTGCTGGGTGAGGTCGGTGTCGTCGGAGATGCCGCCACCAAAGTCACCGTACGCGATCTGGCGGTTGTCGATCCACCAGTCCACGAAGCGGCGCACGTACTTGAGGTCTTCGGTCTGGCGGAAGGCCCACAGCGGCACGCCCTTGGGCGCTTCGGGCTGGGTGAACGGCGGTTTGCCCTGGCTGTTGTAGCTGATGTAGTTCCAGTACAACCGGCCCAGTTCATGCTCCGGGTCGACCCGCAGCAGGTCGCTCAGGTCCGCGTACACGCGCGCATACAGGCGCTGGCGCTTGGAGGTGGTGTGCTCTTCGACCAGGAAGCCCCAGTTGTCGCGGGCGTGGTTGAAGCGGTCGGCTACATGCTCCTTTTTCGCTTCGGCGCGATCCTTGTACACCATGCGGATTTCCGCGCCGTCCAGCGAGCCGGCGTTGAATCCGGGCGCGCCCGACGCGATGCTGATCCACAGGCTGTCGGCGGTGAGGATGCGGTCGCGCAGGTCCAGCCACAGCGTGCGCTTTTCGTTCGGCTTGACCGACACCGAGACATCGATCATGTCGCGCGCCGGCCAGATCGGGTCCTTGATGCGGATGTTGAGCGGGATCAGCCCATCCTTCGCCGCCGGCAGATCCAGCGCCGGCAGGTCGATGGCCACGCCATCCAGGCCGTCATGCATGTTTTCCCAGCTGTGCGCCCAGCTGCGGATCAGCGGCTGCGCCGCCGGGGCATCGCCCACGCCCGAGGGGATCAGCACGTGCACGATCGGCAACGGGTTGGCCGGCAGCGTATCGGCTGAACGCCGCCGCGAACCTGCACCCCTGGGAAGGGCCATCACCGTGCTGCGTTCGGCCGCCGGATAGCGGCCGTCGATGTACTCGCGCAGCGTGGTGATGTTGAGGTAGTCGGGCAGTGCCTGGCTGTCGATCAGGTAACGCTGCTTGACCGTGCCTTCCGGCTCGGCCCCGTCATTGACCTGGTAGGCCCAGATTTCCTGGATCGGCGTTTCCTGCGCGGTATTGCGGAAGTGCAGCACCCCGCCGGTCTGCGCCGGAATCTGGTCAACGCTGCGCACCACGCCCTGCGGACGCTGCAGCAGCGGTGTGGCCGCCGCGCTGCCCGCGCTGTGACTGAGCGCGCCAAAGGCCGCGCCGCGCACTTCGATGCGGTTGACGGTCTCACCCTCAGGCAGGGTCAGGTCCAGCTGCTGCCCGCCTTCCACGTAGGTGTTCCAGTCGGGCAGCTGGAAATAGTCGTTGCGACCGGGAAGGCGCGAGCGGTTGTACACGCCCGGCCAGGTGGTCTCGGCGATGCCGTCGGTAGCCTTCCACATCCACTGCTTGTGGTCTTTGGTGTCGGCGAACTCGATCTTGCGGATGGTGGTGGTCGGGCTGGCCAACGCGGGCGGAGCGGCGCTGTCCCAGCCGAAGCGGTGGTTCCAGGCGCGCATCGCGCCGGTATCTGCGACGGTGGTGCCCGGTGCCTTGTTCGCCGCCAGCGCGGCCATGCCGGCGGGATCCAGCAGCCGGTCGTACACGCGGATCTCGTCGACATCGCTGCCGCGCAGGAAGTTATAGCGGCTCTGCACCTGGTAGGGCGCCATCACCCGGCCGGCCAGGCCGAGCTGGTCAAGGGCGGCATCGTAGTCGGCGGTGGTCTCCTGGCGGGCGACCTCCCTGCCGTCCACGTACAGGCGCACGCCATGGTTCTCGTCCCAGCCGAAGGCGATGTGCTGCCATTGCTGCGGCGACGGAAGGGCATCCAGTTTGAATGACACGCGGGTGCGCGCCAGGTTGGCGTCGGTCACGAAGGCATCGAAGCCGTGCCCGTTCCAGTCGATGCGCAGCCAGGCCATGTCCCAGCTGCTGTGGTCGGCATAGCCGACCCGGAAAATCACGAACGGCGCTTCACCCACCGCGTAGCGGGGGCGCCAGAAGAAGCCCAGGGTGCCGCGTTGTGCCTGGATGTTGCCCGGCGCGTTCCACGACAGCACACCGTCGTCTTCCCACTGGATGGCCGAACCGTGCGCGCCGTCGGGCACGCGTTTGACCTTGTCCTGGAAGTTCGGAACCGCATCGCCCTGCGCGGTATCGGCGGTGAAGCCGTTGTCGGCCGAGACATGGAACAGCAGCTGCGGTGCGCCCTGTGCCCAGGCGCCGGCACTGCCTCCCAGCAGCAGCAACATCAGGCTGGCGGAAAGGCGGGTGCGGCGGGGCGAACGGACAACGTGCAGCGGCATGGCAGGTTCCTTTCGACAACTCAGCAGTACGGCAGTGGCGTTGGAGAGCGGCACAACGCAGTGCACGTGCGCTGCGCGCAGGCGCGCGGACATCCCCGCCGCACGCCTGCACGCAGCACACGCTAGCAAAGCAACGGTTCCCCAACATCTTGCGTCGCAGCAGCGGCGGCGTGCGCATGCACGCCGCCGCCGGGTCTGCGATGGATCAGAACTTGTAGCGTGCGCCCAGCATGAACTGCCGGCCGGTTTCGGTGTACTGCAGCGGCAGGCGACCGGTGGCCGGCGAGTACACCCACTCGTCGCTGGCTTCGTTGGTCAGGTTCATGCCTTCCAGGCTCAGTTCGAGCTGGTCGTTGATCGCGTAGCGGATCGAAGCATCGATGAAGGTGGTGCCGGTCATGCCGTGGTAACCGTCGAGATTGAAGCCCGCTTCGGTACCGGTGACCTGGGTCAGGTAGTCGTCGCGGTTGGTCGCCGACACACGCCCGGAGAACACCTTGCCCTCGTAGAAGAGCGTCGCATTCCAGGAATTGCGCGAAAGTCCGGTCAGGTCGGCCTTCAATACCGGCTGCCCGCTGGAGTTGATGTACTGGATCTGCGAGTCCACCCAGGTGTAATTCAGCTGCACGCCCAGGTTGGACCACTTGCCCGGCAGGAAGGTGAAGGGTTGGGTGTAGTTGACTTCCACGCCCTTGAGCTCACCACCCGGCGTGTTGACGGGCTTGGTATAGGTGAAGTCGCTGTCCGGGCTTGCACCGGTTCCAATCAGCAGTGCGTCGGGCAGGCCGCTGAAGCTGTACGGGTGGGTTTCACGGGTGGTCTGGATGAAGGTCTCGATGTCCTTGTAGAACAGACCCACACCCGCCATCGCGCCTTCGGCGAAGTACCACTCGAAGCCGAGGTCGACATTGGTCGCGCGGATCGGATCAAGGTCGGGGTTGCCGGTGGCGATGGTTCGGGCTGCGCCGGCAACGGCGACCGTGGAACCCGGGGTCAGGTTACCGAGGCCCGGCCGGCTCATTACCTTGGCTGCACCGAGGCGCACCAGGAAGTCCGGAGTGATTTCCGCCACCAGGTTGAACGAGGGCAACGTGTCGTCGTAGGTGCGGTTGGCGGTGGTCGATACCGTGGTGGTGGTCAGCGTGGACAGACCGGTGGAGCTCTGCTTGGTGCGCACATATCGCACGCCGAAGTTACCGGAGAACGGAATGCTTCCCAGGTCGGTGGAGAACTCGCCCATCAGGTAACCGCCGCGGTCCTCTTCCTCCACGCTGCGCGAGTTGTTGGCACGCGGGGCGACGGCGAAGGTGCCGCTGTTGCTGTAGATATCGAACTGGTTGGCAATGGCATTGAGGTCAGGCACCACCCATTGGTCCGGGGTACCGGTAATGCCCTTCAGGCCCGCCTGCTGGGTCATGTCGACGGGCACGATCTTGGTGCCGTTCGGGAAGTTCGGCACGGCCAATTCGCTGGCACGCCGCAGTTCCACGGTGTCGAAGGTGTAGTTCTTGGCCAGCACGCCGCCCTTCAGGCGGAAGCCGGGGCTGATGTTCCAGTTGAAGTCGACCTGGCCGGTATCGAAGTCATTGTCCACGTACTGCGGGCGCAGGCGGATTTCCGCCAGTTCCCAGCCGGCCGGGTTGGTGGGGTCGATGCCGTAGTTCAGCTTCGGGAAGCGGCTGTTGCCGCGGTAGTCGTAGCTGTAACCATCCACATCGTACTTGTCCATGATGATGGTGGTCTGGATCGGGTTCTCGTGCTTGGAGCGCGAAATGCCGACCTTGCCGGACAAGGTGAAGTCGTCACCGAAGCGGTGCTGGCCGTTCAGGGCGATCTGCTTGAACTCGGTGCTCCACTCGTCGTGGCGGTTCTCGGTGCGGATGTCGACGTTGTCGAACTCACCGTAGAGCAGTGCATTGTTATCGATCACCCCGTCCTTGACGATCATCGCCGGCTTGCCGACCAGGCGCGGTGTGCTGCTGGTGCCGCGGCTGAAGGAAATGGCTTCGATGTAGTGTTCGTCGCGCTTGGCGTCGATTTTCGAGTACAGGGTGTCCAGCGAGATTTCGGTGGCGTCGGTCGGCTTCCACTGCAGGGTGCCGGTCACGCCAAGACGCTTCTGCTCGTGTTCCATCTGCACGTAGCGCGGGAAGCGCGGGTGGTAGACGCTGGCCGAACGCGCGGCGGCGAAGGGGGACGCCGCATTGAAGTTGCCGTTGCTCGGGCCGTTGGCCCAGCGACCGGTGTTGGAGCCCTCTTCCAGCGCCTGGCGCTCGGAATAGGCCACCGACAGCAGCGCACCGAACGTACCGTCGGCCCAGGTGTTGGCAATCAGTGCGGCCACGCGCGGGTCGGCCTTCTCGGCCATCGCGTTGTAGCTGGCCTGGCCACTGGCGGCGAAGGTGAAGCCGTCGTAGTCGAACGGGCGCGCGGTGCGCAGGTCGACGGTGGCGCCCAGCGAGCCTTCCTCCACGTCGGCCGAGGCGGTCTTGCGCACGATCAGCTGCGAGAACAGGTCCGAGGCGAACACGTTGAAGTCGAAGCCGCGGCCGCGGTTGGTGCCGCCGCTCTGGTCGCCAGCGCCGACGGTGGTGAGTGCCTCCATGCCGTTGATACGCACGCGGGTGAAGTCCGGGCCGAGGCCGCGCACCGAGATGTTGCGGCCTTCGCCGGCTTCACGGGTGATGACCACGCCGGGCACGCGCTGCAGCGATTCGGCCAGGTTCAAATCGGGGAACTTGCCGATATCCTCGGCAACGATGGCGTCGACCACGCCCGATTCGCTGCGCTTGATGTCCAGCGCCTTCTCGACGCTGGCGCGGTAGCCGGTGACGGTGACGGTGTCCAGGTCGGTGGCCGAAGCCGGGGGCGGGTCCTGCGCCAGGGTGGTTCCGCTCAGCGCCAGGCCGATGGACAGAGCGAGCAAGGTAACCGGTGTCTTTTTCTGGATGTTTCGATATTGCATGTTTTCCCTCTCCCAAGGTGCTACATGAAACAGCTATCCGGCGACATGTCAGTGCAATGACACCGCTGGTCAGGGCGGACGTTAACAGTCCGTTGGGGATCGAGCATCTTGCACCGCAACAGACTTTCCATGTCCCGTAGACGCTTGCGGGACATGGGCTTCGACAAACGGTGCGGGTGGACGGACGGGTCCGCGCCGCTAGAATGACACCGCTAGCCATTACGGCTCGGGGCCTGTCCCCGGGTCTTCCCACCACGAAGGATCCATCGCCATGAGTCGTGTTGTCTGTTTCGGGGAGTTGTTGCTGCGCATGAGCGCGCCAGGCCGTGAGCTGCTGCTGCAGAGCGCCCAGCTGGCGGTCCATGCCGGGGGCGCGGAGGCCAATGTGGGCGTGTCGCTGGCGCAGTTCGGCCACGCCGTGAGCATGGTGAGCACGCTGCCGGCCAATGCACTGGGTGAGTACGTGGCCGGTGAACTGCGCCGGCATCGGGTGGACACCACCCATGTGCAGACCCGGCCCGGTCGCATGGGCCTGTACTTCCTGACCACCGGCGCGGTGCAGCGCGCGAGCGAGGTGGTCTACGACCGGGTGGATTCGGCGTTCTCGCTCGGCACCGCCAGCGACTACGACTGGGACGTGCTGCTGGACGGCGCGGACTGGCTGCACCTGTCCGGGGTAAGTCCGGCGCTGAACCCGGCCATGGCCGAGGCGACCTTGGTGGCAGCACGCGCCGCCTGCGCGCGCGGGGTAAAGGTGTCCTTCGATGGCAACTTCCGCCCGTCGCTGTGGGCGCGCTGGGAGGGCGATGCGCCGCGCATCCTGCGCGACCTGTTCGACTGCGCCACCGTGGCCTTCGCCGATTACCGCGACATCGGCGTGGTACTGGGCGGCCAGTTCGAGCAGGCCGCACTGGCCGAACGCGTGGATGCCGCCGCCGCGCAGGCATTCGCCGCGTTCCCGCGCCTGCAGTTCATGGCCTGCACCCAGCGCACCCCGCACAGCGTGGATCACCATGCGCTCGGCGCGATGCTGGTCGGCCGCGATGGCACCCGCGCGGTGGCGCCGACCCGCGAGATGGTCGGCATCGTCGACCGCATCGGTGGCGGCGATGCGTTCGCCGCCGGCATCCTGCATGGCATGATGCAGGGCTTCGAACCGGACGCGATCGTGCGCTTCGGCCTGGCCGCCGCCAGCCTGAAACATTCGATCCCCGGTGATTTCAACCTCGTCAGTGAAGCTGACGTACTGGCCCTGACGGGCGAGGAGCGATTCGATGTCCGGCGCTGATCCGCGCGTACGCGCAGTCCTGAAACTGGCCCCGGTCATCCCGGTGTACACCCCTGAAAGCGTGGACGAGGCGGTGCAGGTCGCCCAGGCGCTGTTCAACGGCGGGCTGCCGGTGATCGAGGTGACCCTGCGTACCGGCGTTGCAATGGACGCCATCCAGGCGATGATCGAGGCCGTGCCGGATGCGGTGGTGGGCGCGGGCACGGTGCTCAGCGCGGCGCAGATGGAGAAGGTGAAGGCGATCGGCGGACGGTTCGCCGTGGCCCCGGGTGCGACCGAACGGCTGTATGCCGCCGCGCGCGATACCGACCTGCCGTTCCTGCCGGGCGTGGCCACTTCGTCCGAACTGATGCGCGGCCTGGAACACGGGCTGGATACCTTCAAGTTCTTCCCGGCCGTGCAGGCCGGTGGCATCGGCATGCTGCAGGCCTGGAACGGCCCGTTCGGCGACGTCAGGTTCTGCCCGACCGGCGGCATCAGCGCGCAGACCGCGCGCGATTTCCTGCACCTGCCCAACGTGCTGTGCGTGGGCGGCTCGTGGCTGACCACGCGTGCGCTGCTGCAGGCGCGGGACTGGGCCGGTATCGAGCAGCTGGCCAGGGCCTCGGCGGCACTGGTGGGCTGACGACCCATGTCGGCCCTTTCCACGGCAAGAACGCTTGCGCTCTCGGTGCTGTGCATCGTGGTGGCGGTGTTCGTGCTGGGCATGGTGAGTGGCGCGGGGGGGTGGATCGCACCGTGGATCGGTTTGGGTGAGGGCGAAGGCCGGTTGGCCTGGGACCTGGGCTGGACCGTTGTTGGCGGCGTGGCCGCGACGGCATTTGCAGCGCGCTATGCGCCGGTGTGGCCGTATGTGCACGGTGGCGTGGTGTGGGCGCTGATCGCTGCGGCGTCGGCGTATGCCGCCTGGGACCTGGGCAGCGATTACCCGTACTGGTTCGTGGTGGCGCTGCTGCTGTCGGTGCCGGTGCAGGCAGTGGGGATCTGGCTGGGCGCGCGGTATCGGCCGCGGTTGGGATGAGAGCAGCCAGGTAGAGCCCGGCGCCGCGGTAGCGTGGTTGTGCGGTCGAAGGGCGCATTGCCTGGGACCGTTACAGGGTTGGCAGCACCTGGTTCACCTGATCGATTCCTTGCCAGGGGTCCTGCTTGAGCTTCTGGGCGCGCTGCAGCGCTTTGTGCAGCGGGAAGGCGTCTGCAGCGGTGATGCGGCCCAGTTCCTCCCATCGCAGCGGCACGGCAACGCCGGCGGACGGTCGCGCCCGCAACGACCACGAACAGACGCTGGTGGCGCCGCGCGCGTTGCGCAGCCAATCGATGAAGATCACGCCGTTGCGCTTGGCCTTGCTCATCGTGGCCACGTAGCGATCCGGCGCGTGCTCGGCCAGGGCCTGCGCGAATGACTCGCAGAAATCCTTCGCCTGCGCCCAGTCCGCCTTCGGCTTCAACGGCACCACCACGTGCACGCCCTTGCCGCCGGACAGGCGCACGAAGCTTTCCAGTCCAATCTCCTGCAGCCGGTCGCGCACATCCCGCGCGGCGGCCTTGATCGCGGCCCAGGTCACCCCGTCACCCGGGTCCAGGTCGAACACCAGCCGGTCGGGGTGTTCGGGGTCGTCCACCGTGGCGCCCCAGGGATGCAGCTCCAGGGTATTCATCTGCACGAGCTGCAGCAGGCCTTCCACGTCTTCGATGTACAGGTAGTCTTCGCGGCCGCTTTTCTGCTGCAGCGGAATGGCCTCGACCGCGTCGCCCAGGCCGGTGCCATGGTGTTTCTGGAAGAAGCACGGCTTGTCCACGCCATCCGGGCAGCGCAGCAGGGACAGCGGGCGCCGGGCCACCTCGGGCAGGATCCAGCGCGCCATCTGCCGGTAGTAGTCGGCCACGTCGCCCTTGGTCAGCTTGGCCGTGGCGAACACCACGCGCTCGGGGTGGCTGATGGTGACCCCATCGTCGGCTGCGCTGGCAGCAGTGTCGCGAGCCGTGCCAACCGCCTTGGTGCCGGCACGCGGCGTCGCGGTCTTCGCCGCCGGCGCTTTCCTGGCAGCGCGCGGTTTCGCGGGTGCGTCTTCCGTCTTCGCCTTTCTGCCGCTGGTCGTGGCACGTGCCGTCTTGGCCGCCACGCCGAGATCCTTGGCCGTCTTGTCTTCCCGCAGGCGCTTGAAGCTGGCCTGGCGCAGCAGGCCTTCTTTCGCCCAGCCACGGAACGCGACCTCGGCCACCAGGGTCGGTTCCACCCAATGCACGCTGCGGGCCTTGAACGGCACGTGGGACGGCAGCTCTACCGCGGCGGTATCGGTGGCGAGCGCCTTGAGCTGGCGGTGCATGGACGCCAGCTTTGCGTCATCGAAGCCCGTGCCGACACGGCCCACATAGCGCAGCCCGCCCTGGTCCGGCGTGGCCATCAGCAGCGAGCCGAAGCCGCTGCGTGCGCCTTTCGGTTCGGTATACCCGACCACCAGGAACTCATCGGTGTTCTCGTGCTTCACCTTGACCCAGCTGGGCGAGCGCGCGTTGACGTACGGCGCGTCCACCCGTTTGCTGATGATGCCTTCGAAGCCTGCCTCGCCGCTGGCCTCGAACACCGCCGGGCCGTGGTCGAGCACATGGTCGCTGTAGGCCAGCGTGCCGGGGGTGTCGCCCAGCAGCTCCTTGAGCAGCGTCTTGCGCTCCAGCAGCGGCGAGCGGCTGATGTCCACCCCGGCCACGCCGGGCATGTCGAACACCACGTAGCGCAGCGGTTGCCTGGCGGTGCCGTCGATGACCTTCTGCAGGCCGGTGAAGTCGCTGCGGCCCTGCGCATCGAGCACCACCAGTTCGCCGTCCAGGCGCAGGTCGCTGACCGGCAGGGCCTTGATCGCCTGCACGACTTCGGGGAAGTCATCGGTCCAGTTCAGGCCGTTGCGCGAGCGCAGCGCCACCACGCCATCGCTCACGTCGGCGATGAGCCGGTAGCCATCCCATTTGATCTCATGCAGCCACGCTTCGCCGTCCGGGGCACTGGCGCGGTGGTCGGTGAGCTGGGGCTTGAAGTCGTGCGGGTAGGGAGTGTCTTTCGCGTGCTCCAGCGACAGCGCGCGCTTGTTCCAGCGCGCGTCGGCGTTGCGGCGCGTGGCGGCGCGGGGCGGCGCACCGGTCGCCGCAGGGCGCGTCCTGGACGACGTCGTGGTTTTCGACGTGGTGCGCTTCGTGGACCGCGTCGTTTTCACGGTCCTGGACGTCGTCGCAGTGCGCTTCATGGGTACGACCTCCTCCAGCAACCCATCCGCATCGGCGTCACGCGCGCCTTCATCGTCGCGCTTGATCAACAGCCACTGGTGCTGCCTGCCCTTCATGTTGGTGCGCACCAGCTTCCAACCGCCCTTGAGCCGGCTGCCATGCAGCACGAAGTCGACCTTGCCGGCCGCAATGGCCTCCAGCGGGTCGCCCTCGCAGGCCCAGGTGCCGTGGTCGTACACGTCCACGTGGCCCGCGCCGTAATGCCCGTGGGGAATATCGCCTTCGAAGGTGGCGTACGACAGCGGGTGATCCTCCACCTCCACCGCCAGCCGCTTTTCGCCGACCCGCAACGACGGCCCTTTCGGCACCGCCCAGCTCTTGAGCACGCCATCGGCTTCGAGGCGGAAATCGTAGTGGCGCGAACTGGCATGGTGCAGCTGCACCACGAAGATGGGTCGCCGCGCGGCGGCGCCCCGGCGCTCATCATCGGGTTCGGGGGTTTCGCCAAAGCGGCGCTTGCGCCGGTATTCCTGCAGCGACATGGCCGCTTACCCGGCCTTGCGCGTGGGCGCTGCCTTGGCGGCCTTCCTGGTCGCCTTGGCCGGCTTGGCCGCCTTCGCAGTCGATTTGGTCGCTTTGCCCGCGGCCTTGGTCGCCTTGGCTGCCTTCCTGGCGGGTGCCGCCTTCTTCACCACCTTCGACACCGCCGCGCTCTTTTTCGCGGGCGTGCGCTTTTTCGCATCCAGGCTCTTCTGCAGCAGCGACATGAAGTCCACCACATTGGTCGCGGCATCCTCGCGCGGCGCGGGCTCGTCTTCCACCGTAGTGGTACCGCCCTTTTCCTTGATGCGTCTGGTCAGCACCGCCTGCAGGCGCTCGCGGAACTCATCGTGGTAATCATCCGGCTTCCACTCGCCGGACATCGACTCGATCAGCTGCTCGGCCATCTCGGTTTCCTTGCTGCTGATCCGGTACTCGGACAGCGAGCCGGTGGGGAGCTTGTGCTCCTCCGGGTCCACCAGCTCCTGCGGGTACCGCAGGATGAGCAGCACCAGTGCGTGTTCGTGTGGCATCACCGCGCACAGGTATTCGCGGGTGCGCACCACCACGCGGGCGATGCCCACTTTTCCGGTGCTGCGCAGGGTCTCGCGCAGCAGCACGTAGCCTTTCTCCGCCTTTTTGCCGGGTACCAGCAGGTAGGGCTTCTCGTAGTAGCGCGGGTCGATCTGGCTGGCGTCGACGAAGGTTTCCACCTCCACCGTTTCGTGGCTCTCGGGCGCGGCGGATTTGATATCGCTTTCGTCCAGAACGACATAGCTGCCCTTGTCGTACTCGTAGGCCTTGACGATGTCCTTCCAGGGCACTTCTTCGCCGGTATCGGCGTTGACCCGCTCGAAGCGGATCGGTTTGCGGTCGCGCGAATCGAGCATGCGGAACGAGAGGTCCACCTTGCGTTCGCCGGACATCAGCGACACCGGCACGTTGAGCAGCCCGAATGACAGGGTTCCGGTCCAGATCGGTCGGGCCATGATGGCGCCACTCCTGAAGAAGAGAGGCGCCAGCTGTACCGCGCAGCGCGTGAAACGGCTGTGTCCGGCCAGTGCAGGCCGGCTCCACGGGCCAGGTCGTTACTGCAGGGCGCCGTGCACCGCCGCCGCAGGCATGTGGTCCAGCGCCATCCACGCGTCTTCAACAATCGCCCGTGCCTGCGGCCAGCCCAGCCGCGACTGCCCGCGCATCTGCTCCCAATGCTCGGCCAGCTCGCCATCGGTGTCGTCGTCGTCGCCACGCGGCCAGTCCGCATAATGCGTGGTCAGTGCAAAGGTGTAGGCCGGGTACAGGTCCCTCCAGGTCCGCCTTCCCTGACTGCGGCGCCGTTCATAATCGCTGCGCATGTACTGCAGGTAGTCCTGCGCCACCGCTTCGGGCTCTTCGGCGCGGCGACGGCGGTCGCGCCGCGCGCTCCCTTCCGGCTGCAGGTAGGCGTTGAACAGCACGGGTGCGGCACGGCGGTCCAGGCGGGGCATGACACGTCTCCGGCAGGGGGTGGGGGCTGGCAGGAATAGCCCCGGCGCCGTTATCCAGCCGTGACAGATGCGTTGTGGTGGTCGTCGCAGGGCTTCACGTCGGCGATCCCCCTGGGGTGCGTATGCTTTTTTCGCACGGCATCGGCCGTGTTCCACCCTTCAGTTCTGCGGAGCCACCACCATGCCACGCGATCCCCTGCGCGAAGCCACTTCCCCGGTTCCCGGCGAACAGCGCGCCAAACATGACCTGCAGGAGGCCGAAGACCGCGGCGCCGGCATGTCGCCATCACATGCCCCAGAACACCTGCGCACCGGCGAAGACGAGGTTCACGCCTCGCGCGACCGCAAGGACCCTTCCGGCCGGCCGGAGGCCGACTGTGACGAACATCCGCACCACCGGTCGGCGCGCAAGGCGCACGAAAGCGACAACCAGGACGAGGCGCTGGAGGAAACCTTCCCGGCCAGCGATCCGACGTCACCCTTCGTGCCGGCCAAGATTCCGAAATGAACAGGCGCGGTCGCACGACCGCGCCCTTTCATTGCCACGCCCACTGAACCCCGACGCTGTACCGCCGGTCCGGCCCCGGCTCGAAGAACCGCTGGTTGCCATCGTTGACGATCACCGAGCCGATGTAGCGCTGGTCCAGCACATTGTCCACACGGGCAAACACCCGCAGCGCGCCCTGATCGGTGGTCCACCTGCGTGCCGCTTCCAGGTTCAACAGTGCGTAGCCCGGCGCCGTGTCGGTGGCCAGGTCGTTCACCACCGTATCGCTCGACGCCACCACTTCGCCGGCCCACTGCCATGCACCGGGCTGGTACTGCAGCCGCCCGGACCACTGCTGCTCCGGCACGCCCGGCAGCCGTGAGCCGGCCGCTACTACGGTGTTCGGCGTAGCGCAGCCGCTGCTGGCGCAGACCCGGTAGGGCTCGCGCACGGTTGCTTCGACGTAGGTGTAGGCCAGGCTGGCCTCCAGCTGCGCGGTGATCGGCACCTGCAGGCTGGCTTCCACGCCCTGGCGGCGGGTCTTGCCGATGTTGCGGTAGGTGCTGCGCCCATTGGTGTTGCTGGCCACGGCCAGCTCGTCGTCGGTGTCGGCGCGGAACACCGCCGCATCGAAGGCTGCGCTGCCGGCACCGCGCCACTTTCCGCCCAGCTCCAGGTTGCGGCTGCGCGCCGCCGACAGGTCCAGTGCCAGCCCGGCCGCGCCGTCGGCGCGGTAGCCCAGCTCGTTGAAGGTGGGCGTTTCGAAACCGCGCCCGGCCGAAGCGTATACCCGCCACGCATCGCTGGCATGGAACACCACCCCGGCCACCGGCGTGGTCGCGTCGTAGTCGCGCGATCCACTGTCGTCCGGATTGCGCGCGGTGACGTAGTGGTCGTTGGACCGGAACCGCACCTCGCTGTGGCGCACCCCCAGCAGCAGCGACCAGCGCGGGGCCCACTGCCAGAATGCCTGCGCGAACTGGTCCACGTTGCGCACCCGGTCGCTCTGGTCGCGCCGCAACGCGCCGCGCACACCGAGCGTATCCCCGACGAAATTCTCGTAACCACGCCGATCCTGCTGTTGCTGGTCGGCATTGGCGCCGATCACCAGTTCCAGCGGCCGTCCGGCCCAGTCGCCATTCCAGGCCCAGCGCAGGTCCAGCCCACCGTAGCCGCCGTCCAGGTCGATCACGCCCCCGGCGTGCAGCGGATTGGCCTGCGGACCGGGCGGAATGGCCAGGTACTGCTCCACGCTGCGCTGGCCGGCATAGCCCATCGCCCGCCAGGTCTGCGCGCCGCGGGTGCGGGTGAACACCAGCCCGGCCTGGCCCTGGCGCACCGACTTGCGGGTGTTGTACTGGGTGGCCACCGCCGTGGCCTGGCGGGGGTCCTGCCGGACCTGCTCGCGGGTGAGGCCCAGCGGGTCCTGCGCATCGGGGGAATCGAAATAATTCAGCACCAGGTCCAGCGTACCGCCGCCGGCATCCATGCCCAGCCGGGCATTCACCGATTCGCGCCGCGCCGCGCTGTGGTCGCGCCAGCCGTCGGTGCGGAAGTGGTTGGCTGCCACGTTGTAGCGGATCGGGCCTTCCTGCCCGCGCAGCTGGGCGCCGGCGCTGAGGGTGCCGTCGCTGCCCCCGGCCACGCGCAGGCGCCAGGGATCACCCTCCTGGCCATCGGCGCTCCAGACCTGCACCACGCCGCCCGAGGAATTTCCATACAGCGCCGAGAACGGCCCGCGCAGCACTTCCACCCGTTGCGCGGACAGCAGGCTGGCGTGGGACAGCTGCCCCTGGCCGTCCGGCATGGTGGCCGGCACGCCGTCCACGATCACCCGCACCCCGCGTACCCCGAAGGTGGAACGGGCGCCGAAGCCCCGGATGGAGAGCTGGGTGTCCTGCGCCAGGTTCTGGCGGTCGCGGGCGACCACTCCGGGCACGCCCGACAGCGCCTCGGACAGCTGGGCCAGGTTGCCATTGGCGTCATCGTCCAGCCAGACCGTGCTCAGCGAGGCGGGCAGGTCCACGTCCGCCACCTGCTGGCCGCGTGCGGCCTGGACCTGAACCGTGGGCAGCCGCGCGATCGGCGCGGGCGGGGTGGGGGAAACCTGGGCGTGTGCCAGGTTCGGCAGGGCAGCGGCCGAAAGCAGCGCACACCAGTACGCCAGCGGGGTAGGACGGAACATGTGCTGAGGGGGTCTCCGGAAAAAGGGGCACCGCACGACAGGGTACGGTCCAGAGCGTGACGGCAGCCGCCGCGCCCACGCTGCGGCTTTGTTACGATGACCTGGTTTCGGCTGATTCTGCCGCAAACCTGATCGCGCCAACCTCCCCCATCCGTCATCCGAATGAGTACCGCCGTGTCCTTCTTTGCAAATGTGGAACTGGTCCCGGGCGACCCGATCCTGGGCCTGACCGAGGCATACAACGCCGACAGCCGCCCCACCAAGGTCAACCTGGGCGTGGGTATCTATTACGACGAAAGCGGCCGCATTCCGCTGCTTCGCGCCGTGAAGCAGATCGAGCAGCAGCTGGCCAACGACGCCAAACCGCGCGGCTACCTGCCGATCGACGGCCTGCCTGCCTACACCCAGGCCACCCGCGAACTGGTCTTCGGCAAAGACTCGCCGCTGCTGGCTGCCGGCCGCGTGGCCACCGCGCAGACCATCGGCGGCAGCGGTGCGCTGCGCGTGGGCGCGGACCTGCTGCACAAGCTGCTGCCGCATTCCACCATCGCCGTCAGCAACCCCAGCTGGGAAAACCACCGTGCGGTGTTCGGCGCGGCCGGTTTTGACGTGGTGGAATACAGCTATTTCGACCCGACCACCCATGGGGTGGATTTCGACGCGATGGTGGCCGACCTCAACACGCTGCAGCCGGGCACCGTGGTGCTGCTGCACGCGTGCTGCCACAACCCCACCGGCGCCGACCTCACCGTCGCGCAGTGGAAGCAGGTGGCCGCCCTGTTGAAGGAACGCCAGCTGTTCCCGTTCATCGACATGGCCTACCAGGGCTTCGACAAGGGCATCGAGGAAGATGGCGCGGCCGTGCGCATCATTGCCGAGGCCGGCATCGACAGCTTCGTGGTCGCCAACTCGTACTCCAAGTCGTTCTCGCTGTATGGCGAACGCGTCGGCGCGTTGTCGGTGGTGGCGCCGGATGCGAACGCGGCCAAGGCCGTGCAGTCGCAGGTCAAGCGCATCATCCGCACCATCTACTCCAGCCCGTCGACCCACGGCGCTGCGCTCGTGGCCGGCGTGCTGAACAGCCCCGAGCTGCGCCAGCTGTGGGAGCAGGAACTGACCGAGATGCGCGAGCGCATCCACGCCCTGCGCCATGGCCTGGTGGACAAGCTGGTGGCCGCCGGTGCCCCGGAGTTCGCCTTCATCAACGACCAGGCGGGCATGTTCTCGTATTCCGGCCTGAGCCGCCCGCAGGTGGACCGCCTGCGCGACGAGTACGGCATCTACGCCGTCGGCACCGGTCGCATCTGCGTGGCCGCACTGAACCAGGGCAACCTGGAATACGTGGCCAAGGCCGTGGCGACTGTCGCCCGGGGCTGAGCTGCTGCGCCGGTGAGATAAAGAACGGCCGCTTCCTGCGGCCGTTTTTTTTTGGTCGCCGTATCGACCAACGGTCGATACCTACCGGGTTGTTTTGGTCGGCGTATCGACCAACGGTCGATACCTACCGGGTCGTTCCGGACGGGTGCATCTGCGCGAGCCGCGCATGCCGGCCAGAACCATGCGCACCGCTGAAACCCGGGTGGCACACGACCGTTGGTCGTGTGACGGCGCAACGCGCCGCGCCGTTCTCACGCTGTAACCGCTTACGTGACCCGCCTGCCTCGTAATGCCCTGCCGGACGGGCCACAATACGGCCCCCGAAATGTCTTTGGCAGCCATTCCATGTCCCGTACGTCGCTTACCCGGTACCTGATTGAAGAGCAGCACGCAGGCCGCATCAACGCCGACCTGCGCCAGCTCATCGCAGTGGTTGGCCGCGCCTGCACCAACATCTCCATCGCGGTCAGCAAGGGTGCGCTCGGTGGCGTGCTCGGCGACGCCGGCACCGGCAACGTGCAGGGCGAAGCCCAGAAGAAGCTCGACGTGATCAGCAACGAGATCCTGCTCGAAGCCAACGCCTGGGGCGGCCACCTGGCCGCCTGCGCCTCCGAGGAAATGGACCACTGCCAGCCGGTGCCGGATACCTACCCGCGCGGCGACTTCCTGCTGCTGTTCGATCCCCTCGACGGCAGCTCCAACATCGACGTGAACGTCTCGGTCGGCACCATCTTCTCGGTGCTGCGCAGCCCCGCCGGCACCGAAGCGCCCACCGACGCCAGCTTCCTGCAGCCCGGCACCGCGCAGATCGCCGCCGGCTACTGCATCTATGGCCCCAGCACGCAGATGGTGCTGACCACCGGCCACGGCACCCACGCCTTCACTCTGGACCGCGAAACCGGCGAGTTCGTGCTCACCCAGCGCGGCATGCAGATTCCCGAAGACACCCAGGAATTCGCCATCAACATGTCCAACCAGCGCCACTGGGAAGCTCCCATGCAGGGCTACGTGCAGGACCTGCTGGCCGGCAAGGAAGGCGCGCGCGGCAAGAACTTCAACATGCGCTGGATCGCCAGCATGGTTGCCGACGTGCACCGCATCCTGACCCGCGGCGGCATCTTCATCTACCCGTGGGACAAGAAGGACCCCGGCAAGGCGGGCAAGCTGCGCCTGATGTACGAGGCCAACCCCATGGGCCTGCTGGTGGAACAGGCCGGCGGCGCCGCCACCACCGGCCGCGAGCGCATCCTGGACATCCAGCCCGACCAGCTGCACCAGCGCGTGCCGGTATTCCTCGGCTCCCGCAACGAAGTGGCCGAGGCCACCCGCTACCACCGCGAGCACGACGCCCGCTGATCCGCCGGATGTGACCCCGTTCCCATTAATGGCAACGGGGTGACACCCGCACCAACACAGGTCACCATCGGGCTGAAATGCCCACGGATGACCCCATGCCGGCCGACACCCCGCTCGACTTCATCGAAGTAATCCACAACGCCATTCCCGTCGAGACCTGCGCCGCCATACGGGCCCAGATGCGCGCCAGCGCACAGGTGAAGCCCGGCGAAGTAGGCAGCGGCGTGTTCCCGGAACTCAAGCACAGCAAGGATCTGCGCATAAGTGGGCGCCCCGAGTGGCGCCAGGTCGACATCCAACTGCAACAGGCAGTATTCAGCGGGGTTTTGACTTATCTACGCCGTTATCCACAGGCGCTGATCTCGCCGCTGATGTTGCAGATTCAAGACAACGATGGACACGCCCGGCGCCTCGCGGCCGGGGATTTCCCCGGCATGGACGACGCCGCGCTCTCCGAACTGGCGCGTACCTGCCTGCGTCCCGGCGCCATCAACCTGCAGTGGTATGCGGCGGGCGAGGGCGGTTACCCGTACTGGCACTGCGAGCTGTACCCGCGCGACCCGGCGGCGGAAACCCTGCACCGGCACCTGCTGTGGACGCTGTACCTGAATGACGACTTCGACGCCGGGGAAACCGAGTTCCTGTTCCAGCAGCGGAAGATCGCGCCGCGTACCGGCAGCCTGTTGATTGCGCCCACCGCCTTCACCCACACGCACCGGGGCAACCGGCCGGAGGGCGGGGACAAGTTCATCGCGACAAGCTGGATCCTGTTCCAGAACGCACAGACGCTGTTCGGGGCTGGGTGACACGCGTCCGCAGCGCCTGCAGCTTCGCGCCGAACCAGGACGCAGCACTCTGTTCGGGCTGGCCCGGGCAGGCGATCCGGTAGGGCTGGCCGCTCATGCTGCTGCGGCTGGCGGCCCGCTCGATGAACTGCTCCGCGGTATCCACCTTGTCCTTCCTGAGCAGGTAATCGTACTTGCGCTGCAGGTGTGCACGCGCCTCGGCAGCGTCGTGCCAACTGCCGTTGCGCTGGAAACGGCAGGATGAACCGTCGAGTGCACCGATCAATGCGGCGATCTCGCGTCGGGCGGTCTCGCCAGGCGCGGCCATCGCGCTGCCGGTGGTTGCAACGAGCGTCAGCGTTGCGGCCAGGATCAATCGAGTCTTCATCGCGGTGCGTCCGCCAGGGGTCGTGGCATCGTAGCAAGTCGATGCGACGTGGCCGCGCGCGGTTCCAGCGATCGATTGATGCGCCCCGCATATAAGCGATATTCCATCATGCGTCTGCAAGCATGTCTGGCCGAGGCGTAGATTGGCCATACCCCCTCCGCGGACAACACCATGAACTACAGAACTCTGGGTAAGCACGGGCCGACCGTGTCAGCACTTGGCCTGGGCTGCATGGGCCTGAGCTTCGGCTACGGTCCCGCGGTCACGCGCGAGCATGGCCTCGAGGTGATCCGCCGTGCCTACGACCTGGGCGTCACCTTCTTCGACACGGCCGAGGCATATGCACAGGGCGCCAATGAAGTGCTGGTGGGCGAAGCGCTGGCGGCGGTGCGCGACAAGGTGGTCATTGCCACCAAGTTCGGTTTCACCGAGGGCGACTCCACCAAGGGGGTGGACAGTCGCCCCGCGCGCATCCGGCAGGTCGCCGAAGCGTCGCTGCGCAACCTGGGCACCGACTACATCGATCTCTTCTACCAGCACCGCGTCGACCCGGCCGTGCCGATGGAGGACGTTGCCGGCACCGTGCGTGACCTGATCGCCGAGGGCAAGGTGAGGCACTTCGGCATGTCCGAGGCAGGCACCGAATCGCTGCGTCGCGCCCATGCCGTGCAGCCCGTGGCCGCATTGCAGAGCGAGTACTCGCTGTGGTGGCGCGAGCCTGAGCGCGAGATCCTGCCGCTGTGCGAGGAACTGGGCATTGGCTTCGTGCCGTTCAGTCCGCTCGGCAAGGGCTTCCTGACCGGCAGCATCACCGCCGATACCACGTTCGCCGACGGCGACTTCCGCAATGTGGTGCCCCGGTTCGAAGCAGACGCACGGCGTGCCAACCAGGCACTGGTGGACCGCATCACCGCCATTGCGCACGCGCGTGGTGCCACCTCGGCACAGGTCGCGTTGGCCTGGCTGCTCTCACGCAGGCCGTGGATCGCACCGATCCCGGGCACGACCAAGCTGCACCGGCTGGAAGAGAACCTGGCGGCCGCAGAGCTGGTGCTGGATGCCGGCGAGTTGGCACAGATCGACGCCGTGCTGGCCGATATCCAGGTGCAGGGTGAGCGCTACCCGGCGTCGATCGCGGCGCGGCAGGGGCGCTGATGCGCGGGGGCACGTGCCTGCTGCTCCCTGTACTCCCCGATGGCTGACAGCTGTCACTTGTTCCGGGCGGGCCGGGCGCGAGAATTCAATCACTTCCTCACGGCGCCGCGTCGGCGCCCCAACCCCGCCAAGGACGTCCCACCCATGCTGCAGCAGTTCATTTCGCACACCCCCCTCTGGGTCTGGGCGCTCCTCATCTTCCTGGTCACCCGGGGCATTGCCGCCATGAAGCCCGGCGAGACCTCGCTTGCCAGGCTGGCCATCGTGCCGGCGCTGTTCGCCGCGTGGGGCATCTGGTCGATCACCCAGCGCTACGGCGCCTCGTGGATTGCGTGGGCGGAGTGGCTGGTTGGCATCGCTGCGGGCATGGGCCTTGGCTGGATGCTGCTGCGTCGCGCGACGCTGGCCATGAACCGCTCGACGGGAATGTTGTGGCGCAGTGCGGACTACAGCCTGCTGCCCCTGCTGCTGGTCACCTTCGCGGTGAAGTATGGCTTCGAGTCCGCGCTGTCGGTCTCGCCGTCGCTCAGCGCCGATGCCGGCTTCAGCGCGTCCTACCTGCTTCTGTCTGGCGGCTTCACCGGTATCTTCATAGGCAAGTATTGCCGGTACCTGAGCGCTGCGCGCCGTGTGGCCGCACCAGGAACGATGGACGCTGCAGGTTGACCGGCCCGGGTGCGACGGTTGCCGCACGCGGGGAAGCATCGCGCACCGCGACGCGGACAGGCGAGGTGTCAGGTCATGCCATCAGCCACACCCGGATAAGCGACACCAGCTTGTCCACGTCCAGCGGCTTGGCGATGTAGTCGTTGGCACCGGCCTGGATGCACTGCTGCTGGTCGTCGGGCATGGCCTTGGCGGTGAGCGCGATGATCGGCAGTCTGCCGAAGCGGCCATCCTGGCGGATCTCACGGGTGGCGGTCAGGCCATCCTTGACCGGCATCATGATGTCCATCAGTACCAGCTCGATGGGCTCAGGCCCACCCACCGCGGCGGTCAATGCGTCGATGGCGTCCTGGCCGTTCCGTGCGATGGACACCTTGCACCCGTGCGGCTCCAGCACATTCATCAGGGCGTAGATGTTGCGCACATCGTCTTCGACGATCAGCACGCGACGGCCTTCCAGTGCGGTGTCGCGATGCTGCGCGGTCCGGATCATGCCCTGCTGCGATTCCGGCAGGTCACTGACCACCTTGTGCAGGAACAGGGTGACCTCGTCGAGCAGGCGCTCGGGCGAGCGGGCGCCCTTGATGATGATCGAACTGGAATAGTGCCC
Source organism: Stenotrophomonas sp. NPDC077420 (assembly GCF_044543385.1). Taxonomy (NCBI): domain Bacteria; kingdom Pseudomonadati; phylum Pseudomonadota; class Gammaproteobacteria; order Lysobacterales; family Lysobacteraceae; genus Stenotrophomonas; species Stenotrophomonas sp. NPDC077420. Next base: position 108,884 of record NZ_JBITVZ010000008.1, read on the forward strand.
CAGCCGCACTTCCTCGGCAGGCGACAGCACCCGACCGGTGTAGACGATGACCGGTGGCAGCGCGTGCAGGCTCTTTTCGGTGAGCAGTTCCAGCAGCTCGAAGCCGGAGGCGTCGGGGAGGGTGAGGTCCAGCACCATGCAGTCGAAGCTGTGCTGCTCCAGCACCTGCAGGCATTCCGACGCCGATCGCGCGCCAATGGTTTCCACGTCGGCCACCGCCAGCAGCTCGCGCACCGCGTCCAGCTGCACGGCGTCGTCTTCGACCACCAGGACGCGGCGTGGACGTTGCAGGAGGCGACGCTCCAGCGAATCGAGCACGCCGGCGAGGTCCTCGCGGGTGGCGGGCTTGCCCAGGTAGCCTACCGCGCCCAGCGACAGTGCCTTGTGCGAATGGTCGGTGGCCGAAACCACGTGGATGGGAATGTGGCGGGTACGCATGTCGTGCTTGAGCACGTCCAGCACCGACAGCCCCGACTGGTCCGGCAGGCCGATGTCCAGCACGATGGCATGCGGGGGTTCGGCGCGCGCCGCGGCCAGCGCTTCACCGGCGGTCTGCGCGACCTTGGCGCGGAAGCCCATCTCCTGCGCCAGGTCGCTGACGATCTCGCCGAACGCGGCGTCGTCCTCGATGATCAGGATCAGGCCCCGGCCCGTACTGGCGGTCCTGGTGCCTGCATCACCTGCGGGGCGCGGGCTCACCGGCGTGGGCGGGACGTCGGCACGCGCGACGCGCGGGGTTGCTACCGGCGTCGCGGCGACGGGCTGCGCCGCCGGCGGCTGCGCGGCCAGCCGGGTGGCGACCACCAGTCGGAAGCAACTGCCCTGGCCGGGCTCGCTTTCCACGGTGATGTCGCCGCCGAGCAGGCGCGCCAGCTCCTGCGAAATGGACAACCCCAGCCCGGTACCGCCGTAACGTCGGCTGATCGAGCCGTCGGCCTGCTGGAAGGCTTCGAAGATGCGCGCCTGCTGTTCGGGTGCAATGCCGATGCCGGTGTCGCGCACCGCGAACTCCAGCTTGCCATCGCGGGTGGCCGAGGCCGACACGGCCACGCTGCCGGCCTCGGTGAACTTCAGCGCATTGGACAGCAGGTTCTTGAGGATCTGTTCGATGCGCTGGCGGTCCGATTCAATCGTCGCCGGGCAATCGGCGCTCATGGAAACGTCCAGCGACAGGCCCTTTTCGCTGGCGATTGGACCCAGCAGTGCCGAGAGGTCCGACAGCAGCTTTTCCACGCCGAAACGCTCGGCATGCACTTCGATGTGGCCGGCCTCGATCTTGGACAGGTCGAGGATCTCATTGATGAGGTTGAGCAGGTCCGTGCCGGAGGCATGGATGGTCCGCGCGAACTTCACCTGCTCCGTGCTGAGGTTGCCGTCGCGGTTGTCGGCCAGCAGCTTGGAAAGGATCAACGCCGAATTGAGCGGTGTGCGCAGTTCGTGCGACATGTTGGCCAGGAACTCGGACTTGTACTGGCTGGCCCGCTGCACCTTGTGCGATTCGGCCACGATGCCGGCATTGGCGCGGGCCAGTTTGTCGCGCTCTTCCTCGAGTTGCTGCGACTGCTCGAACAGCTGGCTGTTGGTCTGCTCCAGCTCCGCCTGCTGCTCCTCCAGCTCATGCTGGGACGCGCGCAACGCGCGGCTCTGTTCTTCCAGTTCCTCGTTGGAAACGCGAAGTTCCTCGCTCTGCACCTGCAGCGTTTCCGACTGGCGCTGGGTTTGGGCCAGCAGTTCGGACAGCCGCGACCGGTAGGCGGCCGAGCGCAGCGCGACGGCCATGTCGGCCGAGGCAAGTTCGAGCAGTTCGATCACCTCGGGCGGCACCGTGCCGAAGAAGCCCAGCTCGATGACGCCGGTCACCTCGCCCTCGTGCAGGCTGGGTGCGATGACCAGGTGGCGCGGCTGGGCCTGTCCAAGGCCGGAGCCGACCGTGAAATAGCCCGGCGGCACATCGTTGACGAGCAGCACACGCTTCTCGTCCACGGCACGGCCGAGCAGGCCGCCGAGCAGCGGCTGCCCGCTGCTGGCGGTGTCCTCCAGCGACGCGGCGGTTCCCACCGCACCGATCTGCTGGAAGCCGAGGGCACCGGGCACGAACAGCTTGCCGGCCTGGGCGCCGGTGAAGCCGGCGAGGAAGCCAAGGCTGGCGCGGGCAAGGGTGGCCCCGTCCAGGTCGCCGCCGGTGGCGGTGGCCAGCTCCAGGCGTCCGCGCTGCAGCCAGGCGTCGCGTTCGCGCGCGCGTGTGTGGCGGCGGAGCAGGAAGGCAATGAAGATGGTCAGCACCGTACCCAGCACGGCGCTGGCCGCACCCGAGCTCAGCGCGGTGTTGTAGGCGGTCTCCATTTCCGCCAGGCGCTCGGCGCGCTTGTCGAGCTCGATCGCGCGCATCGCCGCCAGGCGCGCGCGGATGTCGTCCATGGCGGCCTTGCCGCTGTTCGAACTGACCACGGCCAGCGCGGCATCGAAGCCCTGGGTGCGGCGCAGCTCGATGGTCTGATGCAGTTCGTCCAGCTTGTCCTGGACCCTGCGTGCCAGCAGTTTGAGGCGTTCTCCCTGCGCGGGATCGTCAGCAAGGCTGCGCTGCATGGCCTCCAGGCGCGTGCTGGCCACGGCCAATGCGGTCCGGTAAGGCTCCAGGTAACTCTCGTCCCCGGTCAGCAGATAGCCGCGCTGCCCGGTCTCGGCATCCTGCACGGCCGACAGTACATCGCCCATGGCATTCATCGTCTCCTGCGAGCGGATGACCAGGGCACTGCCGTGCTGGATCGTGCGGATGTTCTTGCCGGCCAGGAAGCCGCTGCCCAGGAAGAACAGCATGACCGCCACCAGCGGCCACAACATGCGGAAGGTGGCGCCGGTATCCCGGGTGGCGGGGCGGGGGTGGGACCTGGAGGGCATGGGCGGACAAGTGCAGGGACGTAACCGCGCAGGCTAGCATGCCGACGCGGCCAGGGCGCCACGAACTGCGCGCCTAGGGCGTGCCGCGGGTGGCGGGCAGGGCAGGGGCCGCGATCGCACTAGCCTTCAATCCGAACAGCGGCCGCAGCCAGGCGACCCGGCGGATGCCTTCATACCCCAGGAATGCCAGCGCAAAGGTGATCGCCACCAGCAACGGGCCTTCCACCAGCGCTGGCATGCCCAGCGGCTTCAGGGTGTGCGCGGCGACCACGATGAGAGTCTGGTGCAGGATGTAGACCGGAAACACCGCCGGCACCAGGTAGCGCAGCGCGCGGGTGTTGCCCGGGTTCCAGTGCCGCGCGAAGCCGAGCACGGCCACGATGGCGCACCATTGGTTGAGGCCCCATACCGCGCGCATGCCCATGCGCAGCGCCGACGGTGGCTCCACGTCGGCGTAGCCGATGAAGTACACGATGATCCCGGCCCAGCTGGCCAGCCACAGCACCAGCGCCGGCCAGCGCAGACGCGCCACTGCCTCCCAGAACCGATCGGCGCGCGCCAGCAGGAAGCCCAGCAGGAACACGGCGAAGTACTGGGCATGGTTGTACCAGTCGTCCACCAGCGCATGGGTCGATTCGAAACGCGCGGACAGGGTCACCCGGAGCAGCGCCAGCAGCAGCGCAGGCCAGACCAGTGCGCCCGGGCCGGAGAGCGCATGCGCCACGCCACGTCCAAGCGCCTGCAGCGGCCGGGGCGCCAGGCACCACAGCAGCCAGATCACGACCGTGTACACCCACAGGTAGGCCACGAACCACAGTTGGTTCCAGGTGGGCACGCGCAGGCAGCCGTCGGCATCGCAGAATCCCTCGTAGCCGGACAGGTACTGGCCCCAGAAGGTCAGGTAGCCGTGGTGATAGCCGCCGGGCAGCTGCTCGACGACTTCGTAGTAGGACTGGGGCGTGACCACCACCACCATGCCGAACACCAGCGGGACCAGCAGGGTCCAGGAACGGGTGCCGAGCAGCCGCAGCCGGCTGGCGCCTGCGTCGGGACGCGTCTGGATCCGGCTGAACATGAAGGCGGTGGCCGCGCCCGATACCAGGAACAGCAGCGACAACCGCCAGGGCGCGGTCAGCACCATGAAGGGTTCCAGTGCGTGGCTGGCGTGCGGGCTTTTTACATGCCAGTCCCAGGTCACGTAGTACATGCCCACGTGGTACAGCACGAGCACGCCAAAGGCGCAGACGCGCACCCAGTCCAGGTCGTATCGGCGTTGCATGGTGCGCTCCAGTCATCAGGGAGCCCCACCCTGCGTCCGCGCGCCGGGGCCTGCCAGCGCGAAGGGTCGGCCCGCCGGGCCCCAGGGACGAACCGCGGGCCCGCGGGGACGAGCGGGAATGGTGCGGCCCCCACCGCGCCGCCTACACTTGCTGGATGACCCACCCCGACCCGATGCCCTACGAACGTTATCTGCCGTGGCGGCGCTGGGTGGAGTGGGGGTTCTGGGTGCTGCTGGTCGGCACCAACCTGCTCGGCAACAGCGTCACCACGGTGATCGACCTGCGCCGGCTCAATGCCGGCTTCGAGACCTGGAAGCCGGTGGTGTGGGAGGCGAGCAGCGCGGTGGTGTGGCTGCTGCTGCTGATTCCCTTCCTGGCCTGGTACACGCGCCGGTTCCCGCTGCTCTGGGACAACTGGCGACGGCGGCTGCTGCAGTACCTGCCGGTGAGCATGGCCGTCTGCGTGGTCCATGTGGGTGCCATGGTGGCACTTCGGATGCTGGCGTACCGGGCGGTCGGGCAGGCGTACGACTTCGGGCCGTGGCCGCGTGAGCTGCTCTACGAGTATCTGAAGGACGTCCGCAGCTTCATCTCCATCGTGCTGGTGATGGAGGGCTACCGGTTCGTGATGCGGCGCTGGCAGGGCGAAGTCAGCCTGCTGAGTGCGCCCGACCAGGGCCCACCGGTGGAACCGGTGGAGCGGCCGGAACGCTTCCTGGTGCGCAAGCTGGGCCGGGAGTTCCTGATCGCGGCCAGCGACATCGAATGGGTGCAGGCGGCGGGCAACTACGTGAACCTGCGGGTGCGCGGCCACGATTACCCCCTGCGCAGCACCCTGGCCGGCGTGGCAACCCGGCTGGACCCGCAGCGCTTCGTACGCATCCACCGCAGCTACCTGGTGGCCGTGCCGCACATCGCCTCGATCGAGCCGCTGGACACCGGCGACGCGAAGGTTCACCTGCGCGACGGCACGGCGCTGCCCTGCAGCCGGAAGTACCGGCAGGAGCTGCGGGAAATTGCGGGCTGAGCGGGGTTACAGCTTGCCGGCCGCTTTGTAGCGCGCGGCGCCCTGTTCGACCAGGCGCTTCAGTTCGACAAGGAGCGAGGGATCGACAGCCTCGAAGTTGAAGCACGACTTCCCTTGCATGCGCTTCCTGAGTTCTGGACTGATGTCGACCAGCAGCTCGGGGAAGTCGTAGATGGGCATGAAGTGGAAGACGTGTTTGCGCCCGGATGCCTTCACCGCACCGAAGAACTGTGCTTTGCCTTTGGCATCAGACCTCTGGCAGTTGGCATAGAAGTGATGTTCCTCGTCGTGCACGATCTGAAGGCTTCCGCTGTACACCCGCAGGAGGTCGCGTAGCGAAGAAAACAGGGCTGGCAAGGTGACCTCCTGAGGCGCATCCGTGGATTGGGCAGGCTAAAGAATAACCACCCTCGCGCCTTCCCTGCGGGCGGACGGCCGCGCCGGCGCCTTGGACCACACCTCGGCGATGCGTCGCACCGCTGCGCGCAGGTCTTCCTCCGGCCGCACGTAGGGAATGCGCAGCCATTGGTCGCCGCCGCCTTCGACGCTGAACATCGGCCCGGGCGGAACGTGGACGCCGGCCGCTTCCAGCTGGGCCGCGAACCGGGTGGCGCTGGTGCCGGCCGGCAGCTGCAGCCACAACGTCATGCCGCCCTGCGGCAGCCGGAAACGCCAGTCCGGCAGGTGTTCGACGATCGCCTGGGCCAAGGCGTCCCGGCGCTGGCGCAGCTGGGTGCGGCGTGCCGCCAGCAGGGCCGGGTCCTGCAGCAGTTCGGTCACCACCAGCTGGTCGAACAGGGCGGTGCCAAGGTCCAGCTGGAGGCGAGCCTTGATCAGCGTGTCCATCATTGCCTGCGGTGCGCGGATCCAGCCCACGCGCAGGCCACTCCAGTACAGCTTGGACACGCTGCCCAGGGTGACCGCGTCCGGCGCATGGGCGGCGAACGGCAGCGGCATGGCGACGTCGGTCAGCGACAGCGCCTGCAGCGATTCGTCGACCACCGGCACCGTGCGCGTGGCCTGCAGCGCGGCGGCATAGCGTGCGCGCTGCTCGTCGCGCATCAGGAAGCCGGTGGGGTTCTGGTAGTCGGGGATGAGGTAGGCCAGGTGCGGTCGGGTCTGGGTGAGCGTGGCGGCGATGCCGTCCAGGTCCCATCCCTCCTCGCCCAGTGCATCGCCCATGGGCGAGGCCACCAGTCGCGCGCCGCCTATGCGCAGCGCTTCAATGACATTGGGGTAGACCGGTGATTCGATCATCACCCTGTCGCCGGGTCGCGAGAGGGCACGCGCCACCACGGCGGTGGCAGCCAATGCGCCCGAGGTCACCATGATCTGGTCGGGGTCGGTGGGCAGGCCGCGCTGGGCGAACTGCGCTGCGATCAGGGCGCGCAGGACGGGCAGGCCGGTGGGGCGGTAGCCATCGCTGCCGAGGTAGCCCGGCAACCGCTCCATGGCGCGCGCGTACGCGGCATCGAGCCCGGCGATGGCGGTGGTGGAAGCGCAGGTAAGGTCGATGCTGCCGTCGGGGTCGTGGGGGCTGGCGAACGAACGCAGTGCATGGTCGTGCGCGCGGCGGCGGTCGGCCGGCACCGCCGCAAAGGTGCCGGCACCGTGGCGGGTGCTGGCGAAACCGGCAGCGACCAGGTCGGCATAGGCGCGCGTGACCGTGTTGCGCGACACCCCGAGCTGCTGCGAGACGGCGCGCTCGCTGGGCAGGCGCGCATCCAGCGGAATGCGACCGTCGCCGATGAGGTCCTGCAGGACCTGGCGCAGTCCGCGATAGGCGGGGCTGCGGGGAAACTGGCCGACCAGCGTGGCCAGATGCTGGGGCGTAAGCGCACGGTTCATGGGGCCACTATGGCTGAAATGGCGCTACGTGGAAGTGCCAGTGGGCCGGATACTGGCCCCATGAACCTGAATACTTCTCCGTCGGCGCTGACCAATCTGGGGCCACTTGCGCAACTGCGCGCGGGCCGCCTGCCCGAGCGGCTGCTGCGCCTGCTGGTGGGGCTGTGGCTGTACGGCTTCTCCAATGCGCTGTTGATGTACAGCACGTTGGGCGGCTCGCCCTGGGTCGTGTTCCACGAGGGTGCGGCGCGGCATCTGCCGCTGTCGCTGGGCACCATCATGGTCCTGGTGGCGCTGGTGGTCCTGCTGCTGTGGATTCCGCTACGGCAGATGCCGGGACTTGGCACGCTGGCCAACACCCTGTTGCTGGGGCCGTTCACCGACCTCAACCTGCAGCTGTGGGTGGTCCCCGACACCCTCGCGCTGCGCTGGGTCTATCTGGTGGGCGGCGTGGTGGTCTGTGCCATTGCCACGGCGCTGTATGTGGGCGCCCAGTTGGGACCCGGCCCGCGCGATGGTCTGATGACGGGCATTGCCCGCCGCGCGGGCGGGTCGATCCAGCGCGTGCGTACCTGCATCGAACTGGTGGTGCTGGCGCTGGGCATTGCATTGGGCGGCGTCGCCGGCGTCGGCACGGTGGTATTCGCGCTGGGCGTTGGACCCATCACCCAGTTCTTCATGCGCTACCTGGTGGTGCGAATTGACGTTTCGCCGGCGGTGCGCTGCCCCTGAGGGTCTTTCACCCGGGTTGAACACGCCGCTGCCCAATGTAGGTGCAGCGGCGCGTTCACTGCGTCGTTGCCCTGCAGTTCACAGGGAGACGGTGATGACTGCAAACGGTTGGCGTGGAAGCCTGGCGCTGTGGTTCGAGCACCACGACGGCAGGACCCGGCTCATGCGACGTCGGCATGTCGGGCCACCGGCTGCGCAGCGCACGTTCTATCCGGAAAACGACGGTTCGGCGCGTGTCCATCTGCTGCACCCGTCCCGTGGCGGCCAGCTGGAGATCGACTGCCATCTGGCAGCACGCGCCCAGGCCGTCCTCACTACGCCCGGCCCGGTCAGGATACTCCGCAGTCGACAGCGCCCCAGCGAACAGCTGCTGCGGGTGCACGTGGCCGAAGGCGCGCTCTGCGAATACGTTCCCGAGGAGACCATCGTGCATCCCGGCGCCGAAGGCGCGATGCGAACCCGCGCGGAACTCGCCGCCGACGCGGTCTACATTGGCTGGGACGTGGTCACCTTCGCGCGGCCCGCTGCGAATGAGCACGCAGGCGCAGGGACGTTCCGGCAGAGCGTGGAGATCGTGCGCGAGGGCCGGCAGATCTGGTTTGAGCGCTGCTGCATTTCGGGGCCGGAGTGGACCCAGGGCGCGCCGTTTACCTTGGCCGGCGCGCCGATAATGGGCACGCTGGTATACGCCGGACCGACCCTCGCGGCGGCGGCAGCGCGCATACGCGAAAGGGTGGGCGAGGAGATGCGGCACGCGTTCTCCGTCAGCGAACTGGAGCGCGTGGTGGTGTGTCGTTACCTCGGCGACCAGATGGTGCAGGCCAAGGCACTGTTCGGCAGTGCATGGCATGCCCTGCGCGAACTAGAACAATGAACCCTGCGGTGAATCCTCGCGCGGCGGCAGGGGCCGCACGAACGTCGTGCAGTCCAGCTTCGGCCAGTGGCTGTTCTGCGCGTCGAACCCCAGCCGTCGGCGCGCCAGCTTGAAACGATTGGACAGCAGGTCCGCGTATACGCCTTCGCCCCGCATGCGGGTGCCGAACTCGCTGTTGTAGTCCTTGCCGCCACGCAGCTGGTTGATGGTGCTCATCACATGCGCAGCGCGATCGGGATGGTGGGTATCAAGCCAGTCGCGGAACAAGGGTGCCACTTCCAACGGCAGGCGCAGCAGCACGTAGCCGGCCGTACTGGCACCGGCATCACGCGCCGCTTCCAGCACCGCTTCCAGTTCGGAATCGTTGATCCAGGGAATGACCGGGGCCACCATCACGCCGACCGGGATGCCGGCCTCGTGCAGGCGACGCATGGCGCGCAGGCGTGCGTGCGGTGCGGAGGCGCGCGGTTCCAGGCGGGCAGACAGGTGCGGGTCGAGCGAGGTGACCGAGAAGTGCACGCTGACCAGGTTTTTTTCCGCCAGTGGCGCGAGCAGGTCGATGTCCCGCTCCACCAGCGCGTTCTTGGTGATCAGCGAGAACGGGTGCCGGGTTTCCAGCATTACCTCGATCAGTTGCCGGGTGAGCTTGAGCTTGCGCTCGATGGGCTGGTAGGCATCGGTGTTGATGCCCAGCGCAATCGGCTGCGGGGTGTACGACGGCCGCGACAGCTCCTTGCGCAGCAGCTGCGGCGCATTGGTCTTGGCGAACAGCTTGGTTTCGAAGTCCAGCCCCGGGGAAAGATTCAGGAACGCATGCGAGGGGCGGGCGAAGCAGTACGAGCACCCGTGTTCGCAGCCCCGGTAGGGATTCACCGACTGGCTGAAGCCCACGTCGGGCGATTTGTTGCGGCTGATGATGCTGCGCGCGGTTTCCGCACGGACTTCGGTACGCAGGCGCGGGGCAGCGAATTCTTCGCTGCTCTCCGGTTCCCACCCATCGTCCATGGCTTCGCTGACGGTGACCTCGAAGCGGCCTGCCAGGTGCGTGGTGGAGCCGCGGCCTTTGATTGCGATACCCATGTGATTACAGGGTAGGCAGGGGGTGTCTCATTGACTGAGACCACAGGAACGAGGCGGGGAGGGAAAGCCGGGTGCTCATGGGTTAGTAGTATTACTAACCACAGGTCCATTTGGAAGGGGAACCGTTGTGGTCGCTGGGTTTGCGATGAACCGGTCAGGGTTTCTCCCCACGGTTATCCACAGGCTGTGAGACCGTCGGGTTTTTCTGCCATGCGTGTCAACGCCATCCCTGCCAACGCCATCTCAAAGCAACCCAAGATATCCCTTCACCGTAGCCTCCAACCCGGCATACAGCGCTTCGCTGATCAACGCATGCCCTATCGATACTTCCAGTACATCCGGCACCGCCTGCAGAAACGCGCGGAGATTTTCCTGCGACAGGTCATGGCCGGCATTGACCCCCAGCCCAGCCGCCTGGGCGCGGCGGGCGGCCCCGGCGAACAGTGCCAGCATCACCGTCGCGTCGCCGCGCGCGTGTGCCTCAGCATAAGGACCGGTGTACAGCTCGACCCGGTCCGCGCCGACCGCAGCTGCCTCGGCGATGTCTGGATTGCCGGCATCCACGAACAGGCTCACCCGGCAGCCGTAGGACTTGAGGTCGGCAATCAGCGGGCGCAGGCGCTCGGCGTCGCGACCGAAGTCGAAGCCGTGGTCGGAGGTCAACTGCCCGTCGCTGTCCGGGACCAGCGTGGCCTGGGCCGGGCGCGTCTGTTCGCACAGCGGCAACAGGCCCGGGTAACCGGGTCGCGGCGGCGCGAAAGGATTGCCTTCAATGTTGAACTCGACGCCACGGGCCGCGGTGAGGGCCGACAATGCGATCACGTCTTCGGCACGGATGTGCCGGCGGTCCGGGCGCGGGTGCACGGTGATGCCATGCGCGCCGGCGTCCAGGCAGGCGGCGGCCGCCTGCACCACATCGGGGTCGTGGCCGCCGCGCGAATTGCGCAGGACGGCGATCTTGTTCACGTTGACGCTGAGCTGGGTCATGGGTGCGGGGGCAGGTCGTTCTCTTCGCGGTCGGCGTCGCGGCGGGCCTGGGCCTGTTCGCGCAGCCGGCGCAGTTCGGTGGGATCGATGGCGTTGTAGATATCGGGTTCGCTGCCACCGGCAGTGCCGCCAAAGCTGGCCAGGTAGCGTCCGCGTACCCACGCCAGCAGGAACAGCAGGGCGCCGAACAACGACAGCAGCATCAGGCCCGTGGAGGGCGTTTTGACGGCGAAGGTGAAGCAGCCGATCGCCAGCAGCAGGAACAGCCAGTACATTGTCATTCTCCCCGGTTGACCGGGCCAGTGTAGCGCCGCTGCCCGGGCCGGTTCCACGTGCCGCCCTTACAGCAGCGGCGAGGCCAGGCGCGCGAAGGCTTCGGGAACCCGGTGCAGCCACAGCGAACGCCGCCGGTCGTTGCGGACCGGGCTGGATGCGGCGAACTCGGCGATGAGGATCTTCTCCAGCTCGGCCACGCAGCCTTCGTCGCTGATCATCATCGACAGTTCGAAGTTGAGCCGGAAGCTGCGATGGTCGAAGTTGGCGCTGCCGGCAATGCACACGTCGTGGTCGGCGATGAACGCCTTGGTGTGCAGCATCCGCGGGCCGTACTCATAGATCTTGACGCCGGCCTGGAGCAGTTCGTCGAAGTAGGAGCGCGCCGCCTGGGTGACGAACCACGAGTCGCTCATCTTCGGCACCAGCAGGCGCACGTCCAGCCCGCCCAGGGCGGCGGAGGTAAGCGCCATGCGTGCGGCTTCACCCGGTACGAAGTAGGGGGTGACCAGCCAGACACGCTCGCGCGCTTCGTGGATGGCGGCCACCTGCAGGCGGTGGATGGTTTCCCACGAGGAGTCCGGGCCCGACACCAGCACCTGGGCGGTGATCGCGCCGTCCGTTCGCGCGGGCATGTCGTCGGGCCACAGCTGGGCGATGGCGAAGCGCTCCTTGGGCTCGCCGGTGGCATAGATCCAGTCTTCCACGAACACCAGCTGCAGGCTGCGCACCACGTGGCCGGACAGGCGCATGTGCAGGTCGCGGTACGCGTCGGGCCTGCGGCTGTCGTCCTCGTCGTCGGTGATGTTGATGCCTCCGGTGAACGCCACGCGGCCGTCGATCACCACCAGCTTGCGGTGCGTACGCATGTTCATCCACGGCCGCTTGAAGGGCTTGAGGAGCTGGCGGGGATGGAACCACGCCACTTCGGCTCCGGCGTCGCGCAGCGGTTCCAGGAAGCGCCTGCCCACTGCCGACGAGCCGACCGCATCGAGCAGCAGGCGCACGCGGACACCGGCGCGGGCGCGTTCCACCAGTGCGTCGCGCAGCGCGGTACCGGCGTGATCGGGATTGAAGATGTAGTACTCCACGTGCAGGTGGTCCCGGGCCTGGGCCACTGCCTTCAACAAGGCGGCATAGGTCTGCGCGCCGTCCACCAGCCATTCCACTCCGGTGGCCGAGCTGGGCGCCAGGCCGGTGGTGGCCTGGGCGATCTTGGCCAGCTCGGTGCAGTCCGCGTCGGGCGGGCACACGCTGTTGTAGTGCTCCATGCCCGACCGTGCACGGCCACGGCGCAGGCGCTGCCGTTTCACCTTCTGCGGGCCCAGCAGGTAATAGATGAAGAGCCCAAGGTAGGGCAGGGCGGCGAGCGACAGGATCCAGCTCAGCGTGGCTACCGGTTCGCGCTTCTGCAGCATGATCCAGCCGATCAGCCACAGCAGGTAGAGCACGTAGGCGGCGATCATCAGGGGGCGCAGATGCGGTACGGCATCCAGCCAATGGAGCCAATCGGCAAGCGCGGGGTAGGTGGCAAGCATGCGCGGATCATAGCCGGACAACGCCGTCCGGTGCGCGCAGAAAAAAAAGCGCCCCTGTTTCCAGGGGCGCTTTCCAGTCGCGTCATGACTTGGTCTTGCGTATTACTGCTGCTGGAACCCGATCTTCTTCATCTGCGCGTTCTTCGCGGCGGCCAGGATCTTGGCCATCACGTCGTACTCGGAGTCCGGGCTGGCGTCGATGCGCAGCTCGGGCTGGTTGGTCGGGTCACGCTGCACTTCCTGCTCCATGCGCTGCTGGAGTTCGCCCACGGAAATCGGGCTGTTGTTCCAGGTCACCTGGTTGCTGGCGTCCACCCGCAGCTCGATCGGCGGCGGCGGTTCGACCAGCTGCGGCGGTGGGTTGAGCACGCGCTGCGGCAGGTCCACGGCGATCGGGTACGTCATGATCGGCGCGGTAACGATGAAGATGATCAACAGCACCAGCATCACGTCCACCAGGGGCGTAACGTTGATGTCGGCCATGGGGCCTTTGCCACCACCAGAACTGAATGCCATGGCTTACTGCCCCTTCTCTTTGGTGGCCACGAAGCCAACGTCGAGCATGCCCTGCTCCTGCGCAATCTTGGTCATCTCGTTGATGACACGCATCTTGGTGGTGCGGTCACCACGCAGATTGAGCGGGGGCTGGGGGGTCTGCTGGGCGGCGGTCGCCAGGCGCGACTCGAGAGTCTGCTTGTCGATTTCTTCGTCGTTCCAGAAGATCGAGCCGTCTTCCTTCACCGCAAGGGTGATGGGGCCCTTGCGATCGGCCGCATCTTCCGGCTTCTGCACCAGGTTGGCCTCGGGCAGGTCGACCTTGACCTTGTGGGACATCAGGGGCGCCGTGATGATGAAGATGATCAGCAGCACCAGCATCACGTCCACGAGGGGCGTAACGTTGATGTCGGCCATGGGGCCGCCGCTGTTACCACTACTGAAAGCCATAACGGGCTCCGTCTAGATCGTGTTGACTACGTTCTCGCTGGGTACAGCGCGTCGCAATTAGCGGACGCGCGAACCGGTGGCGAAGAAGTCGTGCAGGTCGTGAGCGAACGTATCGAACTTGCTGATCGTGGCGCTGTTGATCTTGCTGAAGAAGTTGAAGGCGAACACGGCCGGGATTGCCACGAACAGACCGATGGCGGTCATGATCAGGGCTTCACCCACCGGGCCGGCAACGGCGTCGATGGAGGCCGAACCGGTTGCACCGATCTTGATCAGCGCGCCGTAGATGCCCCACACGGTGCCGAGCAGACCGACGAACGGAGCGGTTGCGCCGACGGTGGCCAGCAGGGTCATGCCCGACTGCAGGTTGTTGCTTTCGCGGGTCACGGCCTGACGCAGGGCGCGATCGACGAACTCCGAACGGCTCAGGTTCTCACCCAGGCCACCGGTGGCGCCGCCTTCGGCACGCTGGTGGTGGGCAGCAGCCTGCGCAGCGTCCAGGGCGATCTTCGAGAACGGCTCGGAAGCCGGCTGCTCTTCCATCGCACGGATGGCGTCCTGGGCGTTCGGGGTATCCCAGAACAGGCTCACGACCTTGTCAGCAGCGCTCTTCAGACGGGTAGCGCGGAAGATGTTGATGACGGTCCAGTACCAGGACATGGCCGACATGATCACCAGGGTCAGAAGCACGACCCAGGAGACGGCGAAATCGCCCGGCTTGGAGGTCATTTCGTGGATCAGATGCTCGAAGCCCATCTGCGAGAGGGCATTCGACGGGTTGCCCCCGGCAGCAGCGGCGATGAAGAGTTCCTGCAGCATGACGCTTACCTTTGTTGTGTGTGGTGATGAATGTTGTAGCTGGGTTCAAGTGACTGGTGGGTGGCCAGGGGCCACCCGACCGGTCAATTCAGCGCAAAGTTGACCGGGACGCGGACGCGACCTGCAGCTTTCTTCCCGCCCGATTCGGCTGCATTGAAGCGCCACTTACGGGCGGCTTCCATCGCGGCGCGGTCCAGATCGCGGTTACGGCTGGACTTTTCGACCGTCACATTGGTGACGTTGCCGTTGGCATCGACATCAATGATCAGGATGACTTCACCCTGGATACCTGCGCGGAATGCGGCCGGCGGGTAACGCGGGGGATTCATGGCCTTCGACGAGATATCGACGCTGGCCTCGATGGAGCTCGGCGGCTGCGGCGGACTCGGCGGGCTCGGAGGCGTGACGATGTCGTTCGGACGCGGTTCCGGCACGTCGATCACCGGCGCCTGCGGCGGCGGCGGCACCGGCGACGGCTTCGGCGGCGACAGGTTCTTCACCGGCGGCGGCGGCGTCTCCTGCGGCGGCGGCGGCGGCGGCGGGGGGGGCGGCGGCGGCGGAGCGTCGACCAGGGTCACCATCACGTTGCGTTCCTTTTCCGCAACGGCCTTGGGGGCCACGGCGGGGATCAGAAGCATCATGAAGGCGGCGAGATGCAATGCGATTACAAAGGCGATGCCCACGATGCGCGGCCAGCTGAGGCCGGTGTCATCGCGTTGTTCGTACCTGTGAACGACTAGTTGTTCCGTCATGCGCCAAGAGCTCATTAGTGGGGCCGGGTACCCGGGGACGGGGGACCCATGATCAGCGGTGCATGACACCGCAGGAACCTCCAAGCTTATACCAATCCTGAGCGCCTGCGCATCACTGTCGCAGGCGTTCAGGCGTTATTCCTACTTACTTCAGGTTGATGATTTTCTTGGCATCCGCCTGATTCTTCACACCCTTGGCCAGCGCCTGCTGGGCAGCCGTTTTGGCCTCGGGAATACGACCTTCCGAATGCAAGACGCGTGCCAGATTCAGATAGGTTTCGCCATCCTTGGAAAGCGGGGCGGCCTTCTGCCACGCATCGATCGCCTTTTCCACCTGCTGCGGATCGGAGTAGTAGTACGCCTGGGCCAGGGCCAGGTACACCTGGTAATCCGGCTTCAGCACACCCTTCTGCAGGCCATCGTTGATCACCGTGATGACCTTCTGCTCCTGGCCCTCGGCGTTGGCGAAGACCGAATAGGCCTGCTTGTACTCGCGCTCGTCGGTCAGCTGGCCGGCGGCAAGCAGCTTGTCCATGACGGTGGCGGCCTTGGCCATCTGGTCGGCCTGCAGGTACATGCTGGCCAGGTTCATCTGGGCCTTCTTGTCATTCGGGTTCTTGGCGGCCAAGGCTTCGGCTTCCTTGACGGCTTCACCGGTCTGCCCGGCTTCGGCCATGGCGCCCATCAGCAGCTGGTTCCAGTTGTCCTTCGGCTCGGTGCTGCCCGCGATGGCGGCCTTGATCACCGGAATGGCTTCCTGGTAGCGCTCCAGCTGGTACAGCGCCTGACCCTTGATGATCAGCTCTTCCGGCTTGGTCGACTTGGTTTCGGCGAAATATTTGTCCAGCGTCGCCAGGCCGACCGCGGTTTCATCGTCCTGGATCTGCAGCTGGCCAAGCATCAGCATCGACTGGTAGTGGCCATTGTTGTCCAGGCCGTTGAACTCCAGCACCTGCTGCAGGTACTTCTTGGCGGCTGCGCTGTCGTCGGACTGGTAGGCCGCCTGCGAAGCGAGCTGCGCGGCCAGCGACTTGTCGTAGGCATTGGCGGCGCTGTTGGCCAGAATCTCATTGGCGGCCGCGAGGGTCTCCGGGAACTTCTGGTCGTTGTAGCTGTCGATCATCTTCTGCAGCTGCTTGCCCAGCTTCGGCGAGGACTTGGTGCTCGGCTCCTCGCGGGTCGCCTGGGGATACAGCACTTCCGCCTTGGCCTGGTCCTTCTTGCCACCACGGCGATCGCTGTTGCTGCGGTCGGTGGAGCGGGTCTGGGCGACGGCGTCAGTGACCACGGCGCCACCGAGGGCGGTCGCGATGAGGACGGTAAGCACGGCTTGCTTGTGGTTGCTGAAAATCATCTTTCACCTCGGTCAAACCGCCGTGGCGGCATCAATACGGACTGTCAGAAAAATCTGAGCCGCCAAACGTATCAGAAACTGCTGACGTGAGAAATCGTTTCCGATGCTGCACCACAGCATCCTTTGGTCGAATCACCCGCACCTCGGGCGCCGCCCGGCGGCCTGGGCCTGCTGGAAAACGCCGTTGAGCGCAGGCGCGTCGCGCTGCAGTTCGCGGATCCGGTTGGCCGGGTCGGGGTGGGTGGACAGCCACTGCGGGGAACGCCCGCCGCTGGCGGCCATCATGTTCTGCCACAGGTTGACCGCCTGGGCCGGGTCGAAGCCGGCTTCGGCCATCAGCCGCTGGCCGACCACGTCGGCCTCGCTTTCCTGGGTCCGCGAGCCGGGCAGCAGGAACGCGGCCTGGGCGCCGGCGCCGCCGAGCTGGTTCACCGTGCTGGCCGCGCCTTCGCCGTAGGCCGCCCCGGCCAGCGCGCCGAGCACGGCCAGGCCGGTCTGCGCGCCCATCTGCCGGGTCAGGCGCTCTTCGTGGTGGCGCGAGATGACGTGGCCGATCTCGTGCCCGATCACCGCCGCCAGCTGGTCCTGGTTCTTGGCCACGGTGAAGATGCCGGTGTTCACGCCAACCTTGCCACCGGGCAGGGCGAACGCGTTAGGCTCGGCATCCACGAAGACGGCCGTTTCCCACCGTACGCCACGGTACTGAGGCGGCAGCTGGGCGACCAGGGCATTCACCACGCACTGGACGTAGCCGTTCTGCCGGCCGTCGCTGCTGATCTTTTCTTTCTGCTTGGTTTCGGCAAATGCCTTCGCGCCAAGCTGGTCCAGGTCGGCCTGGGAAACGCCGCCCACCATCTGGCGCCGCCCGGTGGGCGACGTGGTGGTGGCGCAGGCGCTGACCATGAGGGTGATGACAAGTCCGAGCAGCAAGGGTTTCAAGGCGGGGACTCCCGTGTTCATGTCAGCAGTCTGGCGGAACGGACGTAAGGTTTTGTCAAACCGACGCTGCGGTCAATGCAATCCCAGGAACACCAGCGCGGCCAGCGCGATGGCGTTGTTCAGGGCATGCGCGGCGATCGGCGCCCACAGGGTGCCGGTACGCTGGTACAGCCAGGCGAATGCCGCACCCATGCCACCGTAGACCAGCCACAGCTGGGCGATCTCCCACGGGCCGTTCTCACTGGTACCGGGCACTTCGTGGACCAGCGCGAACGCCAGGCTGCTGAGCAGCATGCCCAGCCACGGCCGGCCGGCCTGCCAGAGGCGCCCGAACAGTACGCGGCGGAACAGCAGTTCTTCGTAGGCCGGTGCCAGCACGACGGCGAACAGCGCCAGGAACCAGGGGAACCGGGCCAACGCCTGCTCCATCAGCGCCAGGTTGGTCGGAACTGGTTCAATGCCGGCCTGGCGGGCCAGCCAGGCGATACCGTTGCTGCCGATCACCACCGCAGCGGCCACCAGCAGGGTCCAGCCCCAGGTAGACGGACGGCGCGCGGCCTGCAGCGATGCACTGCGTTCGGCTGCGTCGGCGCGCCGGCGAAGGAAGTAGAGAAATACCGCGGCGCCACCGGTGGCGAACAGCGCCATCAGGATCTGCGCCAGTGCTCCGGGTTGGCCCACCTGCTGGGCGAGTGCCTCGGCCGGCTGGGCGCCGGTTTCGCGAACGACGATGATGGCGCGGTACATGCCCCAGAGCACGCCGCTGGCCATGCTGAGCCCAAGCAGGGTGAGGGTGGCAATGCCGAGATCGATCAGGAACCCCGCAATGGGCGAGCCGGGTTTCCGTTGGGGCGCCTTGGGTACGGCGGGAGGCAGCGGAGGCGTCGTGGACGCCGGGGCAGTAGCGGACATCGGGTTCCTGGCAGCAAGAGGCGGCGGCCGGGCCGGTTGCAGGTCGCAACCGGCCGGCCCTGGCCCGATTGTGTCAGATATCCAGGTTGGCGACCCGCAACGCGTTGTCTTCGATGAAGTCGCGGCGCGGCTCGACCACATCGCCCATCAGGGTGCTGAAGATCTGGTCAGCGGCCACCGCGTCCTCGATGCGCACCTGCAGCAGGCGCCGCGTATCGGGGTTCACCGTGGTGTCCCAGAGCTGCTCGGGGTTCATTTCACCCAGGCCCTTGAAGCGCTGGATCTGGCGGCCCTTCTTGGCTTCGTCCAGCAGCCAGTTGCGAGCCTCGGCAAATCCGGAGATCTCCGACGACTTGGCGCCGCGCACAATCCTGGCGCCATCGCGGATCAACCCGTGCAGCAGCACCGAGGACTGGTGCAGGGCACGCAGCTCGCCGGTTTCGAATGCCGCCAGCGGCAGCACCTGGATCAGCGATTCGCCCATGTGGCGGCGGGTGACCAGCACGGCGGCCGGACGCTGTTCGGTGGGTTCCTGCAGTTCCAGGCTGAAGCGCGGCGAGCCCAGGCTGCCCTGGTTGAGCCGCTTGGCCAGTGCGGCCAGGCCTTCGTCTTCGCCGGCCTTGCGCAGGTGCTCAAGATCCATCGGGGTGAAATCGACCAGGGCTTCCAGCAGCTGGCGGTCGTAGCGATGGGCGTTGCGGCCGATCGCCTCCTGCGCCGACGCGTAGGCAAGCAGCAACTTTTCCAGGGCGACGCCTTCGATGGCAGGCTCGTTCTCGGCCGGGATCAGCGAGGCATTTTCCACCGCATTGCTGGCCAGGTAGGCGTCCAGCGCCGGATCGTCCTTCAGGTACAGCTCCTGCTTGCCCTGCTTGATCTTGTACAGCGGCGGCAGGCCGATGTAGACGTGGCCGCGCTCGATCAGCTCCGGCATCTGCCGGTAGAAGAAGGTCAGCAGCAGGGTGCGGATGTGCGCGCCGTCGACGTCGGCGTCGGTCATGATGATGATGCGGTGGTAGCGCAGCTTGTCCGGGTTGTACTCGTCGCGACCGATGCCGGTGCCCAGCGCGGTGATCAGCGTACCGACCTGGTCGGAGGCGAGCATGCGGTCGAAGCGCGCGCGTTCGACATTGAGGATCTTGCCACGCAACGGCAGCACCGCCTGGTTCTTGCGGTTGCGGCCCTGCTTGGCCGAGCCACCTGCCGAGTCACCCTCGACGATGAACAGTTCGGACAGCGCGGGGTCTTTTTCCTGGCAGTCGGCCAGCTTGCCGGGCAGGCCGGCGATATCCAGCGCGCCCTTGCGGCGGGTCAGGTCGCGCGCCTTGCGTGCGGCTTCACGGGCCCGGGCAGCATCGACGATCTTGCCAGCGATGGCCTTGGCTTCGTTCGGGTTTTCCTGCAGGAACTCTTCCAGGCGCTGGCCGAACGCGCTTTCCACCGCCGGGCGCACGTCCGAGCTGACCAGCTTTTCCTTGGTCTGGCTGGAGAAGCTGGGATCGGGCACCTTCACCGACAGCACCGCGATCATGCCTTCGCGCATGTCATCGCCGGTCAGGTTGATCTTGGCCTGCTTGGCGATGCCGTTCTGTTCGATGTAGTTGTTGAGCACGCGGGTGAGCGCGCCGCGGAAGCCGGCCAGGTGGGTGCCGCCGTCCTTCTGCGGGATGTTGTTGGTGAAGCAGTACATCGTTTCCTGGTAGGAATCGGTCCACTGCAGCGCCACTTCCACGGTGATGCCGTTGGACTCGCCGGTTACCGAGATCACGTTGGGATGCAGCGGCGTCTTCAGCTGCGCCAGGTGCTCCACGAAGCTGCGGATGCCGCCCTCGTAGTGGAAGTCGTCGCGACGGCCATCGCCCCGCTCGTCGACCAGCACGATCTTGACGCCGGAGTTCAGGAACGAGAGCTCGCGCAGGCGGCGCGCCAGGATCTCGTAGTGGAACTCGACGTTGTCGTGGAACGCGGTCACCGACGGCCAAAAGCGCAGGGTGGTGCCCCGCTTGCTGCTGGCCTCCACCTGCGCCAGCGGGCTGACCGCCGCGCCATCGGCGTATTCCTGGTGGAAGTGGAAACCGCTCTGGAAGATATCCAGGGTGAGCTTCTGCGACAGGGCATTGACCACACTGACGCCGACGCCATGCAGGCCGCCGGAAACCTTGTAGCTGTTGTCGTCGAACTTGCCGCCCGCGTGCAGGACGGTCATCACCACTTCGGCAGCCGAAACCTCGCGGCCGAGCTTCTGGCTCATCTGCGCGTGCTTGCCGGTGGGAATGCCGCGGCCGTTGTCGGACACCGACACCGAGCCGTCGGCGTGGATCGTGACCGCAACGTGGTCGGCGTGGCCGGCCAGCGCTTCGTCGATCGAGTTGTCGACGACTTCGAACACCATGTGGTGTAGACCGGTGCCGTCATGGACGTCACCGATGTACATGCCGGGCCGCTTGCGAACCGCCTCCAGGCCTTCCAGGGCGGTGATGCTGTTGGCGTCGTAATTGCCGGTGGGTGCCGGAGTGTTCTGTTCTTCAGTCATCGCGCTTGCCATAGGCTCCGCAGTTCGGGCCGCCGCCGCAGGGCGGGGCGCCGATGGATTTGGGGATTGCAACCGCAATTATACCAGCCGGGCGCTGCTGGCCCTGATGCCACTATGGCACAGCCTGAACCTGCCCATGTTCCACGTGGAACCGGGTAATGTCGGCGCGGCCTTCCAGCGCGGCCGGGGTTTCGGTGGCGGTGATGAAGATCTGGGCCGGCCCGGCGCGCAGGCGGTCCAGCACCCGCGCCTGATGGGTCCGGTCCAGCTCGGACGCGATGTCGTCCAGCGCGATGACCGGCCATTCCCCACGCTGCTCCGCGTAGTCCTCGGCCTGCGCGAGCAGGCAGGTCAGCGCCGTCAGTTTGGCCTGTCCACGGGAGAGTGCATCACGACCGGGAATGGCCACAAACCCCACGCTCCAGTCTGCGCGGTGGGGGCCCACGGAGGTATAGCCCGCCAACCGGTCACGTTCGCGCGCCAGCAGCAGCGCATCGGACAGCGAGACGTCCTGCTTGCGCCAACCGGGGCTGAGTGTGAGCGACTGGATGCCCAGGTTGGGCGCCAGATCCTGCGCAAGCTGGATGGCCCGGTCCTGCAAGCGGTCCAGGTAGTGCTGGCGGCGGCTGGTCAGCGGCTCGCCTGCCTCGGCGAGCTCACGATCCCATGCATCCAGGGCGTGGGAGTGGCCACCCTGCTTGAGCAGGGCGTTGCGCTGTTTCAAGGCTCTTGAGTAGCGTCGCCAGAGCGCCAGGAAGTCTGGTTCCACGTGGAACAGGCCCCAATCGAGGAACCGGCGGCGAGGTTCGCCGCCTCCGCTGACCAGTGCATGGCTGCCCGGTTCGAAGCTGACTACCGCGAGCGCCGCGCACAGGTTGCCAAGCTGGGCGACGTCTTCGCCGTCCAACCGCCCCTTCCAGTCCTGACCGCTATGACGCAGCCCAGCCCGGCGGCGTGTCGAAGCGCCAGACGCCGCGATGTGTTCGTCCCACTCGACGAACACCTCAAGCGCCTCGAACCCCTGCCGCACAAGGCCGTCGCGCACCCGCCCACGGAAACTTCGCCCGTAGGCCATCACATGCAGCGCTTCCAACAGGCTGGTCTTGCCGGCGCCGTTGTCGCCCGTGATCAGATTGATGCCCGGCTGTGGAGCAAGTTCCACGCTGTCGAAACGACGCACGTTGTGGAGCGAAAGGCGGCGAATATGCATCCCGCCATTGTAGGGCCAGGCCCTGCGTGGCTGCTGTTCCACGTTCACGCGCCGCAGCGGGGCACTATCGACGCCCCCGCGCCCTCCACATCCTCGATTTCCTTGAAATCCAGAAGGCCATCAA
Organism: Stenotrophomonas sp. NPDC077420; assembly: GCF_044543385.1. Classification (NCBI taxonomy): domain Bacteria; kingdom Pseudomonadati; phylum Pseudomonadota; class Gammaproteobacteria; order Lysobacterales; family Lysobacteraceae; genus Stenotrophomonas; species Stenotrophomonas sp. NPDC077420. Next base: position 131,009 of record NZ_JBITVZ010000008.1, read on the forward strand.
GGCCGGTGCCTTGCAGATTTCAAGGAATTCGCACCTTTCCAGGGTCGGCTGCGGCAGGTTGTTCTGGCGAAACGGGCGCGAAGTGATGAAATCTGCGCACCCAAGGTCCGCTCGGTTCCACAGAACGTGGAACACGCGTGGCCGCGCAGGGAGAGTTGCCCACACCCGCGCTGTATGACTTATGCACAAGCAGGGGGCAGGTTGTGGATAAGAAAGCCCGCAAGAACACGCTTGAAACATATCCACAGGCTAACCCCCACGCCCAGGCGCCTTTTTACAGGGGGTTTCAGACCCAATAAACCCTTTACAATCAGCAACATAAGGTACTTTTCAACCAATTCTGGCTCTACCACCACCACCTGGCTTTAGATTTATATACAGTTTTTAGAAGCATAGAGCGGTAAACCAGGGCGCTGAAGCCGCGGTCAAAACACCGCACGCCACGCTGGATCGGGAAGCGTAGAGCCACGCAGGGCGTGGCTGGATCAGCCGTGAAATCCCGGCGCCCAAACACCCACCCTTCGCAGGTCGCTACCAAAGTGCTGCAGACGCGGACCGAAGGATTGCGGATTCCCATGCAGGGGCAGCCACGCGTGGTGTGGCGCTACGCCAGGTTTCCAATGGCTGTTCTCATCGATGATCCACGTGGAACGTTCTGGACGTAAAAAAAACCCGGCGCTTGGCCGGGTTCTTTTCAGCACTGTTCCACGTGGAACAGGTCAGAGCCGCAGCGGCATGACCACGTGGCGCGACTTCTCGCTGCTGGCTTCACGAACCAGTGCCGAGGAGTTGGAGTCGCGCAGCTGGATGACGACATGCTCGTCGCGCAAGGCCGAGAGGGCGTCCAGCAGGTAATTCACATTGAAGCCGATCGCCAGATCGCTCACGGTGGTATCCGCTTCGATCTCTTCCTGGGCTTCTTCCTGCTCCGGGTTGTGTGCGCTGATCTTCAGGTTGCCCGGCGAGACTTCCACGCGGATGCCGCGGTACTTCTCGTTGGACAGAATCGCGGCACGCTGCAAGGACGCACGCAGGGCTTCGCGATCCACCTTCACTTCACGGTCGGCACCGATCGGAATCACGGCCTCGTAATCCGGGAAGCGACCATCGATCAGCTTGGACGTGAAGGTCACATCGTCGCGCTTGACGCGCACGTGGCTGCGGCCGACTTCCAGCTCGATCTCACGATCGCCGCTTTCCAGCAGACGCTGCAACTCGGTTACGCCCTTGCGCGGCACGATGATCTGGCGCTTGGCGCCACTGGCTTTGTCCAGATCGGTTTCGCACAGTGCCAGGCGATGGCCATCGGTGGCGACGGTACGCAGCGCATCGCCGCGCAGGTCGAACAGCAGGCCGTTGAGGTAGTAACGGACGTCCTGCTGCGCCATCGCAAATGCGGTGCGTTCGATCAGTTCCTTCAGCGTCGCTTCGCCGATGGCAACGCGTTCGGTGGCTTCAACTTCGTCTACCGACGGGAAGTCATTGGCCGGCAGCGTGGCCAGGGTAAACCGGCTGCGCCCGGCCTGGACGGTGATCTTGTCGCCGGTCTGCGAGACGGTAATCCGGCTGCCGTCGGGCAGGGCGCGGATGATCTCGAACAGCTTGCGTGCCGGGATGGTGGTCTCGCCGTCCTGGGCGTCATCCACCGCGATCCGCGACACCATTTCCACTTCGAGGTCGGTACCGGTCAGCGACAGCTGCCCGTTCTGGACCTGGACCAGGAAATTAGCCAGAACCGGCAAGGTCTGGCGGCGTTCGACCACGTTGACGACTTGTGCCAACGGCTTGAGAAAGGCTTCGCGCTGCAGTGTGAAACGCATGTGGTTCCGTGCCCCTATGCTTTAAAAAAATGTGGAATAAATCAAAAGCTTGGTGGTGATGGTAGTGCCAGAATCGCTGGAAAACTCAGCTAAGTGTTTGTAAATAAAGGCATTTATAGCCTCGAAACCCTCTGCACTACTACCCCCCAAGGGGTGGGGAAGCCTGTGGATAAAAAAACCGCCCGCTCAGCCAGCGTTTTTATCCACAGCCTGTTCCTCGCTTACACCCGGATTTTGCACCGTTTTATGCGATGACGCGCGGGTGGCGTGCATGCATCATTCGCTCAACTTCCGGATCAGCTTGTCCCAGTCTTCCCGCAACTTGCCGTCGGTCTCCATCAACGTCCGGATCTGCCGGCACGCATGCAGCACCGTGGTGTGGTCGCGACCGGCAAACGCATCGCCGATTTCAGGCAGGCTGTGCTCGGTCAGTTCCTTGGTCAGGGCCATGGCGACCTGCCGCGGACGGGCCAGTGAGCGGGTCCGGCGCTTGGACAGCAGATCCTTGATCTGAAGCCCGTAGTAGTCGGCCACGGTTTTCTGGATGTTGGGAATGCTGATCGCCTGCTGCTGGGCACGCAGCAGGTCGCGCAGGGTTTCCTGGGCGAAGTCGGTGGTGATCGCGCGGCCGGTGAAGTTGGCACGGGCGGTCAAGGTATTGAGCGCACCCTCGAGGTCGCGGACATTGGAGCGCATCTTCTTGGCAATCAGAAACGCCACATCGTCGGGAATCTCAGCGCCACGCTCGCGGGCCTTGGCCAGCACGATCGCGGCCCGGGTTTCAAAGTCCGGTGGCTCGATGGCGACCGACAGGCCCCAGGCAAGCCGCGACTTCAGGCGCGCTTCCAGGCCCTCGACTTCGCGCGGGTACCGGTCGCAGGTGAGGATGATCTGCTGCTTGCCGTCGAACAGGGCGTTGAAGGTGTGGAAGAACTCCTCCTGGGTCCGGTCCTTGCCCGCGAAGAACTGGATGTCATCGATCAGCAGCGCGTCCACCTGCTGGAACTGGCGCTTGAACTGATCCATGGTCTTTTCCTGCAAGGCCCGGATCATGGCGCTGAAGAACTGTTCCGAGCGCAGGTACAGCACCTTGGCCGCCGGATTGGCCTGACGCATGGCGTTGCCGGCGGCGAACATCAGGTGGGTCTTGCCCAGGCCGGTGCCGCCATACAGCAGCAGCGGGTTGTGCGCCCGGTCGCCCGGCTTCTGCGCCGCCTGGAACGCGGCGGCCAGGCCGAGCTGGTTGCTGCGGCCTTCCACGAAGTTGGCGAAGGTGTAGTGCGAATCGAGGTTTCCGGCGAAGGGCACCAGGGGTTCGGCCAGTGCTGCCGGTGCGGCAGGGCCCGAAATCGGCGCGATCTGCGCCTCCACGGCGCGCGGGCGCGAGCCGATTTCAAGAAAAACGTCGCTGAAACCGGCGAAATGCAGCAGCAGTTCCTTGATCCGGGCCAGGTACAGTTCGCGCACCTGGTCCACGATGAAGGCGTTCGGGGCATACAGCACCAGGATGTCCGCGCGCAGATCGGCCTGCAGCGGCTTCAACCAGGTGTGAACGTCCTCGGGCGGGAACTCCGCTTCAAGGCGTTCGAGACAACGTGACCAGGCATCCATCGGCAATAATCGTCTGGGGCCGGCGCAGGGGCAGGGAAAACCGCCGCAGCGCAGGCCGGAAGGGGAAGAATGGATGGCGCAGACTACCACCGACGCCCGGGTCCGGGAATGCTTGTCCCGAAGTTATTCACAAAATGATCCACAGCTATTGCACAGGCCGATGAAATCCCGTAGTGACACAGGCTTGACGTGGCCATGTGCAGCCCTATAGACTTTCCGGCTCTTTCCGTCCCCTTCATAGAGGCCCCGCATGGCCACCAAGCGCACTTTCCAACCCAGCAACCTCAAGCGTAAGCGCGACCATGGCTTCCGTGCCCGTATGAAGACCGCTGACGGCCGCAAGATCCTGTCGCGTCGCCGCGCCAAGGGCCGTAAAGTCCTGAGCGCTTGATTGCGATGCCGCTTCCCGCGGCAGACGCAATCCTGACTGTGAGCAGTTCCGACCCGCGCAAGCGATTTCCTCGCTCGGCGCGGGTTCGTACGCGTGCCGAATATACAACGGTCTTCAACGGCGCCCGCCGTGTGTCCGAACCGCTGATGACCCTGCACTGGCTGAAGAGCGATACGCCGGCCAGGCTGGGTCTTGCCGTTTCGCGCAAAGTCGACCCCCGGGCCGTGGGGCGCAACCGTATCAAGCGTGTGCTGCGCGACGCCACACGCCACCTGCGGCCGTGGATGACTGCCGGCGACTATGTCGTGGTAGCCCGCAGCGCGGCCCGTACCGCAAGCAATACCGAGATCCGCCAGGCCTTCGAACGCCTGCTGCGCCGGCTGGGCGCATTGCCCCTTCCAGGCGCGGACGGCACAATGCCGCCGCTATCCCTTTCCCAGTCCGAGCCGGCACCTGCTGCCAGCCCCGTCGAGCCTGCACGCTGATGAACCAGACCCGCGTTTTCCTGATTGTTGCCTGGCTGATGGTAGCCATCCTGCTGTGGATGGAGTGGGGGCGCGACAAAACCGCGCCGGCCCCGACCGCGCCGGTGGCGGCCCAGACCCAGGGCACCGTCCCCGGGGCTGCGGGCACCGTGCCCAGCGCCAACGTGCCGCACGCGCCGGGCAGCGCCCCGGCCGTCCAGGCGGCGGCCCAGGCCAGCGCCGGCGCACCGCGCGTGACCGTCACCACCGACGTGCTGCGCCTGGTGCTGGACGGCGGCAACGTGCTCGACGCCGAGCTGCTGCAGTTCCCGCAGACCAAGGACGACGGCAGCCCGCCGGTGCGCCTGCTGACCGAAGACCCGGCCCATCCGTACCGCGCGGTGACCGGCTGGACCAGCCAGGACAAGAGCATGCCGGTGCCTGAAGCCAGCGGCTTCACCCTGGTGGGCGACGCCAGGGACTTCGTGCTGGCCAAGGGCCAGAACGAACTGCAGATCCCGTTCGTGTGGAATGGTCCGAACGGCGTGAGCATCCGCCGTACCTTCACCGTCAACCGCAACGAGTACGCGGTCAAGGTGAAGGACGAAGTGATCAACGCGGGCACCACCCCGTGGAGCGGCTACGTGTACCGCACCCTGGACCGTACGCCGACGATCCTGTCGCGCAGCATGACCAACCCGGACTCGTTCAGCTTCAACGGCGCGACCTGGTTCGATAACGACGGCAAGTACCAGCGGCGTGCGTTCAAGGATTACCTGGACGATGGCCCGCTGAACCAGCAGGTCACCGGCGGCTGGATCGCCATGCTGCAGCACCACTTCTTCACCGCCTGGGTGCCGCAGAAGGACCAGGCTGCGAACTATCAGCTGAGCCAGCACGACGGCCGCGACCAGATCCAGGCCACGGGTCCTGCCTTCACCGTGGCCCCGGGCCAGCAGGTGAGCAGCGAGGCACGCCTGTGGGTGGGCCCGAAGCTGGTCAACCAGATCGCCAAGGAAGATGTGCCGGGCCTGGATCGCGTTGTCGATTACAGCCGCTTCTCGATCATGGCCGTGATCGGCCAGGGCCTGTTCTGGGTGTTGAACCAGGTCCACAAGGTCGTCAACAACTGGGGCTGGGCCATCGTGGGCCTGGTGGTGCTGCTGAAGCTGGTGCTGTACCCGCTGTCGGCGGTGCAGTACAAGAGCGGTGCCAAGATGCGTCGCTTCCAGCCGCGCATCGCGCAGCTCAAGGAACGCTATGGCGATGACCGCCAGAAGTTCCAGACCGCGATGATGGAGCTGTACAAGAAGGAGAAGATCAATCCGATGGGCGGCTGCCTGCCGATCCTCATCCAGATGCCGATCTTCTTCGCGCTGTACTGGGTGCTGGTGGAATCGGTGGAACTGCGGCAGGCCCCGTGGTTGGGCTGGATCCAGGACCTGACCGCACGCGACCCGTACTTCATCCTGCCGGTGATCAACGTGGCGGTGATGTGGGCCACCCAGAAGCTCACCCCGGCGCCGGGCATGGACCCGATGCAGGCCAAGATGATGCAGATGATGCCGCTGATCTTCGGCGTCATGATGGCCTTCATGCCGTCCGGCCTGGTCCTGTACTGGGTGGTCAACGGCGGACTGGGCCTGCTGCAGCAGTGGTGGATGACCAAGCGCCACGGCGGCGACCCGGTCCCGGCCACCGCCAAGAAGTAATCGGTGGCAGACGACCGTTGGTCGTCTGGCGTTCAAAAGAGAGAACCCGCCCTCCGGCGGGTTTTTCTTTGCCGGCGATACAATCGCGTGCATTCACCCACCCGCAGCACCTCACCGAGCTCCCCATGCCCCGTGCGTCGTCGTTGTTCCGCCTGCCGTCCCTGCTGCTGCTGACCCTGGCCGTTGCCAGCTGCGGCAACAACGACCCCGCCGCCCCGGCAACGTCGACCCCGACGCAGCCCAGCGCGCAGGCTGCGGCCTCCGCCGACCCCGCGGCCGCGCCGCTGCTTACCGCCCTGCAGAAGCAGCTCGACGGCCACCGTCGCATCATCGTGCTGCTGGCCGACGAAGCGCAGCAGTCCGCGCGTGACCGTGACACCTCCAGCCGCATCGGCCAGCAGCTGTTCCACGACGGGCTGGACCAGCGCCAGGCCATTGCCACCCAGTTCGATGCGTTGCTGCGCGACGGCAGCCCGCAGCGCTTTGCCACCCTGGGCACGGTGCTGGACTACATCGAATCGGCGCCGGCGCTGTACGACGCCGACCGCCTGGCATTCCGCGAAGTACTGCGTGACCTGCACGAGCGCATCGGCACCGATTCCTCGCTGCCGGCGGTGAAGCTGCACCAGCGCGTGGGCGAGGACCTGGACGCGCTCGATGAGATCGAGCGCACCTACAACCAGGAAATCACCAACATCTTCAGCCGCTTCGACCGCACCCGCGCCATCACCCTCAAGCGCGAGAAGTGGGACGACTACCTGGCCCACCTGCACAAGCAATACAGCCGCGAGGCGATCCTGCGCGATTACGGCGTGATCGAGCCTTATCCGATGTCGATGAAGGACAGCGACCGCGAGATCTTCGGCCGCGACCTGCCGCCCAAGACCGTGGTGCTCACCTTCGATGACGGCCCGCACAAGGCCTACACCGACGAAGTGGTGGCCATCCTCAAGCGCTACGATGTTCCGGGCGTGTTCTTCGAAGTGGGCCGCAACCTGGGCGAAGTGCATGCCGATGGCAGCGTGAAGCTGGGTCCGATGGCCGGTATCAGCCGCACCCTGATGGAACAGGGCTACGCGGTGGGCAACCACAGCCTGACCCACGCGCAGCTGTCACGCACCACCGGCGAGGCGCTGCGCCAGCAGGTGCTGGCCACCGACACGCTGCTCAAGGACGTGGACAAGCGCCGCGCGCCGCTGTTTCGCTTCCCCTATGGCGCGCGCAACGCCGAAGGCCTGCAGCTGCTCAACGAGGCCGGCCTGAAGTCGATCATGTGGAACATCGATTCGATGGACTGGGCCGACCCGGTGCCCGAATCGATCGTGCAGCGCGTGCTGGGCCAGGTGCAGAAGGAACAGCGCGGGATCATCCTGTTCCACGACATCCACGACCGCGCGGTGAAGGCCCTGCCGCAGATCCTGGACCGGCTGATTGCCGAGGGTTACCAGTTCGCCGGCTGGAATGGCCGCGAGTTCACCGTCAGCCGCCCGCGCAGCGCGGCTGCCAGCGAAGCCACCGTGACCACCGGCTACGAGAAGTCGTGGGCGATCGTGATCGGCATCGACGAGTACGCCAAGTGGCCGCGGCTGGAATACGCCAGCCACGATGCGCAGGCCATCGCCGATACGTTGACCGGGCAGTTCAGGTTCCCGTCCTCGCAGGTGATCGTGCTGAAGGACAAGCAGGCCACCCGCAACAACATCCTGGCCGCCTTCCACGACCGCCTGGCCGATGACCGCACCGGACGTAACGACCGCGTGTTCGTGTTCTTCGCCGGCCATGGCGCCACGCGTCGGTTGGCGTCGGGCCGCGACCTGGGCTACATCATCCCGGTGGATTCGGACCCCAACGAGTTCGCCACCGATGCCATCGCGATGACCGACATCCAGAACATCGCCGAAAGCCTGCAGGCCAAGCATGTGATGTTCGTGATGGATGCCTGCTACAGCGGCCTGGGCCTGACCCGTGGCGGCCCCTCGTCGTCGGCCTTCCTGCGCGAGAACGCCAAGCGCAGCGCGCGGCAGATGCTCACCGCCGGTGGCAGCGACCAGCAGGTGGCCGACAGCGGTCCGAACGGCCATTCGGTGTTCACCTGGGTGCTGCTGCAGGCGCTGGCAGGCAAGGGCGACCTCAATGGCGATGGCCTGATCACCGGCACCGAACTGGCGGCCTACGTGGCGCCGGCGGTGTCGGCGGTGTCGCGGCAGACCCCGGCGTTCGGCAGCCTGCCCGGTTCGCAGGGCGGTGAGTTCGTGTTCCAGGTGCCGGACAGCCAGGAATACCTCACTGCCGATACCCGCCAGCTCTCGGCGGACGCGATCGCGCTCAACAACCGGGTCGATGCCGCGCAGGATGCCAAGCCCGCCGGTGAGGCGCCAGTGACCGTGGCCGACCTGCAGGGCGGCAAGAGCACCCTGGTGGTGCCGGCCGCCGTGCCGACCTCCGACCGCCAGCGCGCGCAGCAGGCCAACGAACGTGGCCTGCAGCTGTACCGCGAGAAGCGCTATGACGAGGCCGTTGCCCAGTTCACCGAAGCGCTGAAGCTGCGACCGGACTTCGCCCAGGCGGCCAACAACCTCGGCTTCGTCTACTACCGCCAGCAGCGTTACGCTGAAGCGGCACGCTGGCTCGAAAACACGCTGAAGATCGACCCCTCACGCGCGGTCGCCCACCTCAACCTGGGCGATGCCTACTTCCACGCCGGCGACAAGGCCAAGGCCCGGCAGGCCTACACCACCTACCTGGCGCTGCAGCCGCAGGGCAGCGGCGCTGCCCAGGCCCGCGCGCAGTTGGAGAAGCTCTGAGCCATGAACGCCGCCACCGACACCATCGTTGCCATCGCCACCGCGCCCGGTGCCGGCGGCGTGGGCATGCTGCGCGTGTCCGGCCCGCAGGCGCTGCGCATTGCCGTGGATCTGGGTTGCCCGCAACTGCAGCCCCGGCACGCGCACTACGCGCGCCTCCGCGATGCCGCCGGCGAGGTGCTGGATGACGGCATCGCGCTGTATTTCCCCGGACCGCGCAGCTTTACCGGCGAAGACGTGGTGGAACTGCAGGGCCACGGCAGCCCCGTCGTGCTGCAGCAGCTGGTCAGTCGCTGCATTGCGCTCGGTGCCCGCCAGGCCCGGCCCGGCGAGTTCAGCGAACGCGCCTTCCTCAACGGCAAGCTCGACCTGGCCCAGGCCGAGGCCATCGCCGATCTGATCGCCGCCAGCGATACCCGTGCCGCGCGCGCGGCGCGGCGCTCGCTGGACGGCGTGTTCTCGCGCCGGGTGGAAGACGTCGGCGAGCAGCTGGTGCGCCTGCGCATCCATGTGGAAGCGGCGATCGACTTCGCCGACGAACCGTTGGATACGCTGGGCGGCGAGCAGGTCCGGCAGGGCCTGGGCGAAGTGCAGCTGGCGCTGGCGACGCTGCGCGACGACGCCGAGCGCGGCCGCCGCCTGCGCGACGGCCTGCACGCGGTGCTGGTCGGGCCGCCCAACGCAGGCAAAAGCTCACTGCTCAACGCGCTGGCCGGCAGCGAACGCGCCATCGTCACCGATATCGCCGGCACCACCCGCGACACCCTGCGCGAAACCATCCGCATTGATGGGTTGGAGCTGACCCTGGTCGACACCGCCGGCCTGCGCGACGGCGGCGATGCCATCGAACGCGAAGGCATGCGCCGCGCGCGCGCGGAGATGCAGCGCACCGACCTGGCCATCATCGTGCTCGACGCGCGCGACCCGCAGGCCGGCCATGCCGCCGTGGCCGATGCCATCGCCGACGTGCCGCTGCAGTTGTGGATCCACAACAAGAGCGACCTGCTGGACGCGCTGCCCGCCGATATCGACGCCAACGTGGTGCACGTCTCAGCCGCCACCGGCCAGGGCCTCGACCGCCTGCACACACGCCTGCGCGAGCTGGCGAGCGGCAGCGCCGGCGACAGCGTGGATGGCGAGTTTTCCGCCCGCGCCCGCCACGTGGAAGCGATCACCCTTGCGATCGGCCACGCCGAACGCGCCGAAGCCGAACTGGTGCATGAACACCTGGAGCTGACCGCCGAGGAACTGCGGCTGGCGCATGAGGCGCTGGGCGAGATCACCGGGCGGATGAGCGCGGATGATCTGCTGGGCCGGATTTTTTCGAGCTTCTGTATCGGGAAATGATGCGTGGGCTGCATTTACAAGCATTCGAACGCAGGATGATGGCGTTGACACGCGTGGCGTGTCACTACGATGTTTGGTCGCACCAGACGGGGGGTCGCCCGATCGCGTCGGGACACGCATTCTTTCCCCTGTAACACCGCGCTGTCAGAATGCCGCACGTCTTTTCCGGCCCAGCCGATTCGGCGGGGCAGTACCAACAGGGGTGTGCAGTGTCGAAGTCGTCGTGGGGTTGTGCGTTGCTGTTGTCGCTGGCCGTGGCACCATCGGGGGCCATGAGCGCTGAATCCTCTCCTCCCGCGGTAAAGGTGGCGGTCTATGGCCATCGCGGCGCCAGCGCGCTGCTGCCCGAGCACACCCTGGCTGCGTATGCGCAGGCCATTGCCGATGGCGCCGACTACATCGAACCGGACCTGGTGATGACCCGGGACGGCGTGCTGGTGTCGCGGCACGAGAATGAGATCAGTGGCACCACCGATGTGGCCACCCATCCCGAATTCGCCAGCCGCAGGACGACGAAGACCATCGATGGCGAGCGCATCGAAGGCTGGTTCACCGAAGACTTCACCCTGGCCGAGCTGAAAACCCTGTACGCCCGCGAGCGCCTGCCGCAGCTGCGCAGCACCGCCTTCGACGGGCAGTTCCGCATTGCCACGCTGGACGAGATCATCGCCTTCCTGGTCCAGCAGGCCGGCCGCGCCGGGCGCGGGATCGGGCTGGTGCCGGAGATCAAGCACGGTACCTACTTCAAGGGTATCGGCCTGCCGATGGAAGACCTGCTGGTGAAAACCCTCCAGGCCAACCCGTATACCCGCGTGGCCCCGGTGACGATCCAGTCCTTCGAGGTGGGCAACCTGCGTTACCTGCGCAGCACCCTGGGGCACGACACCAACATCCGCCTGCTGCAGTTGCTGGGCGATCCGAAGCAGCAGCCGGGCGACGTGCTTGCCGCCAAAGGCAGCCAGCGCTATGCCGACATGATCACGCCCGCCGGGCTGGACCAGATCGCCGGCTACGCCGATGGCATTGGCCCGAACCTGCGCATGGTGATTCCGCTGGACGCCGCCGGCCACCTGGGCACGCCGACCACGCTGGTGCGCGATGCGCATGCCGCCGGCCTGCTGGTGGTGCCGTACACCTTCCGCCCGGAAAACACGTTCCTGGCCGCCGGGTTCCGCAAGGGCGAGGCCAATGCGCGCAATCCGGAGGGCTCGGTGGCCGAGATCCGGGCCTACCTGGCCACGGGGATCGATGCGTTCTTCACCGATGATCCGGCGTTGGGTCGCAAAGCAGTGGACGGCACCCCGTAAACCACGCCTGGCCGGTAGGTACCGACCGTTGGTCGGTACGGAACATGATCGTCACGCAGCGCATCGACCAACGGTATGCCCGCCGATGGCGGGCACCCTTCGGGCCGTCGCAAGCGACGTTAGGAACGGCATTACCGTTCCTTGCGATGCCTACCGGGAGGAATCCGAATCCCGCGGACGGAACGGCAACACGACGAAATCCTGCCCTTCGCGCGGCTGCCACAACACCGGCACCCGGTGCGGGGAGGGGGGCTCGAGGTCGCTGTCGCGCGGCGCGTCCAGCGCGTCCTCGTCCTCCTCTTCCCAGCTGTAGCGCTTGCGCGGGGCCATCGGGTCGGAAAGACGGAACAGCAGCGCGCTGACGATGCCGGCCAGGGCGCCGCCCATGTGCGACTGCCACGACACCCCCGGCTCGTGCGGGAGGATGGTGATCAGCATGCTGCCGTAGAACAGGAAGGCGATGAGCCCGGCGGCGATGGCCGGGCGGTCGCGGCGCAGCAGGCCGAGCACGAACACCAGGAACATCAGGCCGTGGGTGATGCCGCTGGCGCCCAGGTGGTGGCTGCCGATATCGCCCAGCAACCAAGCCCCCAGGCCCGAACCGACCCACAGCAAGGGGAAGGCCCGCAGCGTTGCCTTCGGATAGACGCTCCCTGCCAATGTTCCAAGAATCAATAGCGCAAAACTATTGGCAGCAAGGTGCTGCACCGACCCATGCAGCAGCGGCGCCCCCAGAATGCCCATCAGCCCGGCCGATTCCAGCGGTGCCACGGCCCATGGCCGCCAGTCGACGTGGCCCTGCGCGGTGAACACCGCCACCAGCACCAGCACGAACGCCAGGCTCAGGTTGAACGCCCGCATCACGCGACCGCGGTCGGTGCGGGGGGAGACCGGCGGCTCGCCGGCGGGCTGGGGCAGGTTGGCGTTCATACCCAAAGGAATTGCGTCGCGCCAGCCTGAACACAAGGGCAACGCGACGGGAGAGAGAGGTGCCGCCGGCGGGACAATCCCGCCGGCGGCGATCCGGGTTACGCCTCGCCGGTCTTCGGCGGGTTCTTCAGGCTCAGCACCACGGTGGTGGCGATGATCAGGGCCACCACGCCCAGCGAGATCGGGGTGGGGATCTTGAAGATGTCGATCAGCATCATCTTGATGCCGATGAATGCCAGCACCAGGGCCAGGCCGTACGGCAGCAGGTGGAAGCGGTCGGCCATGCCGGCCAGCAGGAAGAACATGGCGCGCAGGCCCAGCACCGCGAACACGTTGGAGGTGAGCACGATGAACGGGTCGGTGGTGATGGCGAAGATGGCCGGGATGCTGTCCACCGCGAAGATCACGTCGGTCACCGCGATCAGGATCAGCACCACGAACAGCGGGGTGTACCAGCGCTTGCCGTCGCGCATGACGCTCATGGCATTGCCGACGTACTCGGGCAGCAGGCGCAGGTGCCCGCGCATCCAGCGCAGCGCCGGGTTGGCTTCCAGATCCGGCTCCTTGCCTGCGGAGAACCACATCTTCCACCCGGTGAAGAGCAGGAACGCGCCGAACACGTAGAGCAGCCAATGGAACTTGGTCAGCAGTACGCTGCCGGCGAAGATCATGATCGTACGCAGCACGATCGCACCCAGGATGCCGATGATCAGCACCTTCTGGCGTTGTTCCTCAGGCACCGCGAAGTAGCCCATGATCATCAGGAACACGAAGATGTTGTCCACTGCCAGGGCCTTCTCGACCAGGTAACCGGTCAGGAACTCCAGGCCGACCTTGTTGGCCACCACCTGGCCGGCGGTCTCGTTCAGGTAGTACCAGAGGCCGCCGTTGAAGGCCAGGGCCAGCGCGACCCAGCCGACGGACCACCACAGGGCCTCCTTGAAGGTCACCTTGTGCGGCCCGCCGTGGCGCATCAGCACCAGATCGACCAGCAGCGCGATGATCACCACCGCGCCGAAGCCGCCCCACAACCACAAATTACCGATCGTCTGCATGGTCTTGTCCGTTGAATGAATGAAATGCCTCAAGCCGGACGGCGAGGATCTGCAACGGAGGATCGGAGGGGATCCGGGGACAGAGCTTCGCCATGCGGCGAAGGTCTCGCTCGCAGTCCCACCGGGTGGGACTGCCGTTGCACCGGAGCCTGCGGGCTCGAATTGACGGCGACAACGTCTGGGAGCTACTCCCCTTCTGGCGCCGATTCTGCGGGCTGAATGGGCTGCCGTCAAATCGGCGGGCTGCCGGGCGCTGGCGCCCGTCTACAATAGGCAGATGAATACTGTCCCCACTCCCGTCGTCCGCCTCAAGAACGCCTGGCGCTCCAGCCACCCGTGGATTTTCCAGAAGCTGGTTGAAAAGCCTGCCGTCCGCCCGAAACCCGGCGCCATCGTCGACGTGGTCGGCGTGGATGGGGAGTGGATCGGGCGTGGCTTCTACAACGGTCATTCGCGCATCGCCGTGCGTATCCTCGAGACCGACCAGCGCGTCCCCGTCGATGCCGGCTGGTTTTCGCGGAAGATCGCCCAGGCGGTGTCGTTGCGCCGTGATGTCCTGAAGCTGGACACGGTGTCCGACGCCTGGCGCGTGGTCCACAGCGAGGGTGACGGCCTGTCCGGCCTGGTCGTGGACCGTTACGGCGACCTGGTGGTGGTGGAGTTCTTCGCCGCCGGCATGTTCCGCCACCGCGAATGGGTGTACGAAGCGCTGCGTGAGCAGTTCCCCGGCTGCCGCTTCCACAGCTTCGCCGACGAACACGTGCAGAAGCAGGAAAGCTTCGACTTCCACGGCAACACCACCACCGAAGCGGCGGTGATCACCGAGTACGGCGTGAAGTTCCGCGCCGACCCGGCCGGCGCGCACAAGACCGGCTTCTTCGCCGACCAGCGCGAAAACCGCCAGTGGCTGAGCCAGGAAGTGGAAGGCAAGTCGGTGCTGGACCTGTGCTGCAACACCGGTGGCTTTGCGGTGTACGCCGCCGCGCGCGGTGCCTCGGACGTACTGGGCATCGATATCGACGAAGACGTGATCGCCATTGCCAAGGGCAACGCACGCCTCAACAACGTGCGCCCGCGCTTCGTGCAGTCCGACATCTTCCCGTGGCTGCGTGATGCCGCCAATCGCGGCGAGCAGTTCGACGTGGTGATCCTGGACCCGGCGAAGATGACCCGCGACCGCGACCAGGTGATCACCGCGCTGAAGAAGTACCTGGACATGAACAAGCTGGCGCTGGGCGTGGTCAAGCCGGGTGGGTTGTTCGCCACCTTCTCGTGCACCGGCCTGGTCTCGGAAGAGCAGTTCCTGGACATGCTGCGCCGCGCGGCGTTCTACTCCGGCCGCACCATCCAGATCCTGAAGGTGGCCGGCGCCGGCCCGGACCATCCCTTCATGGCACACGTGCAGGAATCGCGCTACCTCAAGGCCGTGTTCTGCCGCGTGCTGGATTGATCTTCGCGCACCGACCAACGGTCGGTGCCCACCGCAGAGGGTCGGTGCCCACCCCGGAGGGTAGGTACCGACCGTTGGTCGGTACGCTTTGCTATGGTCTGACGCATTCCCATCCGAAGAGAGGCGTCATGACGTTGCGCAGCCTGTCCCTGCTGGTGTCACTGGCGCTGTGTGCGCCGCTGTCGGCCCACGCCATCGAGTTCAGCGCGCAGGAGCTGGCGCGCGCTGCCACCCTGCAGAAGAAACTGCTTACCATCGACAGCCATCTGGACACGCCGGCGAACTTCCACCGGGAAGGTTTCGACATCCAGCAGCGACACGACCACAACGCGCTGTCGCAGGTGGATCTGCCGCGCATGCGCGAGGGCGCGCTGGACGGTGGCTTCTTTGCCATCTACACCGACCAGGGCGACCGCAGCCCGGCCGCCCACCGCCAGGACCGCGACGCTGGCCTGCTGCGGTTGATGGAGATCCGCGAAATGCTGGCCGCGCATCCCGACACGTTCGCCTTGGCGCTGACCGCTGCCGACGCTGCGCGCATCAAGCGCGAAGGAAAGCGCGTGGTCTACATCAGCATGGAAAACGCCAGCCCGCTGGTCGACGACCCCTCGCTGCTCAGCTTTTACCACCAGGCCGGGCTGCGCCTGCTCAGCACCGTGCACTTCGCCAACAATGAATTCGCCGATTCGGCCACCGACCCCAAGGGTGCCGAATGGAAAGGCCTGAGCCCGGCCGGCAAGGCGCTGGTGGACGAAGCGGTCCGCCTGGGCATCGTCATCGACCAGTCGCACGCGTCCGATGCGGTGTTCGACGACCTGATCCAGCGCATGCCGGTGCCGTTCGTGCTGTCGCACAGCTCGGCCAAGGCGATCTACAACCACCCGCGCAATCTTGATGATGCGCGGCTGAAGCAGCTGGCGAAGGCCGGCGGCGTGATCCAGGTGAATGCCTACGGCGGCTACCTGATCGACACCGGCACGAACGATGCCCGCAAGCAGGCCGAAGACGCGCTGATCAAGCAGCTGGGCGGCGACTACGACGGCATGACCATCGAGCAGGGCGTTGCGCTGAAGAAGGGCCTGGCCGAACTCGACCAGCGCCTGCCGCTGCGCAAGGCAACACTTGACGATTTCTTCGCCCACGTGGAGCACATTCTGGCCGTGGTCGGGCCCGAGCACGTGGGCATTGGCCTGGACTGGGATGGCGGCGGCGGACTGGCCGACCTGCAGGACGTGAGCGCGCTGCCGAAGATCACCGCGTGGCTGCTGCGCAAGGGCTACACCGAGCAGCAGATCGCCGGGATCTGGGGGGGCAACCTGCTGCGTGTGCTGCAGCAGGCGCAGGATCATGCGGCGCAGAAGCGCACCACCAACGGTGGCGCGCTACCGAGGTAGGTACCGACCGTTGGTCGGTACCCCCCAATACCTCAACGGCCGATCAACGCATTGCGTCGGCTGTACAGGAAATACACGGCCAGGCCGATCAGGTTCCAGATCAGGAAGTACAGCTGGGTGCTGCTCGGCAGGCTGATGAACAGGTAGATGCAGCCCAGTGCCGCGGCCGGGCCGATGAACCAGGCGATCGGCGTGCGGAAGGTGCGCTTGGCATCCGGCGCACGGCGGCGCATCACCACCAGGCAGATGCCCACGGCGGTGAAGGCCGCCAGCGTGCCGGCGTTGGCCAGCGCGGCAATCTCGTCCAGTCGGGCCACGCCGGCCAGGGCCGACACCACGGCCGCGCTGAACAACGTAGTGGCCACCGGCGTGCCGGTGCGCTTGTTCACTGCCGAAAGACCCCGCGGCAGCAGGCCATCGCGGCCCATGACGAAGAACACGCGGCTCTGCCCGAACAGGAAGGCCAGCAGCACGGTAGGCAGGGCGATGATGGCCACCACGCCGATGACGGCCGCCGCCTTGGGCTGGCCGAGTTCGCGCATGATCAGCGCCAGCGGTTCGGCGCTGCTGCCGAAGATCGCGTAGCTCATCGCGCCCACCGCCGCCAGGGCGACCAGCATGTAGATGATCGTGCAGCCCACCATCGAGCCGATGATGCCGATCGACAGGTCACGGCCCGGGTTCTTGGTTTCTTCCGCGGCCGTGGAGATCGCATCGAAGCCGTAGAAGGCGAAGAAGATGATCGCGGCCGCCGCCATCACGCCGCGCTCCACGCCATCCGGGCCGAGCGACTTGGCGAAGCCGTGCGGCATGAACGGGTGCAGGTTGGCCGAATCGAACGCCGGCAGCGCCACGGCGACGAATACCGCCAGCGCGATGATCTTCAGCACCACCAGGATGGCGTTCAGCGTGGCGCTTTCCTTGGTGCCCAGCATCAGGCCACCGGCCACCACCCAGGTGATGATCACCGCGGGCAGGTTGAACACGCCGCCTTCCACATGCGGGCCGGCAGACAGGGCCAACGGCAGCCGGAGGTCGATGCCGACGTTGCCGTGTATCCATTCGAGGAACCCGACGAAATAGCCGGACCAGCCCACCGCCACCGTACTGACGACCAGCGAGTACTCCAGGATCAGGCTCCAGCCGACCACCCACGCGACGATCTCGCCGAGCGCGGTGTAGCTGTAGGTGTAGGCGCTGCCGGCCGCCGGCATCATCGTGGACAGTTCGGCGTAGGACAGGGCGGCGCAGGCGCAGACCGCGCCGGCGATGGCGAAGGAGATCAGCACCGCGGGGCCGGCGAGGTTGGCACCCACGCCGATCAGGGTGTAGATGCCGGTGCCGACGATCGCGCCGATGCCCATGGCGATCAGGTGCGGCCAGCTCAGCGTACGTACCAGGCTCCTGCCGGCTTCATGGACGGTGACGGAATCGAGCGACTTGCGCCGTAGCAACGATGACATGGAACCTCACAGAATGACGGGTATCGACAATTTCCCGAGTGTGACCGAACGCGGCGCAGCATTACTACTGCCGGACGTCGTGAATCGCTTGACGATCATTTCAAATGCGCGTGGCTGACGAATCCGGCACACATTGACGGGACACATGCGATGCCTCGCCCCGATTGCGACGCGTCGCTGTCGCAGTGGACCGGGCCTTCAGCCGCTCACGCCGAGGCGGACGCCGAACCCGACCAGGAATACCCCGGCCACGCGTTTCAGCCAGACCCCCACCCGCGGATGCTGGATGATCCGGCGCCGCAACAGGTTGCCCACCCCGATCAGCAGCGAGCAGTACCCCAGGCTCAGCACGAAGATCAGCGCGGCCATGGTCGCGAAAGTCACCACGCCCTGGTGCCGCGCCGGGTCGATGAACAGCGGCAGGAACGCCATGTAGAAGATGATGGCCTTGGGGTTGAGCAGGCTGACCAGGATTGCCTGGCGGAAGTACTGGCCGGGGCGCAGGCGGACGCCACTGCCGTCGTCCTCGGTGCCGGCCGCTGCCGCCGGGCGCAGCAGGCCGATGCCCACCCACACCAGATAGGCGGCGCCGAGGTACTGCACGGCATGGAACACCAGCGGGTTGGCGCGGAGCAGGGCGGCCACGCCGGCCACCGCCAGCCACATCAGGATCTGGTCGCCCAGCAGCAGGCCGAACAGCGCGGTGTAGCCGCCGCGCACGCCGCCGCGCCCGGTGGCGGTGAGCAGGGTGAAGGTGCCCGGGCCGGGCAGCGCCAGGAATACCAGCACGGCAACGACAAAGGTCCACAGGTCCTGGATGCCCATCCACGGCATGGCGGTGACTCGACTACGAGGGGGGCCGCCATTGTCGGCTACCCGGCCCGGTGCCGACAGCGTTACCGCGCACGTCCGGGCAGATCGGCCAGCATCGGTTGCAGGCGTTCGGCGCACAGCGCATGCAGCTGGCGGATCGCGGGCGAAAACTGTTTGCGGTGCGGGCACACCAGGTTCAGCGGCAGGCTGTCGCCTGCGCCCCCCATCAGCACCTGCAGGCGCCCGGCGCGCACATCGTCGGCCACATCCAGCCACGACTTGAACACGATGCCTTCGCCGGCCACCGCCCAGCGCCGCACTACGTCAGCGTCATCGCACACCAGCTGGCCGCGCACCGGTACCACCACGCGCCGCCCGTCCTGTTCGAAACGCCAGCGGTCGTAGGGACGCCCGGCCAGCTGGTAGACCAGGCAGTGGTGGTCCTTGAGCGCGTCCAGCGACGCCGGCGCGCCCTGCCGCTCCAGGTAGGCCGGTGCGGCGCACAGCACGCGCCGGTTGCCCGGCAACAGCGGCAGCGCCACGTAGCTGGCGGTGTCGAAGCGGCCCAGCCGGAACGCGATATCCACCGGATCGCGGAACACGTCGGCCACCTGGTCGGACAACAGCAGGCGCAGCTGCAGCTTCGGGTGCGCGGTGCGGAACTCGGTCAGCCAGGGCAGCAGCACATTGCGGCCGAGATCAGAGGGCGCGGCCACCTGCAGCACGCCGCGCAGTTCGGCATCTTCGCCGCGCACCCGGGCCTGGCCCTCCTGCAGGGTGTCCAGCAGGTCCTGGGCATACGGCAGATAGAGCACGCCTTCAGCGGTGAGGCGCAGGCTGCGGGTGGAACGCACGAACAGGCGCAGGTCCAGCTCCCGCTCCAGCCGGGCCACGGCTGCGGCTACCTGGCCGGGCAGCAGGTCGGCCTCGCGCGCTGCATTGGAGAAGCTGCCCAGCGCGGCGGTGCGGACGAACAGCTGAAGATCCTCGAAGCGGACCATTTTCATTCCAGGAGTGAAAGTGCTGCTGCATTCTGCGCCTTTCCGGCGATCAGAGGGCAGGCGAAGCTGGGCGCCTCATCCAAGGACGTCTCCCATGAAAGCCATCGCCTATACCCAGCACGGCCTGCCGATCACCGACCCGGCCGCGCTGGTCGACATCACCCTGCCGGTGCCCACCCCGGGCCCGCGCGACCTGCGCGTGCAGGTGCGCGCGGTGTCGGTCAATCCGGTGGACACCAAGGTGCGCCGGGGCGTGGCCGTCGAGGCCCCGCGCGTGCTGGGTTGGGACGCGGCAGGCATCGTGGACGCAGTGGGCAGCGAAGTGACCCTGTTCCAGCCCGGTGATGCCGTCTTCTACGCCGGCGACATCAACCGCCCGGGCAGCAACGCCGAGTACCAGCTGGTGGACGAGCGCATCGTGGGCCGCAAACCGACCCGCCTGGACGACGCGGCCGCGGCCGCGCTGCCGCTGACCGCGATTACCGCGTGGGAACTGCTGTTCGACCGCCTGCGCATCGCCGAAGGCGGTGGCGAAGGCCAGACCCTGCTGGTGATCGGCGCCGCCGGCGGGGTGGGCTCCATCCTGGTCCAGCTGGCGCGCCAGCTGACCCGGCTGACCGTGATCGGCACGGCCTCGCGCCCGGACACCCAGGACTGGGTGTACGCGCTGGGGGCCCACCACGTCATCGACCACAGCCAGCCGCTGACCGAAGGCCTGGGCCGGATCGGGATCGAGGCCGTCAGCCACGTGGCCAGCCTGACCCATACCGACCAGCACTACGCGCAGATCGTCACCGCGCTGGCACCGCAGGGCCAGCTGGCCCTGATCGACGATCCGGGCCAGCTGGATGTGATGGCGCTCAAGCGCAAGAGCCTGTCGCTGCACTGGGAATCGATGTTCACCCGCTCCAGCTTCAGCACGCCCGACCTGCAGCAGCAGCACGTGCTGCTCAACCGGGTCGCCGAGCTGGTCGACAGCGGCGTGCTGCGCACCACGCTGGGCGAGAACTACGGCCGCATCGACGCGGCCACCCTGCGCCGCGCGCATGCGCACATCGAAAGCCACCGCGCGGTGGGCAAGGTGGTGCTGGAAGGCTTCTGAGCCTCAGGCCACGCCGTTGTCGCAGTGGCGGGCAAACCCGGGGCGCGGGCCGAGGCGGTGGAACCACGCCGCCACGGCCGGCAGTTCGGGTTTGTCGCCCGGGGTCAGCCGCCAGCGCTGGGTGGAAAGCCCCAGCACGATGTCGGCGAGGGTGAAGTCCTCGCCGACCACGTAGGCGCCGGTCCCGGCCAGCTGCTGATCCAGGTGCTGCATGAGCCGGTTCCACTGCACCAGGCTGGCCTGCGCGGCGCCATCGTCAGGGTAGGCCGGGTGCTGGCGCACGCGGGCCATGAACACGTGCCGCCAGGCGGTGTTGAGGTCGGTGGCCTGCCAGTCCATCCATTGCTCCACCCGGGCCCGGGACCGCGGGTCGCGCGGCAGCAGGTCGTGGCGGCCGGCTGCCGCGGCCAGGTAGCGGCAGATGCTGTTGGATTCCCACAGCACGACGTCGCCATCGCGGATCACCGGCACCTGGCCGTTCGGGTTGAGCGGGTGCAGGGCCGCGAGGAAATCCGCATCGTGGCCGTCGGCCCCGAGGTGCCGGTACTGCAGGCCCAGCTCGGCGCCCAGCCACTGCACCTTGCGCACGTTGATCGACGTCGACTTTCCCAGAAGATCCAGCATGGAGCGATCCGGCGCAGCGAATGAGACCGGCTCAGCCTACACTTCTTCCATGCAACCTGAATTCCTCATCCTTGGCGGCCTGCTGTGTGCCGTCCTCATCCTGCAGCTGGTGGCCCTGCTGCGGCGTTCCGGCCATGGCGACCTTGAGCAGAGCCTGCGCGAAGAAGCGCGGACCGGCCGCAGTGAACTGCGCGAGCAGCTCGAAGGGCTGGGCCGGCAGCAGGACGCGCGGCTGGAAACCTTCGCGCGCGCGCTGACCGACCTGTCCACCCGCACCGACCAGCGCCTGGACCTGCTGCGCGATGCGCTGGGCGAAGACGCGCGCAAGGCCCGCGAAGATGCCGGGCTGGCCCAGCAGCGCAGCGACGCCCACATGGCCGCGCTGCGCCAGGCCGTGGCCGACGATGCCCGGCTCGGCCGCGAGGAAGCCACGCAGTCGCAGCACCGGTTCGGCGAATCCCTGGGCCTGCGCCTGCAGGAGATGACCCAGCGCAACGAACAGCGCATGGGCGACATGCGCGCCACGCTGGAGCAGCAGCTGCGGAGCCTGCAGGCCGACAACGCGCAGAAGCTGGACCAGATGCGGGTCACCGTCGACGAAAAACTGCAGACCACGCTGGAAGCGCGGCTGGGTGCGTCGTTCCAGCTGGTGTCCGACCGCCTGGAACAGGTGCAGCGTGGGCTGGGCGAAATGCAGCAGCTGGCCACCGGCGTCGGCGACCTCAAGCGCGTGCTGACCAACGTGAAGAACCGGGGCAGCTGGGGCGAAGTCCAGCTGGACAACATCCTCGAGCAGACCCTCACCCAGGAGCAGTACGCGCGCGGGGTGAAGGTGCGTCCGGACAGCGGCGAAATGGTGGACATCGCGGTGCGCCTGCCCGGGCGCGGCCACGAGGACACCCCGGTGTGGCTGCCGATCGATTCCAAGTTCCCGCGCGAAGACTACGAGCGACTGCTCGACGCGCAGGAACAGGGGGACGTGGACGGCGTGCGCGTGCAGGGCGCGCAGCTGGAACGCGCGATCCGGGTCCAGGCCAAGTCGATCTGCGACAAGTACATCGCACCGCCGCACACCACCGACTTCGCGGTGATGTTCCTGCCGACCGAAGGCCTGTATGCCGAAGTGATCCGCCGCCCCGGCCTGGTCGACCTGCTGCAGCGCGACCACCGCGTGGTGGTGGCCGGCCCGACCACGGTGACCGCGCTGCTCAACAGCCTGCAGATGGGCTTCCGCACCCTGGCCATCGAACAACGCTCCAGCGAAGTGTGGAGCCTGCTGGGCGCGGTGAAGAGCGAGTTCGGCAAGTTCGCCGGCATCCTGGAAAAGGCCGAGAAGCAGATCAGTACGGTCGGGCGCAGCCTGGGCGAAGCCAGCCGCAAGACCCGCACCATCGAGCGCCGCCTGCGCGGGGTCGAAACCCTGGGCACCGAGCAGGCCGACCTGCTGCTGGGCGATGCCAGCGGCGACGATGACGAGGCCAGCGCGGACGACGCGTCAGCCGCGCAGGACTGAAACGCAGTGCCGACACCCTGCATGCACGCGATCGGCCATGCTGGTTCGCGGCCACGTGCCTGCCTTCCTTTTCCTCCTCCAGGATCGAACCGATGCGTCTTACCTTGATGTTGTCCCTGATGCTCGCGCTAGCCGGCTGCAGCAGTTCGCCGACCGCCACCGATGCCGGCGCCACGAACGTCCCCGCCACCACGGCGGCCGCCGACAACGCCGATGCCGCCCGCTGCGCGGCCGCCGGTGGTGAACTCAAGCCGCTGGGACGGCTGCAGCGCGTGCAGTGCGTGGTGCCCTACGCCGATGCCGGCAAGGCCTGCAGCGCCAAGAGTGAATGCACGGGCCAGTGCCTGGCCCAGGGCGAGACCGAACGGGTGGCTGGCAGCAAGGCGCGTGGTGTATGCCAGACCGATGTGAGCCAGAACTTCGGCTGCCGCCAGCGCATCGACAACGGCGTGGCCCAGGGCACGATCTGCGTCGATTGATTTCCCATTCCCGGGGCACATCTCCGATCTGCCTCTTCACTTCGCACAGGATTTCCCGTGAGCCAGACCGTCTACGACATTCCCGTTTCCACCATTGAAGGCCAGGCCAGTTCGCTGGCCGACTACCGCGGCAAGGTGCTGCTGGTGGTCAATGTCGCCTCCAAGTGTGGGCTGACCCCGCAGTACGAAGGGCTGCAGGCGCTGTATGCCGACAAGCAGGCCGCCGGCCTGGAAGTGCTGGGCTTCCCGGCCAACAATTTCCTGGCCCAGGAGCCGGGCAGCGACGCTGACATCCAGCAGTTCTGCCAGCTGGAATACAACGTGAGCTTCCCGCTGTTCGCCAAGATCAGCGTGGCTGGCGATGACATCCACCCGCTGTACCAGCAGCTCACCCAGGCCCAGCCGGTCGCGACCGGTGAAGGTCCGATGCGCGAGAAGCTGCAGGGTGCGGTCGCCAAGTACCCGGACCTGGTGGTCAATCCGGCCCCCGGCGTGCTGTGGAACTTCGAGAAGTTCCTGGTCGGCCGCGACGGCAAGGTCATCGCCCGCTTCGCGCCTGACGTGCCGGCCAATGACCCCCGCCTGGTCGCCGCCATCGACGCCGCGCTCGCCGCCTGATTCCCCGCGTTCGCACCGGCCGGCCAACCGCCGGCGCGACCGGAAGCACCGGCAACCCGTCAGGTGACCCGGTGCTCGGATTTACCATACCACCCAGTGGTATGGTAAGCTCATGGTACGAGTATTCAAGACGCGGGTGTTCGTCCGCATGATGCGCAAGCTGGATCTTACCGACGCCGCGCTCTGCGGCGCGGTGCAGGAGATGATCCAGGGACTGGTCGATGCGGATCTGGGCGGCGGCGTGCTGAAGAAGCGGGTTGCGCTGCCAGGACGCGGCAAGCGGGGAAGTACGCGGACGTTGCTGGCCAGTAACCGCGGTAACCGCTGGTTCTTTCTCTTAGGCTACGAGAAGAACGTGCGTGCCAGTGTCACAACTGCTGAACGCGATGCGTTGCAGCTTTTGGCCGTGGATTTATTGGGTATGCCGACGGCTGCCCTGGACCGGGCGGTCGTACAAGGCGAACTGCAGGAGATCTGTCATGGCAAACAAGGGGTCTAAAGCTGTTGCCCGGAGCGCAGTGCTCGAAGCAGTGCATCAAACGGCGCGCGGCCTGCAGGATCATGGTTTCATCGACCAGCGACGCATGCATCAGTACGACGCACTGTGCCTTGAACCCGTGCCCGAATACAGCAGTGCGCAGATCCGGGCGCTGCGCGACATGCTGAAGATCAGCCAGACAGTGTTGGCGGGTGTTCTGAATACCAGCGTTTCCACCGTGCGAAGCTGGGAACAGGGGGACAAACGGCCCAGCGGGCCGTCGCTCAAACTTCTTAACCTGATCGACAGAAAGGGCCTCGAAGCGGTGCTGTGATCCGGTAGATACAAAAAAACCCCGCCGGAGCGGGGTTTTCTTGTTAGTTGCCCCAGTCGGGCATGGGCATCGCATCGACCGGGATCGGCGCGGTGTCGTCCGCGTCCTTGCCGCGGGCATGGCGACCGCGCAGGTCGTTCTGGATCTGGTAATTGCGGCGCTGCAGCCACGCATCGCGGGTCAGCGCGTATTCGTCCACCGCGTTGTCGCGGATGTCGTCCAGCGCCAGCAGCTGCGAGCGCATGTCCACCAGCTGCAGACCCTGCAGGGGAATGCGCACCTTGTCTTCTTCGATGGTGCGGATCGGCGACAGCGGGATGTCGCCGGCCAGCCCGAACACGTCGCGCACGGTACGCGGACCGAAGAACGGCAGCTCCACGTAACGCGAGCTGCGCCAGCCCCACGCGCCCAACGTCTGGCCGAAGTCTTCGCTGCGGCGCGGCACCCCTCCACGGCTGGCCGGGTCGAACAGGCCGCCGATCCCGACCGTGGAGTTGATCAGGAACCGGCCCAGACTGTCCCAGGCGTCGTCCGGGCGGCCCTGCAGCAGCTGGTTGGTAATGGTTACCGGCGCGCGCAGATTGCTGAAGAAGTTGGTCACCCCGGTGCGTGCGAAGCGCGGCACGACATGGGTGTAGGCGGTGGCCAGCGGACGCGCGACCGCGCGGTCGACCACGTTGTTGAAGGCATGCACGCGGCGGTTGAAGCCTTCCCACGGGTCGTAGGCCGATGTCGACGCTTCGCTGCCGTCGGCGCTTGGCGCCGGGCCGCCATACAGCGCGGCGAAGTCGTCCTCGGCGCCGGTGGGCGCGTCACCGCTGCCGGCGGCAGGCGGTGCGGCAGCGGCATCGCGGCTGCCGACCTCGGCCACGGGAGCGGTCTCGACCGGGATCGCAGCGGGGGACGCTGCGGTCGCGCCTGCGTCGGAAACCGGTGCGACGGTATCGGCGACCGGGGCCACGGCCACGCTGGCCGGTGCGCTGTCGCGGGTCGGCTTGGCCGCGCACGCGCTGAGCGCGATGGCCAGCAGGAGAAGGGAAGCGGTGCGTACGACGTTCATGTCAGCTCGCGGCAGAAAGGGCATTGAAATCCAGGGACGGCGCCAGCCGGTAGGCGGCGCTGAGTTCGTTGAAACCATCGGGGGTGCCATGGATGACCAGCGTACGCCCGTCGGCGCGTGCGCGCGCGGTCACTTCGGCCAACAGCGCCAGCCCGGCGCTGTCGACCCGGGTGACCCCAGCCAGGTCCAGCTGCGACACGTTGTCGGGCAGGGCCTGGAGCCGGGGCCACAGCGCCACCACCGCGTCACGGTCCAGCACACCCGTCAGCCGGACGCGTGAACCGTCGACCTGCGCGGTCGTATTACTTGCCATTGGTCGCCGGCCCGGCCTGCAGGGAACCGCTGCGCAGGTCCTTGGCCACCTCCGCGATGCCCTTCTGACGCAACGGACCGTCGAACTGGTTGCGGAAGGTCTGCACGTAGGAGATACCCTCGATGTTCACGTCGAAGATCTTCCACTGGCCGTTCACGTTGCGCATCGAATATTCGACCGGGGTCGATTCCGTGCCCGAGCGCAGCAGTTCGGTGGACACCTTGACGCCCCGGTTGCCCGGCAGGGGCTGCTCGCCCTTGAGGCGGAAGGTCGGCTTGCCCTGGATGGAAAGCAGGACCGCGCCATAGCGCTGCATCAGGCTGTCGGCCATGGCATCGGCGAACAGCTTCACGTCGGCATCCGACGCGCCCCGTGCGTGGATGCCCAGCACCAGGCGCGCCGCGTAATCACGGTCGAAGGTGCGGTTGAGCTCGCTGTCGATGTAGCTGCGCAGCGCGGTCGGGCTCTTTTCGAACTCGGCCTTGCGCTGCTGCAGCGTGGACAGGATCCGCGAGCTGGCATCCAGCACCACCTTGCCTGCCTGCCCCTGCGGGGCGGTGGCGGCGGCCGGCGCGGCCTGGGCGAACGACAGCGAGGGCAGGGTGGCAAGCAGGGCCGAGGCGAGCAGGGCCGGAATCAGGGTCTTTTTCATTTCTGCGGTTCCGTTGCCGGCGCGTCGGCGCCGGGAGCATCCTGGGAAGCGGCGCCGGTGTTGCCTGCGCCGCTGAACATGTACTTGCCGACCATCTGGATCAGGTCCACGGCCGGCTGGGTGAAGACGATCTCGTCGCCCGACTTGAGTACCTCCGGGTCACCGCCCGGCTGCAGTCCGATATAGCTCTCGCCGAGCAAACCGCTGGTGAATATGCCGGCGGACGTATCGCCGGGAAGATCCTTGAACTTCGGATCCAGCTTCAGGGTGACGATCGAATCGAAGCGGGTCGGGTCCAGTTCGATCTCCCCGACCTGGCCGACCACCACCCCGCCGATCTTGACCGGGGCCTGCTTGCGCAGCTGGCCGATCTGGCTGAAGCGTGCCTTGAGTTCGTAGCCTTCGCTGCCGAAACCCCAGCGCTGGTTGGTCGACGCCATCGCCAGCACCAGCAGCGAGGCCAGGGCCAGCAGCAGGAAGGCGCCGACGGAAAATTCGAGTCTGGGACCGCGGATGGCCATGTTCATTTCACCGTAGTTGAAGAGCGTTGTCGCGTCAGCGGAACAGCATGGCCGACAGCACGAAGTTGAACATCAGCACCAGCAGCGAGGCGTTCACCACTGCGCGCGTGGTCGCCACCGAGGTGCCTTCGATGGTCGGTTCGGCGTGGAACCCCACATACGACGCGACCAGTGCGGCGGTGCCGCCGAAAATGGCCGACTTCAGCATTGCCACGCCGAAATCGTCCCAGAAATCCACGCTGTTGCTGAGCGCCGACCAGAACACGCCATTGTCCAGCCCCAGCACGTGCACCGCCTCGAAGTAGCTGGCGCTGATCGCCAGCGAACAGAAGATGCCGGTCAGCAGCGGGACGGTCAGCACCGCCGCCCAGAAACGCGGCGCCACCACCTTGGCCACCGGGTCGATCGCCATCAGCTCCAGCGCCTTGATCTGGTCGGTGGCGCGCATCAGGCCCAGTTCGGCCGCGATCGAGCTGCCGGCGCGGCCGATGAACAGCAATGCGGTCAGCACCGGTGCCAGTTCGCGGTACAGGGACAGCCCCAGCAGGGTGGACAGCGCATCGGCCGCGCCGAAGGTGGTCAGCGTGCGGTAGCCCTGCAGGGTCAACACCAGCCCGACGAAGGCGCCACCCACGGCGATGATCGGCAGCGAACGCGCGCCCACCTTGTAGATCTCGCGGGTCAGCTCGGCCAGGAAATCGGCGGTCGGCAGCGAACCGCGCAGCACGGTCAGCGAGAACAGGCCGGCGCGGCCGAGGGAGCGGGTGCTTTCAACGAACGGCATCAAGCCACCTTCGCGCGTGGCGCGGCATCGAACGGGATCGGGCCGTCCGGCTGCCCATGCAGGAACTGGCGCAGCAGCGGGTCCGGGCTGGATTCCAGCGCGGCCGGAGTGCCCTGGAACACCACCCCGCCATTGGCGATGGCGATCACCTGGTCGCAGATCGGCAGGGTTTCATGCACATGGTGGCTGACGATGATGCTGGTCAGCCCCAGGCTGTGATTGAGGCGCTGGATCAGGCTCATGATCACGCCGCTGGCGATCGGGTCCAGCCCGGTCAGCGGTTCGTCGTAGATCATCAGCGGCGGATCCAGTGCCAGCGCGCGGGCCAGCGCCACGCGCCGCGCCATACCGCCGGAGAGCTCGCGCGGCCACGCGTCGGCGGCGGCCAGCAGGCCCACCGCATGCAGCTTCATGTCCACCAGCCGGCGCAGTACCGGTGCCGGCAGTCGGGTATGTGTGCGCAGGGGGAGCGCCACGTTCTCGGCCACGGTCAGGTCGGTGAGCAGGCCATTGCCCTGCAGCAGCACGCCCACACTGCGGCGCATCGCGCGCAGCGCGCTGCTGCTGGCCGGAATGGGTTGCCCGAACAGGGTCACGGTGCCGGCCACCGGGCGCAGTTCGCCGGTCAGTGCGGCCAGCAGTGTCGACTTGCCGCTCCCGGACGGACCCAGCACGGCGGTGATGCTGCCGCGCGGTACCGACAGCGAAACGTCGCGCAGGATGGCGCGACCGCCGCGGTCGATCCGCACGTTGTTCAACTGCACCAGAGGTTCTTCGGAAGCCGTCATGGTTGCCATTAACAAAATTCCAACGTTCTAAGATCGTGGTCAGCGGCTGAACAAAACCGAACTGGACCGTGCAGTATTGTCGCACGCCCACCCGCAGGCGCCGCTTCCAGGGGGAGCATGCGGTGAAACAGAGCGTAGCGTTGCCTCCCCCAATGGGCCGCTGGCGACATCGGCGCTCCGCCCGTTATCAGGGAGGGTCGAGATTGGCGCCGCGCTGCGGCACACTGCCGCGATGACCGACCCCGCTTCAGACTTCCGCCTTTACCACTCCAATTCGCTCGACGTACTGGCCGCACTGCTGGCCCGGACGCTGCGCGAGCCGGTGGCCGGGCAGTCGATCCTGGAGCCGGACGTGGTGCTGATTCCGCAGGTGGCGATGCGTCGCTGGCTGCAGTCCACCCTGGCTGCCGAGTATGGCATTGCCGCCAACCTGGCGTTCCTGACCCCGGGCGAGTTCGTGGCGCACGCGCTCAACGCCAACGTGCCCGGGGAGCACGACGACCTCACTGCCGCCGCGATGCACTGGAAGGTGTATGCCGCGCTGACCGATCCAGCGGTGATGTCGCAGCCGCCGCTGCGCGCGCTGCAGGCGTACCTGTCCCGGCCGGACCCGCTGAAACCCTGGGCACTGGCCGGCGAACTGGCGTCGGTCTTCGAAAAGTACCAGGCGTGGCGCCGCGACTGGCTGCTGCGCTGGGAGGCCGGCGCCGACCCGCACGACCCGCAGGCGATCCTGTGGCGGCGCATCGGCAGCGGCCACCAGTACCGCGCGCGGCGCATCCACGCGTACCTGGAGGGCTTCGAAGGCGCCGCGCGGCCGCTGCCGGCGGGGCTGCCGCCGCGACTGTTCGCCTTCGCCACCTTGAACGTGTCGCCCGATGTCCTGCGCGTGATCGCCACCCAGGCCCGGGTGGGCACGCTGCACTTCTACATGCCGACCCCGACGCGCTCGTACTGGGGCGACCTGCAGACCCTGGGCGGGCGCCTGCGCAGCGGCGCGGCCGACCCGTTCGGCAGTGGCGCTGACGACAACCGCCTGCTGCAGGCGTGGGGTGCGGCCGGGCGCGACTTCATGGCGGTGCTGGGCAGCTACGAAGTCGTGCACCCCTCCGGCGAGATTGCCGCCTACGACGACCCCGAAGAGGACGCGCGCCCGGACATGGCCCACGGCGGCCTGTCCGACAGCCTGCTGCATCGCCTGCAGCGCGACCTGTTCCATCGCCGCGCCACCCCCGAAGGTGCGCTGCGCCCCCACCTGCTGCGCAACGACCCCAGCCTGCAGGTACACGCCTGCCATACCCGCCTGCGTGAACTGCAGGTGCTGCACGACCAGCTGCGCGCGCTGTTGCAGGACCCGCGCTTCGACCCACCGCTGCAGGCGCGCGACATCGCGGTGCTGGCGCCGGACATCGACCCGTACGTGCCCTACCTGGAAGCGGTGTTCGGTGGCCGCAGCGGCGGCGAGGACCACATTCCCTATGCGCTGGCCGACACCAGCCCGCTGACCGGCGAACCGCTGGCCGATGTGTTCGTGCACCTGCTCGGCCTGCCGGTGTCGCGCTTCGGCCTCAACGAGGTGCTGGACCTGCTGGCCAGCGCACCGCTGGCCGAATCGGCCGGGCTGGACGCTGCTGCGTTCGACCGCCTGCACGACTGGCTGCAGGCGGCCGGCGCGCGCTGGGGATTGAACGCCGCCCACCGCGCCCAGCACCAGGCGCCGGACGATGATGCCTACACTTGGCAGTTCGCCTTGGATCGCCTGCTGCTTGGCCATGCCAGCGGCAGCGACGGTGACATCGCCGGGGTGGCGCCGTGGCCGGAGCTGGAAGGCAGCGCGCTGGATGCACTGGACCGCCTGCTGGGCGTGATGCGGGTGCTGGCCCGATACCAGCGCGCGCTGGGCGAGGCGCTGACCCCGGCGCAGTGGCGCCAGCGCCTGCTGGCGCTGCTCGACGCGCTGCTGCCCGACGCCCCGCAAGCGGCCAGCAGCCAGCGCGCGCTGGAGCGGCTGCGCAAACTGATCAACGAGTTCGCCCGTGATGCCGAACGCGCCGGGTTCGCCGACACGGTACCGCCGGACGTGGTGCGTGCGCATTTTGCCGGGGCACTCAGCGAAGCCGATACCCGCGCGCCGCTGCTTACCGGCGGCATCAGCTTCGGGCGGATGGTGCCCATGCGCCTGCTGCCGTTCAGGGTGATCTGCGTGCTGGGCCTCAACGATGGCGACTTCCCGCGCCGCGACCCGGCCGCCGGGCTCAACCAGCTCACCGCCGAACTGGGAACCGACAAGCGCCGCCATGGCGACCGTTCGCTGCGTGAGGACGACCGCTTCCTGTTCCTGCAGCTGTTCGCGTCGGCGCAGGACGTGTTCTACCTGAGCTACCTGGGCGCCGATCCGCGCGATGGCAGCACGCGCGAGCCCTCGGTACTGGTCAGCGAACTGATCGATGCGGCGGCCGAATACCACCAGGATCCGCCAGCGGCGGTTGCACAGCTGACCGTGCGCCACTCGCTGCAGCCGTTCTCGCCGGCCGCCTTCGGTGGCGGCGACGAGCCGCGCCGTTTCAGCTACCGCCAGCAATGGCACCCGGCGGCGGGCTCGCTGGGCAGCGCGCGCCGCGCGCCGCCGCCGTGGTTCGAGCAGCCGCTGGCGCCGCTGGAGGATGAGGCGGCGCCCGAGCTGTCGCTGGACGCGCTGCGCCGGTTCCTGATCGACCCGGCCGGGCAGTTCCTGTCGCAGCGGCTCGGGGTGCGGCTGCCCGACGACCTGACCACCGCCGACGACCTGGAGCCACTGGTGCTGGCGGCCCGCGGGCTGGAACAACGCCTGCTGCAGCATGCGGTGATCGAGGCGACCCTGCAGGGCGACGACACGCCGTTGTACGCCCGCCTGCGCGCGCGCGCACTGCTGCCGTCCGGCGCACTGGGCGAACGCCAGTTCACCGCGCTGCAGGCGCAGACCCGACCGTACGCCCTCGCGCTCTCGCAGTGGCGCGATGACAGCAGTGCCGACAGCCGCCGCTACGAGGTGGAGATTGATGGCCTGCGCCTGCATGGTCGGGTGGATGACATCCACCCGCAGGGCATCGTGCGCCTGCGTGCCGGCAGCCTGAATGGCCCCGCCGCGATCCGCCACGGACTGGACTGGCTGCTGGCCAACGCCGCCGGCGATGCGCTGCCGCTGGTCGAATTCCACGACGGCGGCGACGACGGGGTAGGGCCGCACGTGCTGCCCGCATTGCCGGTGCCTGCGGCCAGGGCCGCCCTGCAGGCGCTGCTGCAGCTGCACCGCGACGGCATGCGCGCACCGCTGCTGTACGGGCCGTACACCGCGTGGACGCTGTACCGCGCCCCGGTCGCCAAGCGCGAGGGCGAAGCCTGGGCGCAGTGGCACGGCGGCGACCGCCGCTGGGGCGAAGCCAGCGGCGATGCGATGCAGCTGGCGCTGCGCGGCTGCGATCCCTTCGCCACGGCAGACAGCTACCAACAGCTGCTGCACACCAGCTTCGTGGTGTTCAGCGCAGTGCGCGAGGGCCGGGTCTTCGCGGGCTTCGGCGACGAAGGAGCGGCGGCATGAGCGACCTTGCGCTGCACGACGACCCTTACCTCTCGCTGCCGCTGGAAGGCGTGCGCCTGATCGAGGCCAGCGCCGGCACCGGCAAGACCTTCACCCTGGCCACGCTGTTCACCCGCCTGGTGGTGGAGCAGGGCTACCGGATCGGCCAGATCCTGGCCGTGACCTTCACCGACGCGGCCACCCAGGAGCTGCGCAAGCGCATCCGCGAGCGCCTGGCGCTGGCCGCGCAGCTGCTGGCACGCGTGCCGGCCACCGGCGAGCCGCCGGAGGTGCAGCTCACCCGCTACCTGCTGCAGC
This sequence comes from Stenotrophomonas sp. NPDC077420, assembly GCF_044543385.1. Lineage (NCBI taxonomy): Bacteria > Pseudomonadati > Pseudomonadota > Gammaproteobacteria > Lysobacterales > Lysobacteraceae > Stenotrophomonas > Stenotrophomonas sp. NPDC077420. Next base: position 163,711 of record NZ_JBITVZ010000008.1, read on the forward strand.
GCGAACTGGCCTTGGGCAAGGAGACCCCTGCCGCGCTGGCGCACCGGCTGCAGACCGCTGCCGACGAGATCGACCTCGCCTCGATCTTCACCATCCACGGTTTCTGCACCCGCGTGCTGCGCGAACACGCGCTGGAAAGCGGACACACCTTCGATCCGCCCACCCTGCTCCCCAGCGAACGCGAACTGCACGACCAGCTGGCCGCCGACCTGTGGCGCGTGCATGCCAACGACCCGGCCACGGTGGAGCCGCTGACCCGGCTGTGGTCGACGCCCGATGCGCTGGCGCGCGACCTGCGCGCGCTGATCGCGCCGCTGCCACTGCTGCCGCCGCTGCCCCGGCACCTGCTGGAGGATTCCGGTGCCCGCCTGCAGGCGGCGGCCGCCGCCCTGGGGCGGGCCATCGACGCGCACGTGGAGGAGGCCCACGCGCAGATCGCGCAGGCCTTCGAACGCAAGGTCTTCGATGGGCGGCGCGCGCGTCGCCCCAGCTTCGAGAAGGCCTTCGACGAACTGTATGCCGGCCGTGCGGCCGAAGCCTGGCCGCGCAGCGACACCTCGCACCTGGGCAAGCTGCTGCCGGTAGCGCTGCTCGGGTTCTGCAGGGACGACCAGCAGGGCCAGTGCCCGGCCTCGCCGGTGTTCGATGCGCTGCAGGCCTGGTGGCACGCCGCCGATGCCCATGACCAGTGGCTGCGCCAGCAGTCGGTGCTGTTGCTGCACCAGCTGCGCGGGCAGGCCCGCGACCGGCTGGAGGCACTCAAGCGCGTCGGCCGCGTGCAGACCTACGACGATCTGATCGATGGGGTGGCCGCGGCGCTGGAAGGCCCGCACCGCGCGGCACTGGTGCAGCAGCTGCGTGCCCAGTACCGCATTGCGCTGGTGGACGAATTCCAGGATACCGACGACCGCCAGTGGAGCATCTTCCAGCGCGTGTTCGGCGATTCGCCCGAAACCCGCGATGCCGGCCTGGCGCCGGCGCTGTTCCTGATCGGCGACCCCAAGCAGGCGATCTACGGCTTCCGCGGCGGCGACATCCACACCTACCTCAAGGCCAAGCGCCAGGCCGTGGCCGCGCCGGCGCTGAACCGCAACTTCCGCTCGCGTCCCGGGGTGCTGCGCGCGCTGCAGGCGTTGTACGACGCGGCCGGCGAGCGCGCGTTCCTGGAAGCGGACATCGCCTTCGAACCGGTGCTGCCCGGCAGCACCCGCAGCGACGTCGACTTCCTGCGCGATGGCGCGCCTGCGCCGGGCCTGACCCTGCGCCTGCTGCGCAGCGACGACGGTGCTGCCCTCAAGGCCGACCCGTCGCGCCAGCAGGCGACCGACGCCTGCGTGGCCGCCATCCACCAGGTCCTGCTGGACGGCCGCGAAGGCCGTGCGCTGCTGCGTGGCCAGCCGGTACAACCCGGCGACATCGCCGTGCTGGTGCGCCGCCACCACGAAGCCACCCGCATCCAGCGCGCGCTCAGCGCCGTGGGAATTCCGGCGGTGGCGGCGGGCAAGCAGAGCCTGTACGCCACGCCGGAAGCGCGCGAGCTGCGGGTGCTGCTGCTGGCGCTGCTGCAACCGGCCGATGAGGGCCGCCTGCGCGCGGCGCTGTCGACCGTGCTGCTGGGCGAGAACGCCGCCTCCATCGATGCGATGGAGCGCGACGGCGACCCGCAGCGCGCGTTCCAGACCCGGCTGCTGCTGTGGCGCGAACGCTGGCTGCGGGGCGGCCCGTTCGCGGTCATCGCCGACCTGTGCGCCGAACACGCCGAACGCCTGTTGGGCCTGCTGGATGGCGAACGCCGGCTCACCAACTACCTGCAGCTGGGCGAACTGCTGCAGCAGGCCGCCGGCCAGGCGCTGGGCATGCACGGCCTGCTCGACTGGCTGCAGGTACAGATGGCACATGCCGACCAGGACGACGAACAGCAGCTGCTGCGGCTGGAATCGGATGCGCGCCGGGTGCAGATCATCACCCTGCACAAAAGCAAGGGTCTGGAGTATCCCCTGGTGTACCTGCCGTTCGTGGGCATCGACAGCGGTGGCGGCACTACCGATTCCCACTGCACGGTGTACGCCGCCGACGGCCGTGAGCTGCACTGGAAGCTGGACAAGGACGACGCCTGGCGGGCGGCCAGCGACAGCAGCGCGCAGGAACAGCGCGCCGAAGACGCGCGGCTGCTGTACGTCGGCCTGACCCGCGCCGAGCATGCGCTGTGGATTGCGGCCGGCGACCTGGCCGGGCTGGCGAAGACCCGCCTGGCGCCGATGCTTTCCGACCTCGACGCGCTGCGCGCGCACCCGGACATCGCGGTCATCGAAGGCCCGGTCGAGGCGCGTCCGACGCAGCTGCCGGTGCAGCGCGAAGGCGAACTGCCGCCGGTGCGCGCCATCACCCGGCGGGTGCCACACGATTGGTGGGTCTACAGTTTCACCCAACTGGCGCACGCCGACGCCGGCCACGACACCGACGCGGTGGCCACCGAAGCGCCAGCCCCGGCTGCCGACGAACCGGCCGGCGCGGAACTGCCGCTGGAAGTAGAACCGCCCGCCCCCGGTGAGCCGCAGCAGGAGATCGACCCGCGCTTCATGGGCAGCCGCTTCGGCAACGTGCTGCACGATGCGCTGGAGAACACCGATTTCGCGCGCTGGGCCGACTGGCACGCGGGCGACCCGGCACCGGGCGATGAGGCCGAGGTGCTGCGCGAATCGCTGCGCAGCGAAGGCTACGGCGATGCCGACCTGGACGACGGCGTGGCGGTGCTGGTGCCGCTGGTCGGCCAGACCCTGACCGTGCAGCTGCCCGAAGGCGGCGCGCTGCACAGCGTGCCGCTGCACGACAGGCGGGCCGAAATCGAGTTCCACTTCGCCATGCAGCCCACCGCGGTGCCGGCGCTGCTGCAGCTGCTGCACCACCACGGGCTGGTGCCGGACCGCCGCGGCTTTGGCACGCGACGCCAGCTCGAGGGGCTGATGACCGGCAAGATCGACCTGACGTACGTGCGCGACGGACGCTGGTACGTGCTCGACTACAAATCCAACCGCTTGCCCGGTTACGACGCCCCGCGCCTGGCAGCCGCCATGCAAAGCAGCGAGTACGACCTGCAGGCCCTGATCTACACCGTGGCACTGCACCGCTGGCTGCGCTTCCGTCTGGGCAGCCACTACGTACAGGAGCGCGACCTGGGCGGTATCCGCTATCTGTTCTGCCGCGGCCTGGAAGCGGGACGCGCCGACGCACCGGGCGTGCATGCGCAGCGCTTTGCCCCGGCCCTGGTCGAGGCGATGGATGCACTGTTCGCAGGCGGCCCCGGGAAGCACGCCAAACTGGTGGCACGCGCGCGGGGTGAGGCATGAGCCTGCTCGACGCACTGCTGAAGCAGGGCACCCTGCGCACGCTCGACCATGCGCTGGCGCAGAGCCTGCGCCGGCTGCAGCCGGAGACGCCGGATGCGGTGCTGGCCGCCGCCGCGCTGGCGTCGCTGGCGGTGGCGCAGGGCCACGCCGGGGTCGACCCGGCAGCGCCCCGGCGGTTGGTGGATGCCGAGCTGGACTGGCCTTCGCCGGATACATGGCGGGCGCAGCTGCGTGCCTCGCCGTGGGTGGCATCGCCCGACAGCGACGACGTGCTGGCCGCCGATGCACCGCTGGTGCTCGAACACGGTCTGCTGTACCTGCGCCGTTACCGCGAATACGAACGCCGTTTGGCACTCGGCCTGCAGCGCATCGCCGCGCATTCTCTGCCGGCGCACGATCCGGGCGGGCTCGCCACGCTGTTCGCCCAGCTGTTCCCGCAGGCGCTGGAGGGCATCGACCACCAGGCGCGCGCGGCGGCAGTGGCGCTGCGCCATCCACTGGTGCTGGTCACCGGTGGCCCCGGTACCGGCAAGACCACCACCATCGCGCGCCTGCTGGTGCTGCTGGCCGCGCAGGCGCAGCAGGCCGGTGCGGCCCTGCCACGGGTAGCATTGGCCGCCCCCACCGGCCGCGCCGCCGAGCGCATGGCCGACAGCCTGCGCCAGGCGCTGCAGCGGCTGCGCCTGGTGGGTGTCGCGTCCGACCTGGCCGAGGCCATGCCGACCACCGGGGCGACCCTGCACCGGCTGCTCGGCGTCATTCCCGATTCGCCACGCTTCCGCCACCACGCCGACAACCCGCTGCCGTACGACATCGTGGTCGTGGACGAGGCCTCGATGATCGACCTGCCGCTGATGACCAAGCTGGTCGAAGCGGTGGCCAGCGGCACCCGGCTGGTGCTGCTGGGCGACCCGGACCAGCTGCCGTCGGTGGAAGCCGGCGACGTGCTCAGCGCGATCCTGCAGGCCAGCGGCGACGGCCTGGGCACCCAGGCCGATGACGCGGCCGCGCTGCGCCCGCTGCTGGCCGGCCCTGCGTTGCTGCCGCTGGCCCCGCCCCGCGCGTTCGCCGGTCGCCGCGTGCAGCTGCAGCGCGGGTACCGGCAGAGCGATGCGCTGGACCTGGCGCCGCTGGCGCGCGCGGTGCGCGAGGGCGACAGCGCCACCGCGCTGCAGCTGCTGCGCGGCGGCAGCCTGGCCGGCGTGGCGTTCCACGAAGACCAGGTCGACCCCCTGCTGCAGCACCGGCACACCCTGCTGGCGCACTGGCGCGGGTTGGGCGAAGCCGACGATCCGGTGCAGGCGCTGGCGCAGGCCGGTCGGCTGCGCCTGCTCACCGCGCTGCGCGAGGGACCGCAGGGGGCGCGCGGACTCAACGAGCGGATCGAGGCCGCATTGGCCGGCAGCGTACGCCCGGGCAGCGGCCCGCGTTACTTCCATGGCCGGTTGCTGTTGATCACCGAAAACAGTTACCGGCACCGGTTGTTCAACGGCGACATCGGCCTGTGCCTGCGCAGCCGCGAAGGCGCGATGCTGGCCTGGTTCCCTGGCGACAGTCCGGAGCAGCCACGCGCCTTCCATCCGGCCGCGTTGCCCGCCCACGAGAGTGCCTTCGCCATGACCGTGCACAAGGCACAGGGCTCGGAATTCGATGAGGTCTGGTTGCAGCTGCCCCGGCGCGACAACCGGGTGCTGTCGCGCGAGCTGGTGTACACCGGCATGACCCGCGCGCGGCAGGCATTGCATGTGCTGGGCAGTGCAGAGGTGATGCAGGCCGCGTTGGCGCGGCATGCCAGCCGGTTGTCCGGGCTGGCGCAGCGGCTGGAAGGCAGAGCCGGGCCTTGCCCGGCTGCACCTGAAGCGCCCGCCCAAGGCGAACTCTGGTAGGGAAGGGCGCTACCGCCGCTTGCAGAATCAGGCGTCGCCTTCTTCTTCTTCCCCGGGAATCAGCACGGTGCCGTCCGGGTACACGATCGCACCGTCGCCGCTGACATCGAAGAAGCCGATCTGGTGCTTGTTGGCCAGGATCTGCACCTGGCCATGGGCGTCTTCGGCCACCTCGTCGTCGAACGAGGCATAGATGATATGGGTGCCGATGCTGTAGTCGGTCACCTGCGGGCGGTCATCCTCGTCATCGGACAGCGGGCCGTCCATCGGCGGGAAGTCTTCGGCCAGTTCGGTGAAGAAGGCCTGCAGCGCCGGCACCGAGACGGCGGCGTCGTCGTACTCGTGCTTCTCGTTCCATTCGGTCTGCGCGTTGTACCACTGCAGGAACGCCTCCGCTTCGCGCGGCGCCACGGCCGGGTCGAACACCATCACGTCGTAACTCATTGGGATTACCTTGTTCCATGCAGGAATGCAGGGCGTCAGGATACTCCCCCCTGTGTGACCGCCGGCTGCTCCGGGAACAGCGCATAGCGCAGCCCCAGAACGCCCATCAGCGCTTCATCACGCGCCTTGCCGGCCTCCACCGTCTGCACCCGCTTCAGCGAGGCCTCCAGTTTGGCGTGCAGCGCGTGTGGCGCCGGCTGTGGCCGGCGCAGCGCCACCTGGGCGCGGTAATGCGCGGCCACGTCGTCCAGGATCGCCTCGATCGCCTGCATGCTCGCCGCCGGCAGCCCATGCCGTGCCCGGCGCAGCTGCAGGATGTTCAGGCCGATGCGCGCCTCGGTCAGCATGTCCACCGAGGCGATGTCGCTGCCTTCGGGGGTGGCCGCCAGGCGCGGGGCGAGCAGTCCCAACAGGTCGAGCATGCGCGCGGCGAACTGCTGGCGGTCCTGCTGGCCACGGCCCTCGGCCGCTTCGGCCAGCGTGGTCCAGCCCTGGCGCACCAGGCGGCGGGCGGTCCATTCAGCGCCCACCGAGCGGAACAGCCGGGTCATCACCACGGCAAACCCGATGCCGATGAACATCGCGACCGAGGAATTGATGAAGCTCTGGATATTGGCGCTGTAGGTGTTCTGCACGTTCAGCAGCGCCACCAGGTTGACCGTCAGCGGCAGCCCGATCAGCGCGGTCTTGGGTCGGTGCAGCAGCAGCCCCAGCGGCAGGAAGATCACCGCCAGCACCAGCGCCAGGCTGCCGAAGTCGTGCACCGCCGGGAACACGCCGAACAGGTACACCGCCGCCACCAGGCTGGCCACGATCGCCCACAGCAGGAACTGCAGCATGCTCGGCGCCGGGTCGTCCTGTGCGGCGAAGAACGCGGCGGCCACCGCGGCCATCATCGCGCCGTTGCCGCCGCCTTCCCAGCCGAGGCCGATCCACAGCGCGCAGTAGGTCATCAGCGCCACGCCGGCACTGGCCGCCGAGAACAGCGCCATGCCGTAATCCACGTGGCGGCTGGCGCCCAGGCGCTTGGCGTTGATCCGGTAGTGGGCAACGTCGCGCGGCGCGGTCCCGTTCTCGATGGCCTGGTGCAGCGTGGCGCAGTCCTGCCACAGGTCCACCAGCTCCTCCAGCCGGAGCAGCAGGGTGACCAGCAGCAGGTGGTCCAGCTCGCCATCCACCGCCGGCTTCAGCGCCAGGATGCGCGCGCGCAGCGCGGCATACTCGCTGGCGCTGGAGCGGCCCGGCTGTTCCAGCCAGTGCGCGATATCGTCGACCAGCGGCTCCAGTCCCGGCGGCAGCGCGCGACCGCCGGCGCGCAGCGCCCCCAGCCGGTCGGCAATGGACGACAGCACCGGCAGCATCAGCAGCATGCGTTCGCGCAGGCGCTCCATGGACACTGCTGCGCCTGCGTGGCGCGGATCATCGCGGCGCAGGAATTCGATCAGTGCCTCGAACTGCACCAGGTCGGCGGCCAGACGGTTGCGTGGACCATGCGCCTGCCCGCGCAGCAGGATCTGGCGGCACCACTGCGCTGCGTCCCCCATCCAGCTGCGGATCCGCGTGTTGAGCATCGGCCGCGCCGAGGTCGGGAAGAACAACGAGGCGAACAGCACCGCCACCACGGTGCCCAGGATGATCTCCTCGCTGCGCGCCACCACCGTGTCGAAGATGGTGTCCGGCGAGGTCACCGCCGGGAAGCCGATGAACGCGGTGGTGTAGCCAGCCAACAGGAAGGCGTAGCCGCGCGGGCCGCGGTTGAGCAGGGCAATGAACAGGCATGCAGACAGCCACAGCGACATTGCCGCGCTCAGCAGCAGCGGGGTTTCCACCAGGTGCGGCAGCATCCACAGCGTGGCCGCGCCGGCAATGAGCGTGCCGACGATGCGGTACACGCCCTTGGCGCGGGTCGGGCCCAGCATCGGCTGGGTGACGATGTAGACGGTGGCCATCGCCCAGTACGGGCGCGACAGGTTGCCGGCCAGGCCGATGTAGAGCGCGGCGAGGGCGGCCAGGAAGGTTTTTACCGAGAACAGCCAGGCTTGGCGGTCGAGCAGGAGCATGGGGTTGGGGTTTGGGTTATTCATGCCGACTAACAGTCGGCACTACCGTCGGCACTACCGTCGGTGCGGGCGCCGGTGCCACCGCGTCGGCGTTCCAGCCGCCGCCTAGGACCAGGAACAGCTGGATCTGGTCGCGCGAGACCTGCGCCTGCTGTTGCGCGAGCGTGGCATCGGCCGAGACCAGGGTGCGGTCCGCGTCCAGGCTGGACAGGTACGGCGTGCGCCCGCCCTGGTACAGCCGGCGGTTCTGCTCGGCGGCCAGCGCGGCCTGGGCCTGCGCCTGCTGCAGCGACTGCAGGCGCTGCAGGTCGTGCGCGTAGCGGCTGAGCGCGGTCTGGGTTTCGCGCAGCGCCTGCAGCACGCTGTGGTCGAATTCGGCCAGCGCCGCATCGGCGCCGGCTTCGGTGGCGTGGATGCGGGCATGGGTGCCGGAGGAGGGCAGCGTCCAGGAGATCAGCGGACCGATCGACCATTGCTGGGTCAGCGGCTCGCCGAAATCGGCAAGCAGCCCGGCCGCGCCGAGCGAGGCGCCCAGGCGGATGTCCGGATACAGCTCGGCGGTGGCCACGCCGATCCGCGCGGTGGCTGCGGCCAGCTTGCGTTCGGCCTGGCGGATGTCGGGGCGGCGCTGCAGCAGCGCGCGGCCATCGCCTACCGGCAGCGGCTGGGCCAGGGCCGGGGCCTGGTGGCAGTCAGCGACGCCGCCGGGCAGCTGGCCCGGCGTACGCCCCAGCAGGGCAGCCAGTTGATATTCCGAGGCCTGGCGCTGGGCGCGCAGCGGCGGCAACGCCGCTTCCAGCATCGCCACCTGCGCGTTGGCCCGGGCCAGCTCCGGCGGCGTGCCACGCCCGGCATGGATCAGCCGCTGGGTCACCTCGCGGCTGCGCTGCTGCAGCTGCAGCGAATGCTCGGCCACCTGCAGCTCGTGGTTGGCGTGGCAGATCTCCACATAGCTGCCGGCCACCTGCGCCACCAGCGACACCCGCGCCAGGTCCATCGCGGCGGCGGTGGCCTGTTCGTCGGCACGCGAGGCTTCGGCGGCGCGCTTGAGCTTGCCGAACAGGTCGAACTGGTAGGACACGGCGAACTTGCCATCGGCCAGGTTGATCGGCGGCAGCTCGTGCTCGAGCAGGAACGACTCGGCCGACAGCTGCGCACGACTCACCCCGGCCTCGGCCTCGTACTCAACGCCACCCGCGTCCAGCGCCTGCTCGTACACGGCGGCGGCACGACGCAGGTTGGCGTCGGCCACTTTCAGTTCCACGTTGTCGCGCAGCGCCTGTTCGACCAGCCCGTTGAGCGTGGCGTCCTGGTACAGCTCCCACCAGCGTGACGGCAGCGGGGCGCCGGGCGCCACCTGGGGGTTGCCGGTGTCGATGAAGGCGGCATTGGCGTCCGGGCGCTGGAACGCCGCGCTGGCCGGTACCGCGTAATCAGGGCCGACCGTGCGGCATGCCGCCAGGCTGCCGGCGAGCGCCAGCACGGCGCCGATGCGGTGCAGGGCCGGCCGGTTCACAGCGCCGCCCGTGCCGGTTGCGCCGGCGTGGGGGTGGCGGTGTCCGGTTCGATGGTGACCGTGGCGGTGCGTCCGGCAATCAGGTTCACGCCGGTGGGCACGCGGTCGATGTGGATCCGCACCGGGATGCGCTGGGCCAGCCGCACCCAGTCGAAGGCCGGGGTCACGTTCGGCAGCAGGCTGGAACCTTCGCTGCGGTAACGGTCCTCGATGCCGGCGGCAATGCTCTGCACGTGGCCCTGCAGCGGCTGCGCCTCGCCCATCAGACGGATGTCGACCTTCTGCCCGGCATGCACGCCGCGCAGGCGGGTTTCCTCGAAGTAGCCATCCACGCGGAAGGAGCCGGTGTCCAGCACCGCCATGACCGGGCGGCCGGCGGTGACGTAATCGCCCGCGCGCACCGTGCGGTCATTGACGTGGCCATCGCTTGGGCTTCGCACCTCGGTCCGGGCCAGGTTGAGCCGGGCCAGGTCCACCGCCGCCTGCGCCGTGGCGGTGGACGCCTGCGCGGCCTGCAGCTTGGCCCGGCGCACTTCGGCATCCTCGGCCGCCACCAGGTCCTGCAGGCTGCGATCGCGTTTGATCTCCCGGCGCAGCTGCTCCAGGGTGGCGCGGCGCTCGCCCAGCGCCGCCTGTGCCTGTTCCAGCGCGATCTGGTAGCGGGCCCGGTCGACCACGAACAGCACCTCGCCACGCTTCACCGGCTGGTTGTCGGCCACCTTCACCGCTTCCACCAGCCCGGACACGTCCGGGGCGACCTGGACCACGTCGGCGCTGACGTGCGCATCGCGGGTCCACGGCTCGTCCATGTAGTACGACCACAGGTGGCGCAGCACCAGCAGCGCGGCGATGACGGCGACCACGGTCAGGACGACCGGGAAGGTGTGCTTGAGGATCTTGTTCACGATTGCATCCAACGCATCAGGGAAAACAACCCACCGAGGACGATCACGTACACGGCCAGGTTGAACAGGGCGGGGTGCCAGATGTGGCGGTAGGCGCCGGTGCGCTGCAGGACCAGGCGCAGCCCGCTCTTGAGCAGGTACGCCAGCAGCATCAGCCCAAGCAGGGTCGGGACGAACACACCATAGAGACTGAATTCACCGTACATCGGGGCGGGGGTTTCGCAGGGGAGGGCGGAAAGGGGGCATCCCGGCGCCGCAGGGCGGCACCGGGGCAGGAACGCGGCAGTGGTTTACGTCACCCGGTCGGAGGCGTCGGCGAGCAGCTGCCACAGCTTCAGCACGGTGCGCAGCTCGTCGTCGCTCAACTGGCCGAATACTTCCTGGCGCAGGCCGATGAGCGCCGCTTCCAGCTCGCTGACCAGGGCCTCGCCCTTGTCGGTCAGCCACAGCAGGTTGGCGCGGCGGTCGCTGGCGTCGCATTCGCGGCGGACCAGGTCGCTGGCCGAAAGCTTGTCCAGCAGGCGCACCAGCGAGGGGCCTTCCATGCCCAGCAGCTGGGCCAGGGCGACCTGGCGGATGCCACCGCCCGCGCGGCCGATCAGCAGCAGGGGCATGGTGCAGGCGGCAGAAATGCCATAGCTGCCCAGCGCCTGGTCGGCCAGGCGCTGCCACTGCCGCCCGGAATGGAGCAGGCCGGAGCTGAGCTGCATCTGCAGCTGGGTACGTTCGTCAAGGGCGCGTTTCATGTAATAGATAGGATACTACTAATTTCCTTCCTATCAATACCCTTGGCCCAACGGCGGCCCAACGACGCCTTCCAGGGGTGCCGGCCCGCGGGTGGCGCGGGACGTTCATGGGCTCTGTCGGGTACGATGCTCGCCCCCCTTCGGGTGCTGTATGTAATGAGCAAGAAAGACAACGACGCGACCCCGGTGACCCAGGCCGATGCTGAATCGGCGGTACGCACGCTGCTGCGCTGGGCCGGTGAAGACCCCACCCGGGAAGGCCTGCTGGACACCCCGCGGCGCGTGGCCGAAGCCTATGGCGACTGGTTCAGCGGCTATCGCGACGACCCGCGCGCCTACATGGAGCGGACCTTCGAAGAGGTGGCCGGCTATGACGAGCTGATCGTGCTGCGCGACATCGAGTACGAAAGCCACTGCGAACACCACATGGCGCCGATCATCGGCCGCGTCCACGTTGGCTACCTGCCGGCCGGCAAGGTGGTGGGCATCAGCAAGCTGGCCCGCGTGGTCGAAGCCTATGCCCGCCGCTTCCAGGTCCAGGAAAAGATGACCGCGCAGATCGCCCAGTGCATCCAGGACGTGCTGCAGCCGATCGGCGTGGGCGTGGTGGTGGAAGGCGCGCACGAGTGCATGACCACCCGCGGCATCCACAAGCGCGGGGTCAGCATGGTGACGTCCAAGATGCTCGGCAGCTTCCGCGAAGACGCGCGTACCCGCGCCGAGTTCCTGCGCTTCATCGAAGTGGGCGGCAAGCGCTGAACCTGCCGCATGCCCGGTGCGTCGGCACCGGGCCGACCGCCTTCCTGCTGCGCGGCGCACGGCCGCGCGGTGTACTTCCGGATGTCCTGGCTGCATGAAGCACCGCGAACGCATCACCCGTTACCGCACCCTGCGCGACCAGCCCCAGTGGAAGCTGCTGGCCGCCGCCAATGCCCCGGAAATCATCGGCCTGCTGCAGAGCCTGCTGATGGACGGCGAGCGCACCCTGGCCTCGGCGGTCCTGCACGACCGCCTGCAGCGCGCGCTGGACCAGCTCAACGGCGAGGAGCTGTCGCGCGAGCTGCCGCGCACCGCCCAGGCTTACATCGCCCACTGGCTGGCCCAAGGCTGGCTGGAGCGACGCCTGCCCGAGGGCGCCCAGCAGGAGCAGTACGAACTCTCCACCCAGGCGCTGCAGGCGATCCGCTTCGCCGACAGCCTGGAACAGGCCCGCGTCGCCGCCACCGAAAGCCGCCTGGCGCTGGTGATCGAACAGCTGTCGCAGCTGGCCGCGCAGACCGAATCTGACCCGGATGCCCGGCTGTCGGCGCTGCGCGACGAGCGCGACCGCATCGACGCGGAGATCGCGCGGGTCGGCACTGGCCGCGTGGTCGCCCTGGACGGCAAGCGCGCGCTGGAACGCGCGCGCCAGATCATCGGCCTGGCCGATGACCTCACCGAGGACTTCCGCCGGGTCCGCGACGACTTCGAGCGCCTCAACCGCGAATTCCGCGAACGCATCATCGACGACGAGAGCGAGCGCGGCGACGTGCTTTCGCGCCTGTTCGAAGGCGTGGACGTGATCGGCGACAGCGATGCCGGGCGCAGCTTCCAGGCGTTCTGGCGCCTGCTCAACGACGCCGAACAGAGCGCCCAGCTCGACGCCGCGCTGGAAGCGGTGCTGGCGCGGGGCTTTGCGCGCAAGCTGGACCGCAACGAGCGCGCCTTCCTGCGCGGCTTCACCGGCACCATGCTCGAACGCGGCGGCCAAGTCCACGACGTGCTGCAGCACTTCGCGCGCAGCCTGCGCGGCTTCGTGCAGAGCCGGGGGTACCTCGAGCAGCGTCGGCTGACCCAGCTGCTCAAACAGGCGCAGTCCGAAGCACTGGCGCTGCGCGACGACTTCTCCGCCCAGCGCGCGATCGGCCGCGACCTGCAGCTGACCACCAGCCGCCTGCGCTCGTGGAGCCAGTGGAAGCTGCACGATCCGCGCAGCGCCCAGGTCGATGGCAGCGTGCAGCGCAACGACGCGGCCAGCATCAGCCTGGAAAGCGTTGGCGACCTGGTGGCATCGTCGGAAATCGATTTCCGCAGCCTGCGTCGCGACCTGCACGAGCTGCTGGCGCTGCAGCCGAAACTGAGCATCGCCGAGGCCCTGTCGCAGCGCGAAGCGCCGCAGGGCCTGGGCAGCGTGATCGGCTACCTGTCGCTGGGCACCCGCCACGGCCAGGTGGTCGAGGGCGAACAGGAAACCGCGCATTGGCGTGGTGGCGATGGGCAATGGCGGCGGGCCCGTATTCCGCTGGTTTGGTTCACCCAGGAGAAACGCCATGAGCTGGCATGAAGATACCCACGACGCTGCACCGGTGGAAGGCGCCGTCGACGAGCTCGACGCCGAGCCGGTGGTGGTGACCCCGCTGCCGCGCCGCAACAGCGACGTGTTCTACATGGGCGACACCGGCCGCCTGCCGCTGGATGCGCGCCGCGCGCTGTGCCAGCTGCTGATCGGCCCCAGCATCGACCAGCTGCGCCATGCCAAGCTGTGGCCGGCGCTGATCCGCAGCGAAACCGCGATCCGTTCGGCGCTGGCCGACCTGTTCCTGGAGCTGGTGCTGGACCGCGACAGCGGCGTGGCCTTCACCCGCCAGGCCGACACCGAAGACATCGAGGCGCCGGTGCTGCTGCGCAGCTCGCCGTTGACCTTCATCGACTCGGTGCTGCTGCTGTACCTGCGCCAGCAGCTTGCCGAGGCCGACGCGCGCGGCACCCGCGCCGTGGTTGCCGACAACGAGATGGCCGAAGCGCTGGCGATCTACGAGAAGAACCTCTCCACCGACCGCGCCGGCTTCAACCGCCGCGTCGCCGCCGCGGTGCAGAAGATGAAGGAAAACCACATCCTGACCCGCCTGGCGGGCCAGGAGGACCGGCACGAAGTGTCGCCGGCCTTGAAGCTGCTGTTCTCCGCCGAAGATGTTTCGGCGCTGTCGGCGGTCTACCGCCAGCTGCGCGAAACCCCGGCGGCCAACGCCTGAACGGAACGACCGATACCGCATGGCCATTTCCAAGCAAACCCCCGCCCTGTTCACCGAGGGACTGCCGGACCCCCGCTTGCAGCAGTTCCGCATGCGCCGCCTGCAGGTCCACAACTGGGGCACCTTCAACGGCCTGACCGAAGTGCCGATCGCCGAGCGCGGCTTCCTGTTCGTGGGCCGCTCGGGCTCGGGCAAGTCGACCCTGCTCGACGCCATGTCGGCCATGCTGGTGCCGCCCTCGATCGTCGACTTCAACGCTGCCGCGCGTGAAGCCGAACGCAGCGGGCGCGACCGCAACCTGGTGTCCTACGTGCGCGGCGCCTGGGCCGACCAGCAGGACCGGGGCACCGGCGAAATCGCCACGCAGTACCTGCGCAAGGGCGCCACCTGGACCGCCGTGGTGCTGGAGTACCGCGCCGGCGATGGCCGCGTGGTCAGCCTGGTGCGGTTGTTCTGGATCGCCGGCAACGGCGCTGCCGCTGCCGATGTACGCAAGCACTACCTGATCGCCGAGCGCCCGTTCGACATTGCCAGGGATCTGGGTGGCTTCGACCTGGACCTGCGCAGGCTCAAGCAGCGGCTGGCCGATGTCCATCACTTCGACAGCTTCACCGGCTACGCCGAGCGCTTCCGCCATCTGCTGGGCATCGACAACGAGATGGCGCTGCGCCTGCTGCACAAGACGCAGTCGGCCAAGAACCTGGGCGATCTCAACGTCTTCCTGCGCGACTTCATGCTGGACACGCCGAAGACCTTCGACGCCGCCGAGCGCCTGGTCAGCGACTTCGCCGAACTCGACGGTGCGCACACCTCGGTGGTCACCGCCCGGCGCCAGGTGGAAACGCTGCTGCCCGCGCGCGCGCTGCACGCTGAACTGAAGGCGATGAACCTGCAGCGTGCCGACGAGGAAACGCTCAAGCTCGGACTGGACAGCTTCCGCGAATCGCGCCTGCAGCGGCTGTTGGAGAAGCGCCTGCAGGACATCGACATCCAGCACCGTGGCCTGCAGGGCGAAGAGACCCAGCGCCGCCAGGCGCTGGCCAACCACGAAGAGCACCTGGCCGAACTGGAACTGCAGCGTCGGCAGCAGGGTGGCGAACGCATCGAAGAGCTGGAGCGCGAACAGGGCCGCGCGCAGGCCGAACGCGATCGCCGCCAGGCCAAGCGCGACCAGGCCGGCCAGGCCGCCGCCAAGCTGCAGGAAACCGTGCCTGACGACGCCCATGGCTTTGCCCAGCTGATCAGTCGCGCCCAGCATGAACTGGACAATCGCCAGCAGGCCGCCGCCGCGCTGGACGACGCCATCACCGAACGCCAGGCCGGCAAGCAGGACGATGCGCGCCGCTTCACCGAGGTCCGCGCCGAACTCGAGGCGATGGAGCGCACGCCGTCCAGCATCCCCGCGCCGCTGCAGAAGCTGCGCAGCCGCCTGGCCGAGGAAACCGGCGTACCCGAGGCGGCGCTGCCGTTCGTCGGCGAGCTGATCCAGGTCCGCCCGGAAGAGGGCGCCTGGCAGGGGGCGATCGAGCGCGTGCTGTTCGGCTTCGCGCAGTCGCTGCTGGTGGAGGACAAGCACTACAACGAGGTCAACGCCTGGGTGAACCGCACCCAGCTCGGCATGCGCCTGACCTACTACCGCGTCCGCCGCAACGACGATGCCATGGCCCGCGCGCCGTCGGCACGCTCGCTGCTGCACAAGCTGGAACTGCGCGACAGCGTGTTCGAACCGTGGCTGCGCCGCGAACTGGGCAAACGCTACGACTATGAGTGCGTGGACGCCCGCCAGCTGCGCGACGTCGATCGCGGCATCTCGCGCGAAGGCCAGGTCAAGCACCCCGGCGACCGCTTCGAGAAGGATGACCGCAACGCCATCGGCGACAAGCGCCGTTGGCTGCTCGGCTTCAACAACCAGGACAAGCTGGCGCTGTTCCGGCGCGAGGCGCAGGAACTGGCGCAGCGCATCGCCGAGTGCGACCAGGACGTGGCCCGGCTGCGCGGCCAGCGCGACCTCGACAATGATCGTCGCCTGGCCTGCCACCAACTGGTGAACTACGTCTGGGAAGAAGTGGACGTCGGCACCGCCAGCCAGCGCCTGCAGGACATCGCCTCGGCGCTGCACCAGCTGAAGGAAGGCAATGCCGACCTGGCCCGCCTGGCCCGGCAGATCGACCACGCGCGTGGCGACATCGCGCAGTCGCGGCGCACCTATGAAGACACCCGGGTCGAACTGGCGCAGCTCTCGCGCGAACGCGACAAGCTCGAGGCGCAGCGCCAGCGCAGCCGCGCGCTGGTACTGCCCGCGCTCGGCGCCACCCAGGAGGCCGGGCTGCAGAAGCGCCTGGACACCCTGGGCGGGCTCAGCCTGGAAACGCTGGAAGCGCACATGCGCGAGATCAGCAAGGGCATCAACGAAAGCCTGGCCGCCTCGCAGCAGGACGTGCACCGCGTCGAATCGCAGCTGGTGGCCTGCTTCCGTCGCTTCGCCCAGGCCTGGCCGGAAGAATCGGGCGACTTCACCGCCTCGGTGGCCTCGGCCGACGATTTCCTCGCGCGCCTGGAGCGCCTTGAGCGCGATGGCCTGCCGCAGCACGAAGAACGGTTCTTCGACCTGCTGCAGAACCAGAGCAAGAACAACCTGCTGGCGCTGCAGCGGCACAGCGCCGAAGCCCGCAAGTCGATCGGCCAGCGCCTGGACGAGGTCAACGCCTCGCTGGAACAGGTGCCGTTCAACCGCGGCACCCTGCTGACCATCGAGCTCAGCGACCGTCGACTGCCCGAAGTGCTGGAGTTCCACCTGCAGCTGCGCGACGTGCTCGCCCAGCACCAGACCGAAGAGCGCGACGTGGCCGAAGCCCAGTTCGCGGTACTGCGCGAACTGGTCAAGCGGCTGGGCTCGCAGGAGGGTGAGGACAAGCGCTGGCGCGAGAACGTGCTCGACGTCCGCCTGCACGTGGAATTCATCGGCGTGGAACTGGACGCGGCCACCCGCCAGCAGGTCGAAATCTACCGCAGCGGCGCCGGCAAGTCCGGTGGCCAGCGGCAGAAGCTGGCCACTACCTGCCTGGCCGCCGCGCTGCGCTACCAGCTGGGCGGCGCCGACAGCCAGCTGCCCAGCTACGCCGCGGTGGTGCTCGACGAGGCCTTCGACAAGGCCGACAACGAGTTCACCGCGCTGGCGATGAACATCTTCGAGAACTTCGGCTTCCAGATGGTGGTGGCCACGCCGCTGAAGTCGGTGATGACCCTGGAGCCGTTCATCGGTGGCGCCTGCTTCGTTGAAATCAGCGGTCGCCACGATTCGGGCGTGCTGCTGATCGAGTACGACGAAGAAGGCAAGCGCCTGAAGCTTCCCGAACGCACCCGCCAGGCCGACGACGCTAGCCCTTGAAGGTGTCCCACGCCATCCGCGCGATCAGCACCACCACCAGGCCCACGAACAGCTTGCGGATGAACGGCGTACCGCCGCGCAGCGCCAGCCGGGTCCCCACCACCGAACCGACGATGTTGGCGGTGGCCATGGGGATGGCGAACAGCCACAGGATGTTGCCGGTCGGCACGAAGAACGAGATCGCGGCCACGTTTGTGGCCAGGTTGACCACCTTCGAGGCGGCGGAGGCGCGCAGGAAATCCAGCCCGAAGAACCGCACGAACAGGAAGATCAGGAAGCTGCCGGTACCGGGGCCGAAGAAGCCGTCGTAGAAGCCGATCACCGCACCGATCGCCAACGCGATGGCCAGTTCCCGGCGGCCGACCTCGCGCGGCCGGTGCAGCGCGCCGAAGTCCTTCTTCCACAGCGTGTAGCCCAGCATCGCCACCAGCAGCACCAGCACCAGCGGTCGCACCGCGTCCTTGGGCAGCAGGCTGACCGCCGTGGCGCCGGCGAACGAGAACACGAAGGCCGTGGCCGCCGCGAACAGCACCGGCCGCCAGGGAAAGCGCACATTGCGCGCGTAGCGGAAGGCCGCCGCCGCAGTGCCGAACATCGAACTGAACTTGTTGGTGCCGAACAGCATCGCCGGCGCCTGCTGCGGCAGCACGGTGAACAGCCCGGGCAACTGCACCAGCCCACCGCCCCCCACGGCGGCATCGACCAGTCCGGCGATGAAGGCGATCGCCACCAACCACAACAGTTCAGGGGGAAGCAGCTCGAACACGGCAGCGCATCACGGCGGAAAGCGCGCCAGCATACGCCTCGGGACAGCACCGGGCCACGCCCGCACGATCCTCGCGCACACCCCGGTAACGCCGACCGGTGGTCGGCTGCCTTCCGTTCCGGCGCCATAATGCCCCATGGCCATCCCCGATCCCTGCCCCTGCGGGCACCCGCAGCCTTACGCCGCCTGTTGCGGCCGCCTCCATGCCGGCGACGCCGCGCCCGACGCCGACGCCCTGATGCGCTCGCGCTACAGCGCCTACGTGCGCCTGCTGCCCGACTACCTGCTGGCCACCTGGCACCCCGACACCCGTCCCGAGGCCCTGTCGCTGGACGAGCCCGCCGGCCAACGCACGCGTTGGCTGGGGCTGACCGTGCATGAGCACACGCAGTCCGATGCCGACCATGCCCAGGTCCGCTTCACCGCCCGCTACCGGATCGGCGGCGGCAGCGCGTTAAAGATGCAGGAACACAGCCGCTTCGTCCGCCAGGACGGGCGCTGGTTCTATCTGGACGCGCTCCCCTGAAACCCGGCGGCCACGCGGCGTCCGCCCATTCAACTTCGGTCGCGTAACACGATGTGCGCCGGGCCATGACGTCGCGCTCACCCGCGCTCCGTGATCCTTCCTGCGATGAACGCCGTCGCTGCCCCACCCCGAACCGCTGCCGCCGCTACCGCGCTGGCCGCCCGCTACGCCAAGGTGCGTGCCCGCAGCGTGGCGTTGGCCGCGCCGCTCAGTGCCGAAGATGCCATGGTGCAGAGCATGCCCGACGCCAGCCCCACCAAATGGCACCTGGCCCACACCACCTGGTTCTTCGAGCGCTTCGTGCTCGCATCGCTGCCGGGGTACGCGCCGTTCGACGCAGACTGGCATTACCTGTTCAACAGCTATTACCAGAGCATCGGCCCGGCGCATGCGCGCCCGCAACGGGGACTGCTCTCGCGCCCTTCGCTGGACGAGGTGCTGCAGTTCCGCAGCGTGGTCGACCAGCGCGTGATCGCCGCGCTGCAGGCCGACACCCTGGACGAACAGGCGCGACGCCAGCTGGTGTTGGGGCTGCACCACGAACAGCAGCACCAGGAGCTGCTGCTCACCGACATCAAGCACGCGCTGTGGTGCAATCCGCTGCAACCGGCCTACCGCGACGATCTGGCCCACCCGGGCGGTACCGCCTCACCGCTGGCCTGGATCACCCGCGACGAGCAGATCATCGAGATCGGTGCGCCGGCCTGGCCCGCCCATCCCGACTTCGCCTACGACAACGAATCGCCGGTGCACCGCGCGCTGGTGCCCGCGCACGCGCTGGCCAGCCGCCCGGTCAGCAACGCCGAGTTCCGCCAGTTCGTCGAGGCCGGCGGCTACCGTGAACCGCGCCACTGGATGAGCGAAGGCTGGACCCTGTGCCAACAGGAGCACTGGCAGCACCCGCTGTACTGGAACGAGGCGCTCGACCGCGAGTTCACGCTGGCCGGCTGGCGCCCGCTCGATCCCGACGCCCCCGTCTGCCACCTCAGCTATTTCGAGGCCGACGCCTATGCGCGCTGGGCCGGTGCACGGCTGCCGACCGAATTCGAGTGGGAAGCCGCGGCCGCCGGTGCGCCCCTGGTGGGCAATTTCGCCGATGACGACGCGCTGCACCCGGCCGCGCCACGCGAGGAGGCCGCGCACGGCCCCCTGTCGCAGTTGTTCGGCGATGTCTGGGAATGGACCAGCAGCGCCTACGGCGCCTATCCCGGCTTCCGTACGTTCGAGGGCAACCTCGGCGAATACAACGGCAAGTTCATGTGCGGCCAGTGGGTGCTGCGCGGGGGCAGCTGCGCTACCCCGGCCGACCACATCCGCCCCAGCTACCGCAATTTCTTCGCACCGTCGGCGCGCTGGCAGTTCGCCGGCCTGCGCCTGGCCAAGGACGCCGCATGAGTACCGTCAGTGATGCCCTGGATGCGTTGACCGACCTGCAACCCGATCGCGCGCGGATCACCGCCGATATCCTGCATGGCCTGTCGCAGCACCCGCGCCAGTTGCCGTCCAAGTATTTCTACGACGCACGCGGCTCGCAGCTGTTCGAACAGATCACCCGCCAGCCCGAGTACTACCCCACGCGCACCGAACTGCACCTGCTGCAGCAGGTGTCGGCCGAGATCGCGCGCGCGGTCGGTGCCCGCCTGCACGTGGTCGAACTGGGCAGCGGCAGCGGCCGCAAGACCGAGCTGCTGCTGCACGCGCTGCCTGACCCGGTCGCCTACACCCCCATCGAGATCTCGCGCGCGGCCCTGCTCGACAGCGTGGCGCGCCTGGCCGAAGCGCTGCCGGAGATCGAGATGCTGCCGGTCTGCGCCGACTTCACCCGCCCGGTCGAGCTGCCCGAACCCCAGCGCGAGCCGGCGCGGCGGCTGCTGTTCTTCCCGGGCTCCACGCTGGGCAACTTCGCCCACGACGACGCGGTGGCGCTGCTCGATGCCATGCGCCAGACCATGGGCGGCAATGGCATGGCCTTGATCGGCATCGACCTGCACAAGGACCCGGCGTTGATCGAGGCGGCCTACAACGATGCCGCCGGGGTCACCGCCGCGTTCACCCTCAACCTGCTGCGTCGCCTGAACCGCGAAATCGGCAGTGATTTCGACCTCGACGGCTTCGAGCATCGCGCCCGGTACAGCGTGCCGCGCCTGCGCATCGAAACCGAACTGGTCAGCCGTCGGGCCCAGAGCGTGCACGTCGACGGCCGCCGCTTCGACTTTGCCGAAGGCGAAGCGATGACCGTCGAGTACAGCCACAAGTACACCGAGGCAAGCTTCGCCGCACTCATCGCCGAGGCGGGCCTGAAGGTGCGCATGCAGTGGGATGCGACCGACCCCGCGTTTGGCCTGCGCCTGCTGCAACGGGCCTGAACCGCGCGGCTTGCCGCTATGATGCAGGTCCACGTGGCTGCAAGGATCACCGCCAATGAGGCCTTTCACAGGCTGTCTGCTCGGCGCGCTCTGGCTGGCCAGCGCCCCGGTTGTCGCCGCGCCGCAGGATGACTTCGATCGCTGCCTGGCCACGCTGCAGCCGCAGGCGCTCAAACAGGGCGTCAGCGCGGCCGGGTTCACCCGGCTCACCGCCGGGCTTGTTCCGGACCTGAGCGTACTGCCGCTTCTGGATGCGCAGCCGGAGTTCACCACGCCACTGTGGGATTACCTGGCCGCACTGGTCGACACCCAGCGGGTGGACGATGGCCGGGCACGCCTGCTCCAGCACCGCGACCTGCTGGCGGCCGTGTCAGCGCAGTACGGCGTCGATCCAGCCACCATCGTGGCGGTATGGGGCGTGGAGAGCGACTACGGTCGCGTGTTCGGCAAGCGCCCGTTGCTGCAGTCGCTGGCCACCCTGTCCTGCAATGGCCGCCGCCAGCCTTTCTTCCGCGGCGAGCTGCTGGCACTGCTCAAGCTGCTGGATGCCGGCGATCTGAGCGCCGATGGCCTGACCGGTTCCTGGGCCGGTGCGTTCGGGCATACCCAGTTCATGCCCTCCACCTACGCGCGCATCGCCGTGGACGGCGACGGCGATGGCCGCCGCGACCTGGTCGCCAGCATTCCCGACGCACTGGCGTCCACCGCCAACTATCTCAAGCAGGCCGGCTGGCGCACCGGCCAGCCGTGGGGCATCGAGGTAACGATTCCCGCAGGCTTCAATGCCAGCCAGGCCGGTCGCACCAACCGCAAGCCGCTGTCGGCCTGGCGCGCGCAGGGCATCGTCCCGATCGCCGGCGGCGCGCTCGCTCCTGCCGGCCTGCCCGACGACGCCAACGCGGCGCTGCTGCTGCCGACCGGGGCCCAGGGCCCGGCCTGGCTGGTGTTCCGCAACTACGACGCGATCTACGCCTACAACGCCGCCGAGAGCTATGCGCTGGCCATTGCCACCCTGGCCGACCGCCTGCGTGGCGGCCCCGGCATCGTGGCGGCCTGGCCCACCGACGACCCCGGCATCGGCCGCACCGAGCGGCGCGAGCTGCAGACCCTGCTGCTCGCCCGCGGGCACGACATCGGTGCTGCCGACGGCATGGTGGGCACCGCGACCCGGCGCGCCCTCCAGGCCGAACAGCAGGCGCTGGGCTGGCCCGATCCCGATGGCCGTGCCGGCCTGCGCATCCTGACCGCGCTGCGCAGCGCGCCCCCTCTCCCCAAGCCCACCACTGCCATGCCCGACAGCACCGTGTTCTCCCTGCCCTCCAACCATGCCCGCCTGGTGCAGTCGCCGACCGCGCCCAGCGCCGCGCTGCCGACGCTGGAGGGGCTGAGCATCGTCGACTTCCACGGCTTCCCGGCCTGGAAGGTGGAGACACCCCTGGCCACCGCCGCGATCTCGGTGTTCGGCGGCCAGCTGCTGTCGTTCATTCCCAAGGGCGGCCAGGACGTGTTGTGGCTGTCGCCCACCGCGCAGCCCCTGCCCACCCCGATCCGCGGCGGCAGCCCGGTGTGCTGGCCCTACTTCGGCAGGCAGGGGCAGGGCGGTGACGTGCCGTCGCACGGCTTCGTACGCAACGTGCCCTGGACCCTGCAGAGCGCCCAGCGCGACGCCGACGGCAGCGTCGTGCTGACCCTGGCCCCGCCGGTGCTGGAGAACCTGGACCTGCGCCTGCGCATGCAGCTGCGCATCGGCCGCACGCTGGAACAGCGCCTGACCACCGAGAACACCGGCCGCCAGCCGGTCACCTTCAGCCAGGCCCTGCACAACTACTTCCGGGTGAGCGATGCGATGCAGGTCAGCGTGTCCGGGCTGGACGGCCTTACCTACCTGGACAAGTTCGAGAATTACGCGGCCGCGCGCACCCAGCAGGGCGACTGGTCACTCAACGACCCTCGCGACCCCGGCCGCAGCGACCGCATCTATACCCAGGCAGGCGGCCGTTACGTGCTGAAGGACCCGGGGCTGAAGCGCAGCATCGAGATCACCACCCAGGGCAGCCGCTCGCTGGTTGCCTGGAACCCGGGTGAAGCCGGCGCGGCGAAGATGGCCGACGTCGGGGCAGGGTGGCGCAATTACGTGTGCCTGGAAGCGGCCAACGCCGGCCCGGATGTCATCACCCTGGCCCCTGGCGCACGCCACGTGCTCCAGCAGACCCTGGCAACCAGGCCCCTGTAATCCACCGCGCCGGTAACGCAGAGCCGGGCTCTGTCACCCGGCATCACCCTCCATCCCGTGGCCGCAATGCCACCAGGCAGATTCCGCCGGCCACCAGGCCCCAGAACGCCGACCCGATCCCGGCCAGCGACAACCCCGAGGCGGTCACCAGGAAGGTGACCAGTGCCGCCTCGCGGTCGGCTTCCTCGCGCAGGGCCATCGCCAGGCTGTTGGCGATGGTGCCGAACAACGCGATGCCGGCCACGCAGGCCACCAGTTCCTTCGGGAAGGCGGCGAACACGGCAGCCACCGTCGCCCCGAACAGGCCCACCACGATATAGAAGGCACCGGCGGCCACGGCGGCGGTGTAACGCCGCGCAGGATCCTCATGCGCCTCGCGACCCATGCAGATGGCCGCCGTGATCGCCGCCAGGTTGAGCCCATAGGCACCAAAGGGCGCCAATACCGTATTGACCACGCCGATCCAGCCGATCACCGGGGAGATGGGGGTGTCGTATCCGGAGGCACGGATCACCGCGACGCCGGGAATGTTCTGCGAGGCCATGGTGACCACGAACAGGGGCAGGGCGATGCCGAACACCGCCGGCCAGGACAGGGTCGGCCAGGTGAACACCGGCACCGCCAGTTCCAGCCGCAGCTGTTCGGCATGCAGCAGGCCCTGGGCGGCGGCAACGCCCACGCCCACCAGCAGTGTGGCGATCACCGCGTAGCGGGGGAACAGCCGGCGCCCCACCAGCCAGGTGGCGAACATCGCCAGCGCCATGCCCAGCTGCGTACCCATGGAGACGAACACCTCCAGCCCGAAGCGCAGCAACACCCCGGCCAGCATCCCGGCGGCCAGTGCCATCGGCACGCGTCGCATGAGCTTGGCGAACACACCGGAGAAGCCGGCCAGCATGCCCAGCACTGCGGCAAGTACGAACGCCCCGATGGCATCGCTGTACGCCACCGCGCCCGTCCCCACTACCAGCATCGCCGCACCCGGGGTCGACCATGCCGTCACCACCGGCACGCGGTAGCGAAGGGACAGCCCGATACAGGTCACGCCCATGCCCAGGCCCAACGCCCACATCCACGATGCGATCTGCGCCTGCGTTGCACCGACCGCCTGTGCGGCCTGGAAGACGATCACCGCGGAACTGGCAAAGCCCACCAGCACGGTAATGAAGCCGGCGACCACGGCGGGCAATGAGAGATCGCGCAACAACGAACGCTTGGCAACCGCAGACATGACGCATGCTTCCCTGACGACAAGAAGCTGCATTGTTGGCAGCCCTGCGCAGCACGCGCAACGCGCGTGCTGCGCATCGCCGTTGGCGCTGTGCCCACACACGGCAGGTACCGGGCGTGTGTCGGTACGAATTGAAAAAAGCGCTTGACGAATTTCGAGAAGTCTTTAGTATTCGCTCCCTCGCTGCGACGCGGTCTTCACCCCGGTGAACACCAAGCCAAAGCGGCGGCAACATCCTTCGAAAGAAGGTGTTGACGGAAACGAAAAGCCTGACATAATAGGCGGCTCGCTTCGACGAAAAGACCTTCGGGTCGCAACGACGAAGCAGCATCGGCAACAACGGTTCGCTACGGCGAAACGGCCTTGAAAAAAGGTGTTGACGAAGCGGATTTGCCGGCTATAATGGGCGGCTCGCAACGACGGAAACGTCGGGGCACACGGAGGAAGGCGCTGAGGCCGA